>CAXUFZ010000076.1:0-12794 GCA_964250345.1 uncultured Rubrobacteraceae bacterium
GTCCGGGACGGGCTGGACCCGTTGGCGGGTGGAGGGCTCGGGATGGATGGTGTGGAGGACGAGGTTCTGGTGCGGCGCGTGGCCGGGGGGGACGGGCGCGCGCTGGGCGGGCTCTACGATCGCTACGCCGGGCTCGTGTACGGGACAGGGACGCGTTATCTCGGGGACCGGGGGCTCGCAGAGGACCTCGTGCAGGACGTCTTTACGGCCGTGTGGAGGAACGCGGGGAACTTCGACGCCTCGCGGGCCAGCTTCTCGACCTGGGTGTACCGCATCACCAGGAACCGGGCGACCGACCTGATCCGGCGCCGCAAAGCCCGGGTAAAGACCGTCGGCGGCGATTTCCTGCCGGAGCCGGGAGAGGCGGACCCGTCCGCGGAGCTCTCGCGGAGCTTCGACGTCGCCGCGGCGCTCGGACGCCTCTCGCCGGTCCACAGGGAGCTGATCGAGCTCGCCTACTTCGACGGCCTCTCCCAGCGCGAGATCTCCCACCGCATCAACACCCCCCTCGGTACGGTCAAGAGCCGCACCACCGCCGCCCTACGCGCCCTGCGCAGAGCCATGCTCCCGGAGGGAAGCGCCGATGAGTAATCACCAGGAGATCCGGGACCTGCTCGGTCCTTTCGTGATGGGAGAGCTCGACGCCGAAGAGGCGCGAAGGGTAGAGACCCACCTCGAAGAATGCGCCGGATGCAGGCGCGAGGCCGAGTCCCTCCGCCTGGCCCACGAACACCTGTTGGACCTCGCTGCGACCTCCGAGACCCCGCCCCAGACGCTCAAGGACAGCGTCGTCGCAGGCCGTCACGCGCCCGCCGCATCTCGCCCGGCAACGGATTGGCGGCGTGGACTGTCGAGGCTCGCGGTCGCGGCGGCGGTGTTGTTGCTGGTCCTGGGGGCGGCCTACGTGCCGGGACTTCTCTCTGACGGGGAGGTGGCGGCGGCCACGCTGGAGCCGACCGGGCGGGCGCCGGAGGCCGGCGGGGAGGTGGAGATCCGGGAAGGGACCGGCGACAACGTGGAGCTGCGCCTCGACGCGTGGGGCCTGCCGCCCTGCGAGAGCGAGGAGTACTACGAGATCTGGTTCGTCGAAGACGGCGAGCGCGTCAGCGCCGGAACCTTCTCTATCGGCGACAGCGGCGACGCCGAAGTAAGCCTGAACGCCCCCCGGTTCGCCACCTCCTACCCCGAGATAGGCATAACCGTCGAGCGCGACGGCGACCCACGCCCCAGCGACACGAAGATGCTCGGCGGCGAACTGAGCGAATCCTGAGCCGCTAGACCAGGACGCGCAAACCCCACGCTGTCTTGCCTGATTACTCCCGTATACTTCGGGCCATGAGGCTCATAATTGCGGAGAAACCGTCCGTAGGGCGGGACATCGCGGGCGCCCTGGGCGGCGGTCGCAAGGGCAAGGGTTCGGTCAAGGGTAACGGTTGGGCCGTGACGTGGGCGCTCGGGCATCTCGCGGAGCTCGCGCCGCCGGACGCTTACGGGGAGGAGTACCGGCGGTGGCGGATGGAGAGTCTGCCGATCCTGCCGGACAGGTTCAAGGTCAGGGTGACGCCTAAGACCCGCGAGCAGTTCGACGTGGTGAAGGGGTTGATGCAGGACCCTTCCGTGACGGAGGTCGTGAACGCTTGCGACGCCGGGCGGGAGGGCGAGCTCATCTTCGCGTATTTGTATGGGCTCAGCCGGTGCCGGAAGCCGGTTCGGCGGCTCTGGATCTCCTCCCTGACGCAGGAGGCGATCCAGGCCGGCTTCGATGCCCTCCGCGACGGCCAACGCATGAAGCCCCTCGAAGACGCCGCCCGCAGCCGCGGCGAAGCCGACTGGGTCGTCGGCATGAACGCCACCCGCGCCTACTCCGTTCGCTTCGGCCGCCCCGGCAACGTCCTCTCCGTCGGCCGCGTCCAGACCCCGACCCTGAAACTCCTGGTTGAACGTGAAGCGGAGATAGAGGCCTTCAAACCGGAGAAATTCTGGACCGTCCACGCGCGCTTCCGCCGCGAGAAGGACTCCTACGACGGCGTCTGGTTCAGGAAGAAGGAGAGCCGCCTTCAGGAGAAGGAGAAGGCCGAGGAGATAGCGGAGAAGGTGCGCGGCGGCACGGGGACCGTCCGCAAGGCGGAGAAGAAGACGGCTTCGGAGAAACCGCCGCTCCTCTACGACTTGACGGAGCTGCAGCGCAACGCCAACGCTCGCTTCGGTTTTACCGCCGAGCGGACGCTGCGCGCGGCCCAGGCGCTCTACGAGGAGAAGAAGCTCATCACTTACCCCCGCACCTCCAGCCGCTACCTCTCGAAGGACATGGTCGGCGGCCTGAAGCGGCGCGTCGAGGCGGCGGGGGGCCTGCCGGAGCTGTCGTCCTTTGCCGAGAAGCTGCTGGGGGCGCCGAAACTACCCATAACCCCGCGCATCGTGAACGACTCTAAGGTCACGGACCACCACGCCATAGTACCCACGAACAGGAAGTCGTCCGGCAACCTGTCCTCAGACGAGGCGAAGGTATACGACCTGGTGGCGCGGCGTTTTCTGGCCGTGTTCTTCCCGGCGGCCCGCTTCGAGAACACGACCGTCGTCACGGAGGTTCGGGGGGAGACTTTCCTGAGCAAGGGGCGGGTGGTACTGGCGGCCGGTTGGCGCGCGCTCTATCCGGACGGCGTCGGCGGGAAGAAGGAGCAGGAGCCGCCGGTCCTGCCGCCGATAGAGGTCGGGCAGGAGTGGGACGTCGCCAAGTCCGGCGTCAAGGAGGGGGAGACCAAGCCGCCGCCGCGCTATTCGGAATCCGCCTTGCTAGGTGCGATGGAGACGGCGGGCAGGCTCGTCGAGGACGAGGAGCTCCGGCAGCAGATGAAGGACTCCGGGCTCGGGACGCCGGCCACGCGGGCGGCGACCATCGAGCGGCTCATAAGGGTAGGGTACGTCGAGCGCGAGAAGAAGTCCCTTGTGCCCACGGGGAAGGGACGGGCCCTGATCTCCCTCCTCGGGGACAGCCCGCTCGGCTCCCCGGAGCTCACCGCCCGGTGGGAGGAGCGGCTCGCCAGGATGGAGCAGGGCGCCGAGAGCCGCCCCGACTTCATGGCCGACATAAACGGCTTCGCCACCTCGCTCGTCGACGACGTGCGCGCGATGCGGGGCGAGCGCGTGGCGTCGCCCACCCGCGCCAGCAAGGAGCCGCTCGGCACGTGCCCGAAGTGCGGCTCTCCGGTCGTCGAGACGAAGAAATCCTACGGCTGCTCGGCCTGGAAGACGAACCGCTGCGACTTCGCCATCTGGAAGCAGGTCAGCGGCAAGCGCCTCAGCCAGTCGCAGGCCAAGCAGCTCCTCAAGAACCGCCGCACGCCGCAGCTAAAGGGCTTCAGGAGCAAGGCCGGCAAGCCCTACGCCGCCGCCCTCAAGCTCGACGAGCAGCACAAGGTCAGGCTCGACTTCGAGAAAGGGCGCTGAGGGCGGTCCTTTTTAGGAGCCCCTTGGCAAACCTCGCGACCTACAGGGGGAATCGGGACGGCGGAACCGAGGGCCCGTTTCGTAAGGTGCATGCTGCCCGCCGTTGCGCGCGAGGTCTGGACCGCTTAGCCTACGCATGACGCAGTTTCGAGGGAGGCAAAGCCGGCTGCGATTACAGGCGCGGCGCGCCTCGGGAGGGCCGAGATGATCGTTCGGAAAGGTCGGGCGCCGGCGGACCCGGAAGCCGGAGCAGTACGGCGCCTCCGAGCGGCTGCGCTACTCCGACGCGGGCGGGTTGACCCAGTTCGGCGCCCACGTCCAGACGCTGCAACCGGGGTCGCGCTCTTCCGAGAGGCACTGGCACGAGGAGGAAGACGAGTTTCTCTATATGCTCTCGGGGGAGGCGACCGTGGTCGAGGAGGACGGCGAGCATCTGCTGCGTACCGGCGACGCGGCCTGCTGGCCGGCGGGCGCGGCGAACGCCCACCAGGTCGTGAACCGCTCGGACGCGCCCTGCACCTACCTCATCTTCGGAACCCGGATGGCGCGCGAGGTTATCCATTACCCCGACCTGGGGAGGGTCGGGTACATCGAGGGCGGGACGTGGCGGATGCACCGCGCGGGCGACGGGGCCACTATCATGGAAGGAAAAAGCGAGCAGGTCCGTCCCCTGGCGCGGTGGGGGGCCGGGGCCGACCGGGCGCCATAGCATCAACCACCACCCTACGTCTGGTGCCGCGGCGCCTCGGTCCCAACCTCTTGGTGGGCGAACAGCGCCTGTTGTAACCCTTCTTGAGGGTGGGGGTTCCCCTGGAGAGGCGAGGGCCGGGACGGTTCGGCCCGTACCGCTGGATTCGTCAAAGAACTAACGGCCGTGCCGGATCGTTGCGTTACACTCTTGCCTCTATGAAGGTTATCGTTGTCGGGGCCGGGCTTGCCGGCCTTACGTGTGCGAAGGTTCTGAGGGAGCGGGGCGCCGAGGTCGCCGTCTTTGAGGCGTCGGACGGTGTCGGCGGGCGCGTGCGCACGGATGAGAGGGACGGGTTCCTGCTCGACCGGGGCTTCCAGGTGTACTTCACGTCTTATCCGGTCTCGAAGAGGCACCTGGACCACGACGCGCTGGACTTCCGCACCTTCGATCCCGGCGCCGTAGTTCATCGGGGCGGCGAGCGGAGCGTCCTTTCGGACCCGCTGCGCGACCCGAAGGCGCTCGTGCCGACGCTGTTCTCCGACGACGCCACCTTCGCGGACAAGCTCAGGACCGCCAGGGTCGCGGCGCGGACGCTGGCCGGCAACGCGACGAGCGCCGGGCGGGAGAACGGCGGGGCCGACGTCTCGACGCTGGAGTACCTCCGGTCGTCCGGGCTCTCGGAGCGGTTTATCGACGCGTTCTTCAGGCCGTTCTACGGCGGCATCACCCTGAACCGCACGTTGACGACGAGCGCCCGCGTCCTGCGGTTCACCTTCAGGATGCTCGCGACGGGGAAGACCGTCGTGCCGGCGCGGGGGATGGGGGAGATCCCGAAGCAGCTAGCCTCCCACCTGCCGGAAGACAGCATCCACCTGAACAGCCCGGTCGGCTCGCTCCTGCGCGACGGGGACCGGGTGCGGGGCGTCGAGGTCGCGGGACGGGAGCACGAGGCCGACGCGGTGGTCGTCGCCACGGACGCGCCCACGGCGGGGGAACTCGCCGGGGCGCGGACGCCGAGAGATTCCGTCGGGGAGGTGTGCCTGTACTACGAGACGAGCGGGTTGGAGGGTGGGAGGAAGATCCTGCTGAACGGCGACGAGGCGGCCTTCGTAAACAACGCCGCCGAAATGAGCGGCGTCTCCGAGGGGTACGCGCCGCCGGGACGCCACCTGCTCTACGCGGTCACCCTGACCGGCCTGGATCTCCCCGACGACGAGCTCTACCGGCGCGGGATCGGGGAGATGGGCCGCTGGTACCCGGACGCGGATTTCAGGCCGCTCGGGCTCCGGCGCATCCACTACGGCCAGTTCGCCCAGCCACCGGGCATCCACGAGGGGCTGCCGGAGAACCGAACGAAGACGCCCGGACTGTACCTCGCGGGCGAATACACGGAGGATTCCTCCATCAACGGGTCCATGCTCTCCGGGGAGAAGGCCGCGGGGGCGGTCGCCGCGGAGGTGCCCGGTTGAACGGGGGGCGTAACGGCGTCCCGGCGCTCAGGGTCGAGGACCTCAAAAAGACCTACAAGAACGGGTTCCGGGCGCTCGACGGAGTCTCGCTCACGGTCGGGGGCGGCAAGTTCTTCGGGCTGTTGGGTCCCAACGGGGCCGGGAAGACGACGCTCATAAACAGCGTCGTCAGCCTGGCGCGACCGGACTCCGGGACGGTTGAGGTGTATGGGAAGGACGCCTTTAGAGATTTCCGGGAAGCGCGGCGGATGATCGGGGTCTCGCCGCAGGAGATCAACCTGGACAAGTTCCTGACGGTCGAGGAGGTCCTGGTCTTCCACGCCGGCTACTACGGCGTACCGAAGCAGAAGGCGAAGGACAAGGCCGAGGAGATGCTGGAGCGCTTCGGCCTCGTCGAGAAGCGCGACCAACGGACGAATACGCTCTCCGGCGGGATGAAGCGGCGCGTGATGTTCGCCCGCGCCCTGATGCACGACCCGAAGGTCCTCTTTCTCGACGAGCCGACCGCCGGCGTGGACGTTGAGCTCCGCTACAGCCTGTGGGGCTACGTCAGGGAACTGAACCGCGGCGGTATGACCATCTTGCTCACGACACACTACCTCGAAGAGGCAGAGGCGTTGTGCGAGGAGATAGCGCTCATAAACGGCGGGGAGATCGCTGCCCAGGGCACCAGCGCGGAGCTCAAGGAGCGTTACGGCGCCAGGAACGTCGAGGAGGTCTACATGAAGGTGATCGGCGATGCTTCTCACCGATAGGACGTTCCTGACGCTGCTTCAGCGCGAGGTTTTGCGCTTCACGCGGGTCTGGATGCAGACGATAATGCCCCAGATCCTGACGAGCCTGCTCTACCTCGTCGTCTTCGGCATAGCGCTCGGCACGAGGATCAAGGAGATAGAAGGCGTCCCGTACCTCGAGTACATCCTGCCCGGCATCGCCCTCATGAGCCTCGTCACCAACTCGCAGATGAACTCCTCCTGGTCCGTCTTCGACGCCAAACGCGAGCGCTACATAGACGAGGTCCTCATAAGCCCCATGAGCGACCTCCAGATAGCGCTGGCCTACTCGCTCGGCGGCACGCTCCGGGGTGTGGTGATGGGGGCCTGCACCTTCCTCGTCGGCATCCCGTTCGTGGGGATGAACGTCGAGAACCCGCTGCTCCTGATCGTCATCGGCCTGTTCGCCTCGTTCGCATTCTCGTCCATCGGCACGATGGTGGGGGCTCTTGCCACCCGGATAGAGCACATCTCGTTCCTGACGAGCATCGTCATCCAGCCGCTCACGTTCCTCGGCGGGGTCTTCTACTCCGTCGGGATGCTGCCCGACCTCTTGAGGGTGGCGACGCTCTTCAACCCCATCTTCTACACCGTGGACGCGGCCCGCTACGCCACGCTCGGCGTCTCCGACCTCAACCCCTACCCGACGCTCGGGATGGTCTTCCTCATCTCCGTCCTCGCCTTCTGCGGCGCCTGGTGGGCGATAAGCCGTGGCCCGAACCTCCGCTACTAAGAGTAGTTTCCATCAGTACACTCAGAGGACGCGCATCAAAAGCGTTGTGATTCCCACCCAGTTTGGCCGGTTGCCCCTGCAGGCGCGAACGAGAAGACGGACCACGCCGTACGCTTGATCGGGGACAGTCCGTATTTACAATAGTGTATACTTGACGTCCGAGATGCAGCAGCGGGACGAGTTCGAGTGGGACGACGACAACGAGGACAAGCTGGCCACCAGGCATGGGGTGGACCGTTATGAGGCTGAGGAAGCCGCGACAGATCCTCAAGCTTCCGTTAAGCGGATTGGTACGGACCGGGTTGGCAATCCCGAGTACGTCTTCGTGGGAAAAACGGACGATGGCCGCATCCTGTTTATGGTAGGGGTTCTCAAAAGGGGAAGGGTCTGGCGTGTCGGTAGCGCCAGGGACGCCGAGTTTCAGGAGAAGAGAGCATACCGAAAGCGAAGCAGATGAATCGACGGACGAAGCCAATCAATAGCCCGGAAGAGATCCCCTCGAACCTCAGTGACGAGGAGCGGATGGATTTCCTCATGGAGCACGGGGTCTCCCAAAGTTTTCTGGAGAACACGGAGGAGGCCCCCGAGGACGAGCGGCCACGTCCCCGGACCAAGCCGATCAACGTCCGTTTCGACGATTTCACGCTCTCCCGTTTGAAGGCGTTGGCAGATAGCAGAAATTTGGGCTACCAGACGTTGCTGAAGATGTTCGTGCAGGAACGTCTTTACGAAGAAGAGAAGAGAGAAAGACTACTGCTGGCGGGGGGAACGCCAGAAAACCAAGCTACGGACCGAACCCTATCTTCACAGTACGATACGGATACTTGGCGTCACGCTTTGGATTCTCTTGATCCAGAGAAACGGGAAGCGGTGTGGTTGTACTTCCACGAAGGGTTGTTGCTAGAGGACGTCTCCGGCCGACTTGGACTCTCGCTAGGAGCCGCCCACCGGTTGCTCGCATCGGGAACCCAAGAGCTAAAGGAAGGGTTGCGCGGAAGCGGCGCGGAACCTGAAGACGAAGCTTCTATCAGAGCTATTTTATCCACACTTTGAATCCCGTCGCAGCACGCTAATCGAAGTCAAGGGCGTACTGGAAAGCGAGATCCGCTTCCTCCATTGCAAGGAAGACATCTCGCCAGCGACCTTTTGCAATCGTGTCCTCTACGTCGGCGTACTCTAGGCGCGCCCATAGTCTCTCCGCTTTCTCGACTGCGTAGCGTTGCGCGGATATAGGATACAAGATCTCTAGCGGGCGTAGGTAAGTGTATCTTCCGAACTTCGTGCCGGGGTTGGGCATTGACGGGACCGGAAACCTTCCGCCTCCAAGACGTGGCGGCATGAACCGAAGATAAAGATCGCTGACCAAGGCGCTGGGGTAGATGTCGAAATGGAAAGGGGTACCGTCCTGCCCAAACGCCACAGCCATATCGGACGGGACCTTGTCCTCATAAACGTGAGCTATCAGAACACCGTCTCTGCAAGCGTGAGTATGTACGAGGTGGACGCCTTTGATCCACTCCGGCAGCGAATCCGACCCGTGCTCCGACACTAGCCTACGAAGCTCCGAGTAGTAGGCTACGAAATAGTTTGTTACCTCTCTCTTTAGTTGATCGAGGTCCTCCTGTGCCCATGGGCCCCACTTCTGCATGAACTTACTCTAGCATCCCGCCAAGCACGCAGGCGCTTTCCCAAGAATTGGGTTCTCGAAGAAGGACCGGGGATACTGGAGAGGCTCTTCCGCTCCGTTTGCCGGCGGAAGATGCACCCGTACCTCCTCGTCTCTTATGGGTTACGCAGGCTAATCCGGGAACGTTACAATTTGGTCGTGCAATTTCTTATCTTCCGCATTCACAACCGTCCGATGCTCGGTCCCGGCTGCTCTGTTCAGAGCTCCGTACAACCCCCCGGGAGCCGCATAGTTTTTCCGTTGGGGATGGTGCCTCGCTGAATCAGAACCTCGACACCAAAGTTGCGTCTATCCGCTCCGTATGGATGTTTGTACTGGTCGTCTTCGCCTCGTCGAGACTACTCTTTCTGGGTGCCGGAGCGCTCGCGGCGGCTTTTCTTCCCTGGGCCGAACCCGCGGGGGATCCGCTGGGGCCGTCTGGATTCCTCGGATACTGGGCCCACTGGGACGGGGCGTGGTACGCGGAGATCTCGACAGACGGATACGGGGAACGGGCGCCGGCCTCCACGGCGTTCTTCCCGCTCTACCCTATGCTCGTCGGGCTCGGGAACCTTGGGCCGGCGTTCTGGGGGGTCGCGGTGTCGCTCGTGGCAACCGTCTTCGCGCTCTTTTTTGTCTTCCGCATCGCTGAGAGGTTGTCCGGTCTGCGCGCGGCCCGCACCGCGACGCTCTGCCTGGCCTTCTTCCCAATGGCCTTCTTCCTGAACGCGGTCTACTCCGAGGCGCTGTTTCTGGCATTGACGGCGGGGTCTTTCTGGGCGGCGGGCGTGAGGCGCGACTTTCTGCTCGCTGGTCTGCTCGGGGCATTGGCGGCAGCGACGCGTAACCTGGGCGTTTTGCTGATGGTGCCGCTGTTTCTGGAGTGGTTGCGCTACCGACGAGAGGTCGGGGCGCGGGGAGTGCTTGGCGTGATGCTGGTGCCGGCGGGCCTCGTCGGGTACGGGGGCTTTTTGTGGGCGCGGTTCGGGGACCCGCTGGTCTCTTTCCGGCAGCAGGGCGAGCACTGGAACCGCGAGGTCGCCGGTCCGCGCTCGACGCTGGGCGACGCCTGGCGGGCCGCTGAGGACGGCATGGAGTACGTCCTGGACCCGGCGACGCTCTTCCTCGGCGCTGACCCGACGCCCGCGCTCGAGGCTTCCAACGTGCTCAACTTCGGATTCCTGGTGTTCTTTTTGGTGATCGCGGCCGTGGGGCTGTTCGTGCTGCCGCCGGGGTTGTCCGTCTATTCTTGCGTGCTCGTGCTCTTGCCGGTGCTCACGCCTTCGCCGCAGTTTCCGTTGATGAGTTTGCCGCGCTTCGTGCTCGGGGCATTTCCGGTGTTCCTCGTGCTCGGCTACGCGCTCTCGCGTCGGAGGTGGTCGCTCGTGGCGTGGCTCGTGGTTTCGGGGGGACTCGGGGTGGCGTTGACGGCGTTGTTTACGACGTGGCGGTGGGTAGCTTAGGCTGGCGGATCAGGCGCGTTGGCCGTGGTGGTCGAGCAGGAGCAGGGTTATGAGGACGAGCTCGACGACCTTGTCCGCGTAGCCGAGGGTGGTGCTGGCGCCGCCGGTTATGAAGAGCCAGAGGACGATGGTGAGGGCCGTGTAGCCGATCAGGGCCCACCGCACGAGGTTCTTGTAGGGGGCGAGCCCGGGGATCGGGGCGTAGAGAGCGGTCAGGAGGGCGAGGTAGCCGAGGCCGTTTAGGACGAACATCGGGAGGCCGAGGGAGCCGAGGTAGAGGTGGATGGCGGCCGTGGTCAGGGTCAGGACGATGATGCCCAACCCGAGCGGCCGGAACGGCGAGGTCGCGGTTGTCATGGTGGTTCTCCTCTCTGGTGGCCCGCTAACCGGGTCTGACTGCTTCGATGATACGCCGGGCCGCCTCGACGACTTGCGGGCCGACGGGATCTTCGCCCGCCGGGCGGATAGGGACGCCGAACTCGACGCGGGTGGTGACGTCGCGGAGGGCCGGGACGAGAACCTGGAGGGTGGCGGCCAGCCACTCGCGGTCGCGGGGGGTGCCGCGGATGCGGGTAATGGGGTTCTTGAGGGCGTCGCGCGAGATCACGCCGCTCACGACGGCCGGTACGACGACTAGCCCGGGCACGAGCCGGGCGAAGAGGTCCACGCTCCCATGCCACGCCCCGAGCGCCTCCGCGGCACCCGGCATCACCGCCGGGTCCGGCTCTATCCTGCCGCCGGGGAAGGTGAGCACCGCGCCGCCGGACCTCATGTGACGGGCCGCCCCGCGGATGGCCGAGGAGCGGCCCCCGGCGTCGGGTGGGACCGGGATCAGGGCCCGCGACGTGTTCGGCAGGGCCGCCAGAAAAGGCCTCTCCGCGGCGATAACGCGCAGGTCCTCGCGCGGGATGGCCGCGAAGAGGGCGACGGCGTCGGTCAGGCCGGGATGGTTGGCGGCGACGAGCAGCGGGCCTTCGCGGGATATCTCTCCGGCGCCCCTGAAGATAGCCTCGCGGGACATACGTCCCAGCATCCAGGAGCCCGCGGCCGGGAGGCCGGCCCTGCCGACGAGCTCGTCGTACGTCGAGATCTCGCGGGCCAACCGCCGCGCGGGCACGGAAGCGAGAGATTTCAGGACGGTCTGGACCCGGCCCGAACCGTCCACCCCGAAGGCCGAGAGCAGGTCCTCCGCGCAGATCCCCGTCAGCTCCCGAACCCGCTCTTCGCGCCCGCGCGACGCCTCCGCCGGTATCGCGCCGCGCAACCCGTGCGTGTTCTCCAATGAGGCCCTCCCGCGCTCGACGACCAGGGTATCAGGAAACTTGCCGGACCCTCGCGAGGGTATATACGCGGGGGTCCAGCCGGCGGTTCGGCCCTCGGGTTCGACCCTCAGCGGCGGCGCAGGATCTCCACGGCCGAGCCGTCCAGCACGGTGTCGTCCAGCCGCACGTGGGGCTTCTCGACCTTCACCCGCGCGGCCTCCACAAGAGGATGCTCCTCCAGAACCGCGCTCGCTATCCTCTCGGCCACAGTCTCGACGAGGTTCGCCGGCTCGCCTTCCACGACCTGCTTTGCCAGGCGGTGGACCTCGCCGTAGTCCACCGTCTTTGTCAGGTCGTCCGAGAGGCCGGCGGGGCGAAGGTCCAGGTAGAGCGTCACGTCCACGACGAAGGGCTGGCCCAGCTCGCGCTCGGCCGGCAGAACGCCGTGGCGGCCGTAGAAGACCATGCCTTCGAGGAGTATTCGATCCCGCCCTTCCATGCGCCGCAGTATACGACCGGAGGAACCTTGTGCGCTGTCCCGCCGGCGGCCATTCGGGGCCTCCGGTCTCCAGCTACGCTCTACCCAACGCCTTCTGGACGAACTCCCCTTTGACCGTTGCGTAGTCCACCGAGTTCGTCGTTCCTCCTGCGATGATGCGCTTCTTGCGCTCGACGTAATCTCTGAGCATCACTGGATCGGACCGGAGGCGGTCGCGGAAGGCACGGAACTCTTCGGGCTCACCGGATCGGGCGGGGACGACGTGGACGTGGAGCCTGAACGTGTCGCCGCCATGCCACAGGGAGCCGACGCGCATGGGACGGTCCTCGGGGAACGGGTCGCGGGTGCTCTGGTGTTGGAAACCGAGGTCCCCGAGGGCGCGTTTTATCCGGTCCAGATCGCCCTCTTCGTAGGGGATCATAAGGTCGATGACGCCCTTGCCGGCGCATCCTGGGACGGCCGTGCTGCCGACGTGCTCGACGGCGGCCTCCGGTACGCGCTCCCGGACCTTCTCCGAGACGCGCCGGGCTATCCGCGGGGCGCGGGGATCGTAGGGGTGGCAGGCGGCGGGCGCGGGCCGGTATTCGCCTATCGGGGTGTCGGACGCTATGGCGTGAAGAAGAAGGCCAGGGCGGAGATTATGTAGACGCCGAGGAGCATGGCGCCTTCGAGCCAGTTGGAGCGGCCGTCGAGGGCTACGAAACCGGTGACGATGACGGCGGCGGCCAGGGCGCCGAGCTCCAGGGGGGTGAAGGTGAGGCGGAGGGGGTGGCCGAGGAGCGGGACGCGCT
>CAXUFZ010000077.1:0-11323 GCA_964250345.1 uncultured Rubrobacteraceae bacterium
ACAGGCCGCGCAGGAAGAAGTCGGAGATCAGGACGGTCGTGCCGACGAGGATACCGACGAGCATCGAGTAGCGGATGTCGAAGTTGCCGACGTGCGCCATCTCGTGCGCCATAACGCCCTGGAGCTCGTCCCGACTCAGCTTATCCAGCAGGCCGCTGGTGGCGGCGACGGAGGCGTGCTCGGGGTCGCGGCCCGTGGCGAAGGCGTTGGGGGCGGTGTCCTGGATGATGTAGACCTTCGGCATCGGGAGGCCCGATGCTATGGACATCTCCTCGACGACGTTGAAGAGTTGGGGGGCGTCGCCGTGCTGGATCTCCCTGGCCCTCGATGCCGCGAGCACCATCCTGTCGCCGGCGAAGTAGGAGACGAAGCCCATGATGGTGCCGAGGCCGAAGGCGAGTACGAGGCCGAAGAGGGCGCTCCGCGGGTCGCCGAGCCAGGCGTAGCCGATGACGTAGCCGAGCACGAGGACGAAGACGAAGAAGACCAGGATCAGGAACAGGCTGTTGCGCCTATTTACCCCGATCCTGTCCCGAAACGTACCCTGGGCTGGCGACGCCATAGACCGGCTAGTCGTAGGAGACCGTGACGGACTCCCGCTCGGGCCCTTGCGCCTCGAAGTACTCCCTCTCCGTGAAGCCCATCGCCCGCGCGAAGAGGACCGCCGGGAAGCTCTGTATCTTCGTGTTGTACGAACCGACGGAGTCGTTGTAGTGCTGCCTCGCGAAGGAGATCTTGTTCTCCGTAGACGACAACTCCTCCTGGAAGTCCGTGAGCACTCGGTCGGAGCGCAGATCCGGATAGTTCTCGGCCACCGCGAAGAGGTTGCCGATGGCGCCGGAGAGGCGCGACTCGCTCTGGGCCTGCTCGCCGACGCTCTGGGGCTGCATGGCCTGAGAGCGGGCCTGGGTTACCTGCGTCAGGACTTCTTGTTCCTGGCGGAAGTATTTCTTGACGCCTTCGAGGAGGTTGGGGATTAGGTCGTACCGCCGCTTGAGCTGGACGTCTATCTGGCGGTACGCCTCCTCCGTCTCGTTCCTGCGGCGCACCAGCCCGTTGTAGGTGACGACGGCGAAGATCACGAGCACCACCGCGATGATTATGAGGATGATCGTCGCGATGCCCAAAAGATACCTCCATGAACGATGAATGGCGGATACAGTATATCTCTACGCGATCGGAGGCTTTGAGGTTCTAAAGCACTGAGGTTTTGAGGGGTTGCGCGCCGGAACCCAGTTGCGCACGCACACCCCCTAAAAACCTGAAAACCTAAGAACCTCAAAGCCTCTCCATAAACTCCAGCCTGTTCCCGAACGGGTCCTCCCCGTAGAACCGCCGCCGCGGCGCGAGCTCCTCGTCCCACCGCACCGGAGAGCCCGCGGAGTTCAGCGTCTTCGCCAGCTCATCCAGCGCCGGGACGACCAAGGCGGGGTGGGCCTTCCTGCTCGCGTTAAAAGGTTCTTCGACCCCGAGGTGCAACTGCCGTCCGTCGGGGAGGGCGAACCAGGCGCCGCCCCTGCCGGCGAGCGTCGCGGGTTTTTGCAGTTCCTCTAAGCCGAGCAGGCCGGAGTAGAAGGCGCGGGCCGCGTCCTCTCCCCCGGCGGGCATCGCTACCTGGACGTGATCCAGGGCTTCTATCATTGGATCCACCACCAGACTATCCTCGCGTCGTCCGCAGGCTATCATGGTCGCAGAAAGGAGCGACCCTGCCCGAGTACGACCCCCTGGCCGACCTCTACGACCTCGAGTACGTCCACGACCACGACGCCCCCTTCTGGCTCGCCCTCGCCGACCGCGAAGAAGGCCTCGTCGTCGAATGGGGCGCCGGCACCGGACGAATAGTCGCCCCGCTCGCCGCCGCCGGCCACGACGTAACGGCCGTCGAGATCTCCGAAAAGATGGTGGACGTGGGCCGGATGAAGACCCCAAACGTCAGGTGGCTCCCCGGCGACATGCGGACGGCCGACCCCGGGAAGCGCTGCGGCCTCGCCGTCTGCGCCTTCAACTCGTTCCTCTGCCTGCTCTCGGTCGAAGACGCGCTGGTTTTCCTGCGCAACGCGCGCGAGTATCTGAGGCCTGGCGGCCTGCTCGGCATAGAAGTCTCGGTCCTCTCGCCCGAAGAACTCGTCGACCCACCCGGGGGTCCGGCCCTGCGCCACGACCTCTCCCGCGCCCTGCCGGACGGCGGCCGGCTCGACCGCTTCTCCCTCTCCCGCTACGATCCGGCCACGCAACTCATGGAGATGCGACTCTTCTACGAGCTCTTCGACGCCGCAGGCGAGACCGGGAGCCGTCGCGCCCACGACCTCGCCATCCGTCTCGTCGGACGCGCGGAGCTTGAGCTGATGCTTCGGTTGGCGGGCTTCGAGATAGAGGCGGTCTACGGCGGGTTCGACGGGGAGCCGTTTACCGCGGAGAGCGACCACCTGATAGTGCTGGCGAGAAAGTAGGCGTCCGGAGCGGGGTCTCGCTCTTGTGAGATCACCGCCGCCCAGGTTCTGCATGATGCAGGTGAGATAGCAGGGTGTCGGTCGTCCATGTGGGGACACCGCACCCGAGGAAATCGCCGTCGTTGGTCCAGATGCCGCACCTGCCCTCTGCCCCGCCCAGCGCCAGGGCCAGCGCGACGGTGGGCGCGTCGTCCGGGTCCCGGGGAATGCGGTAGGCGGCAAGTTCCATGTGCCCGGAGTAGGCCGCCTCCGGAACGACGCCCATCCCCCCTTCCGCGACCCCCAGAGCCGTCTCCAACAAAGCATCCGCCGTCTCGCGCCCCACACTTCCTGCGCGACGATGATCCCGACGCGCCTCCGCAACTCGTGGCGGGCCTCCTCGTAGGCCCGCTCGGAGACCCTCAGCGAGAGATGCGGGTCGCGCACCGCGTCCCGACCCCGTTTCCTCAAGAGCTCGGAGACGAAGACGTTCGCGTCCACCACGAGTAGCACGGGCGCTAACCGTCTCTGGTGCCAGGGGTACTAACCGGACAGCTCTCGCCCAGCCGCCCGTTCGCCAGCGCCGGACGAGGATGTGGGGGTCGGTTTGGAGAGGTCGAAGTACTCTGCCAACTCGTCCTCGCTCATGCCGCCCTCCTCCCGAGCGCGGGAGACGGCCTCCTCCAGCTTCTCCAGGGCCTCCCCCAGCCTGACGTCCCGGTCCGGCTCCCCCGACTCCACGGGCACGTAGAACCCTATGAGCCTGCCGTGGCGTTCCACGGCCAGCGGCTCCGAACCCTTCAGGTAGCCGGTTGCCCGATCCCGAAACTCCCTGACCCCTACGTGCTTCACGACGCAGATCTCCTCGATTGTGACCACCAGTGGTCACAATTAAAACCGACCAGCGCGGGTCACCACCAACCGATGACTCTAGTCGAGGTCGCGTTGTCTTACGGGCCGCAGCTTCGGCACGAACCTCGGCACGACCTCGCAGTAGCGGCGGTACGGGCGGCCGAAGCGCTGGCGGAGCTCGCGTTCTTCCAGGGGTAGTTGGAGGGCGAGTTGGGCGGCGTAGAGGGCGGCGAGCAGGAGGAGGAACCAGTTGGAGGCGAGTAGGGCCGTGCCCAGGATCAGGGCGAAGTCCGTGTCGTAGAGCGGGTTCCTCACGTACCTGTACGGCCCTTCGAGCACGAGCCGCTGCGGCACGTTGTTCTCCTCGGCCCCCGCCCCCGGCGGAAACAGCGCCCCGGCGAACAGCAGCCGCGCCCACCCCATCTTCGCCACCGCCCACGTCCCGACCGCGACGGAGACGAGGGAGATCACACCCCCAACGACCTGGACCGGCAGGATACCGTCCCAGCCCCACCCGAGCCACCGCGGCGAGAGGACGAAGAGCAGGACCGTCGTCCCGCCCCAGAGCCCCACGACCTCGACCGCGTACCAGGCCATCAGGCCGCGGCGCCTGAGCCATCCGCGCCAGAACGGCAGGATCGGGTACGTCACGAGGTCTATGACGATCATGCCGCCGTAGAAGGCCGCCACGAACAGTGGCAACAACACCCAACCACCGAGCAACGCGTCACCGACGATGCAGACGACGAACGCCCCAGCCCACAGCACCGCCGGCACGACGTGCCGCTCCCCGCCCGCTGCGACCCTCACCTCCACCCTCGTCAGTCTATACCAACCGGCCGGGACACTTCTAGAGCACCCCGCGAGAGGGCGCGGGCAGGCCCAGGAAGTCCCGAGCGAGCCGCCTGGTGCGGTTCAGGAGCCCGTACAACGTGGGCGCGTCGCGGGCGAGGATGCGGACGGCGCAGAGGTCCGGCGCGGGGGCGCTGGCCGAGGCGAGCGCGCCGGCCGTGCCGGCCACGGAATCGTGCAGGATGTCGGCGAGGGATCCCAGGTCCGTCGGCGCGAGGACGTACGCCGCCGCGACGTAGGAGTAGCCGCCGAAAGGCTCGTCTCCGCCGGCGAGGTCGAGGCCGTCCGCGGCCTCCGGCGCGCCGTCCCGGAGGATGGTCGTGCGGGCGCGGAGTCGGTCGAAGGCGAAGCGCTCGCCGCGGGCGACGCGTCCGGCGGCGTAGGCGTCCCAGGAGATGAGCGTGGCATCGGGGGCCACGGAGAACGTTGTCTCCTGGCGGTAGTTCGAGCCGGCGTAGGGGATCAGGTGGTGCGGCAGGTACTCGAGGAACGTTGCCTCGCCGACGCTGACGGTCGTCTCCTGAGAGGCCTCTTCCCCCCGGTACGCCTTGTTCGCGGCCTGGGTCAGCACGGTGGCGGAGGAGCCGGGCGCGAGGTCTATCTCCGCCTCCAGGCGGTCGCCGCCGAGGATGCCGCCGGAGGGGTTGGTGATCTGGACCTCAGGAACGCCCGAGCCGTCCGTATAATTCGCCCGCACCGCCCCGAATGGGGCCGAGGAGTGCCGCTCCGCTAGAGCCGTTTTGCTCTCCCGCCGCCCGAAGGAGAGCCGCAGGCGGCCGCGCTGGCCGGAGCGCGCGCGTCCACCCGACGACCTCGACCCGACCGGGATCACGCGCCCGCGTCCATCCGGCCATTGTAGGCACGCCGCCGCCCGCTTCTCAAACGCCCCCGCGGCTCCCGGTCGGGTAGCGGGCGTACAATACCCATCGACCGAACAGTACCGGGAAGGGAGCGGCGTGGCGCACAGCATGGAGGCCGAGAGGGATTGGAACAGCCGGGTTATAGAGGAGTTCCGGGCGAACGGGGGGAAGGTGGGCGGGCCGTTCGAGGGCGCGCCGCTGTTGCTCCTGCACCACACGGGGGCGAAGAGCGGCACCGAGCGGGTAAGCCCGCTGGTCTACCAGCCCGTGGACGGCGCTTACGCGATCTTCGCCTCCGCCGCCGGCAGGGAACATCACCCGGCCTGGCACCACAACTTGCTCGCGCAGCCGCGCCCGCCCGTAGAGGTGGGGACGGAGGAGTTCGAGGTCGTCTCGCGGGTGGCCGAGGGGGAGGAGCGGGAGACCATCTTCGGGCGCCAGAAGCAGATGGCCCCGCAATTCGCCGAATACGAGGCCAAGACGACGCGGCAGATCCCGGTCGTGATCCTGGAGCCCGCGACGCCCGGGGGATGATCCCCGGTCCCGCCACGGGACCCCGCCGACGGCGCGGGCCGTAGGAGAACGTTTTCTCCCCCGCGGGTTGGGTCCCGGGGGCGGGACGGTTAAAGTCTTGCGGTGAGCGCCGCGGATAGAGCATCGGGAGGGGAAGCGCCGGCGTCGGAGCGGCTCTTTCTGGCCGTGGTCGCGGCGGCGGTCTTCGTCTCGGTGATGGCCGGGACGATGGTCAACGTCGTGGTACCGGCCATAGGCGGCGACTTCGGGGCTTCGGAGGCGCAGGTCGGGTGGGTGGTGACGTCGCACCTGCTCGTCTTCGCCGTCGGCGTCCCGCTCTACGGTCGCGTCTCGGATTTTTACAGCCTGCGGCGGCTCTTTGTCGCGGGGCTGCTGGTCTTTGCGGCGGGGAGCCTCGTCTGCGCCGTCGCGCCGAACCTGCCCTTGCTCGTCTTCGGGCGGGTGGTGCAGGCCGTGGGGGACGCGGCGATACCGGCGCTCGCGGGCGTGGCGGTGGCGAAGGTCTTGCCGACGGGCAGGCGCGGCGCGGCGCTCGGCCTCATCCTCTCCAGCGTCGGCGTCGGGGCCTCGGTCGGGCCGGTCGTGGGCGGATTCGTCGAGCAGTTCTTGGGCTGGCACTTCCTCTTCTACGGGGTGCTCGTGATGGCGCTGGTCCTGATCCCCTTCTCCCTGCGCGTCCTCCCCGACACCTCCGAAGGCGGGCGGTCCTTCGACCTCTTGGGCGGCGTCCTGCTCGGCCTCGCCTCTGGGCTTTTCCTCTTCGGCGTGACCCAGGGCCAGGGCGAGGGCTTCGGTTCGCCGTCCTCGTGGGGCAGCTTTCTCGCGTCCGCGTTGGCCACCCTCCTCTTCGCCCGGCGCATAGGGAGCGTCCCCGACCCGTTCGTCTCCCCGAAACTGTTCCGCAACAGGGTCTACGCGGCCGCGACGGTCGTTGGCTTCTTCACGATGCTCGTCAACATCGCGGCGACGGTCCTGGTGCCGCTGCTCGTCATCGAGGTCAACGGCCTCTCGCCCGCCGGGGCCGGGCTCGTGCTGACGCCCGGGGCCATAGCCGTCGCGATACTCTCGCCCAGGGCGGGGAGCCTCTCCGACCGCGTCGGCGCGCGGACGCCCGTCCTCGCGGGCCTCGCCGTGATGGGGCTCTCGCTCTTCGCCGTCTCGGCCTTCGGGGCGGGGGCGTCCCCGGTCCTGGCGACTTTGGGGATGCTCGGGGTCGGCACCGGCTTCGCGCTCTCCAACCCGGCCACCACCAACGCCGCAGCCGGCGCCCTGCCCGCCGAAGACGTAGGGGTGGGGTTGGGCATCTTCCAGGGGCTCTTCTTTCTCGGCGGCGCGACCGGGCCGGCCCTGGCCGGGGCGTTCCTCGCCGCCCGCAGGGACTCGGGATCGGACGCCATCAACCCCCTGTACGCCCTGGACGTGGCCCACTTCTCCGACGCTTTCCTGCTCCTCTCCGCCTTCGTCGCGCTCGGTGCGGGGGCGGCCCTCATGCTGCGGGGCCGCGACGACGAAGCCAGAGAGCAACATCAATAGATGCCCGCCGCGTCATCCGCCGCCGCGACCCGAAGCGGTTCGCGGGACGCTCGCGGCTCCGGCGGGCCAGGGTTTCGAGGCTCTCGGCCTCTCGCGGCGGATTGCGTAAGCGTCGAATCCGACGGGGCGGGGTCCCGACCTCCCACCCCTAGAACCTCGTGCCTAAAACCTCGCCCCGTCGGGGACAACCTCTACGAATATCGCTGTCGGAACCTCTTCAACGCGCGTGCGGGTGCTCGTGGTGATGGTCGGGCCTCGCGGTGGAGGTCGCGGGGGTCCAGCGACGCTGCTCGACGGCCTCTCGCACCCAGGCCACGACCGCTTCCATGCCGTCGCCGTGCAGGACGGAGGTGAAGAGCGTCGGGGCGTCTTTGCGTAGGGCGCTCGCGTCGCGGTCCATGACGGAGAGGTCGGCGCCGACGAGCGGGGCGAGGTCGGTCTTGTTTATGACGAGGAGCTCGGAGCGGGTCACGCCGGGGCCGCCCTTGCGGGGGACCTTGTCGCCGCCGGCGACGTCTATGACGTAGATGGAGGCGTCTACCAGTTCGGGGGAGAAGGAGGCTGCGAGGTTGTCGCCGCCGCTCTCCACCAGGATCAGGTCGAGGTCGAAAGACTCCTCCATCGCCTCTACGGCCTCCAGGTTCATCGAGACGTCGTCCCGGATGGCGGTGTGCGGGCATCCGCCGGTCTCGACGCCGACGACCCGGCCCTCGGGCAGCACGGCGGCCTTCTGCAGAAACTCTGCGTCCTCGCGGGTGAAGATGTCGTTGGTGACGGCGCCGATCTCGAACTCGCCGCCCACGCGGCGGCACAGCTCCGCGACGAGCGCCGTCTTGCCGGAGCCCACCGGGCCGCCGACGCCTAGCCTCAAGGGGCGTTTGCCGTTGCGGATGGTGTCGGTCATCTGTCGTTCCTTTCCGGGGCTCAGGAGATGTACAGCCGCGTCCGCTGGCGTTCGTGCACCATCGAGCGCGCGTCGATGGTGGGCGCGAAGGCGTACATCCCGTCTGCCTCGATAGTCTCGCTGGCCTCGACGGCACTTTGGATTTCCTCCCCCATCCCGAACAGCGCGCGCTGCGCGGCGCTTCCCCCGAGCGGGATCAGCTTCTGCCCGGCCGCCACGAGCGACGAGGCCGCCGCATACAGGTAGCCGCGCAGGACTTCATCCAGTCCGAGTCCCAGCGGTACCGCCGCGACCCCGTAGCCAACCGCCAGGTTGCCGGGCGTAGCGCTTCTCCTTACGGCGTCGGTGAACGCGCCGAGCGTGGTCCCTTCCACTCCGAGCGCCGCGACGCTCAGGAGGAACCTCTTGCCGGTGGAGGCACTCGCCGCCCGAAGTTCGCGCGGGAGCTTCGTCGCCGTCAGGAGCCGGTCTGTTCGGAGGAGTTCTTCCAGCCCCGCCCCGTAAGACGCCCGAAGCGCCACGCAGTCGGAGGTCGCCAGGGTGGAGAGGTGCAGGCCGACGACGCGCTCCAGGTCCTCCGCGTCGCGTAGCTCTCCGGCATCGGCGAAGGCTTCCAGGGTCATCGAGTGGGAGAAGGAGCCGGTCGGGAAGGCGGAGTCGGAGATTTGGAGGAGGCGCAAGAGGGCTTGGGGCATCAGAACAAGAAGTACCTCTGGGCGAGCGGGAGCTCTGCGGCGGGCTCGGAGGTAACGCGCTCGCCGTCGACGCGGACCTCGTAGGTCTCGGGGTCCACCTTTACGTCGGGGAGCAGGTCGTTGAGGATCAGGTCTCTCTTGCCCAAGGCGCGCGTGTTCCGCACCGCGACTAGCGGCTTGGAGAGGCCAAGGTTCTCTTTGAGCCCGTTTTCGGCAGCGTATCCAGAGACGAAGGTCAGCGAGGTGGCGGCGGGGGCCGCGCCGAAGGCGGCGAACATCGGGCGGGTGAAGACGGGACCTGGCGTCGGGATGGAGGCGTTCGGGTCGCCCATCTGGGCCTGGGCTATGAGGCCGCCTTTTAGGACCAGATCCGGCTTCACGCCGAAGAAGGCCGGGCTCCAGAGGACGAGGTCGGCGAGCTTGCCGGCCTCGACGGAGCCGACGTGGTCGGAGATGCCGTGGGCGATGGCCGGGTTTATGGTGCATTTGGCGACGTAGCGTCTGGCGCGGTGGTTGTCGTGGCGGTCGGTGTCTTCGGGGAGCGGGCCGCGCTGGGTCTTCATCTTGGAGGCGGTCTGGATGGTGCGGATCCAGACCTCCCCCACCCGGCCCATCGCCTGCGAGTCGGAGCTCATCATGCTCAAAGCGCCGATGTCGTGGAGCACGTCCTCGGCGGCTATGGTCTCCGCCCGGATGCGGCTCTCGGCGAAGGCGACGTCTTCGGGGACCTCGCGGCTCAGGTGGTGGCAGACCATGAGCATGTCGAGGTGCTCGTCCACGGTGTTAGCGGTGTACGGACGGGTCGGGTTCGTCGAGCTCGGCAGCACGTTCGGCTCGCCGCACAACTCGATGATGTCCGGCGCGTGGCCGCCGCCGGCCCCCTCGGTGTGGTACGTGTGGATCGTGCGCCCCTCGAACGCGGCGACCGTATCCTCCAGGAAACCGGCCTCGTTCAGGGTGTCGGTGTGGATGGCGACCTGCACGTCCAGTTCGTCGGCGACGCCGAGGCAGGTATCTATCGCCCGCGGCGTCGTGCCCCAGTCCTCGTGCAGCTTCAGGCCGCAGGCGCCGGCGAGAACCTGCTCCCTGAGCGCCTCCGGGTTCGAGGAGTTGCCTTTGCCGAGGAGGCCGAAGTTGAGGGGCAGGCCTTCTACGGCCTGGAGCATCCGGGCGATGTTCCAGGCGCCGGGGGTGCAGGTCGTGGCGTTCGTGCCGGTGGCCGGTCCGGTGCCGCCCCCGATCATGGTGGTGATGCCCGACGCGATGGCGTGATCGGCCTGCTGCGGGGAGATGAAGTGGATGTGGCTGTCGATGCCGCCGGCCGTCAGCAGCTTGCCCTCGCCGGCGAGGATCTCGGTCGAAGCCCCGATCTCGACCGTCACCCCGTCCATCGTGTCCGGGTTCCCGGCCTTCCCGATGCCCGCGATGCGCCCATCCCGAATACCAATGTCTGCTTTGAAGATCCCCGAATGGTCGAGCACGAGCGCGTTGGTGACGACGAGGTCCATCGCACCCCCCGCGCGGGTCGCCGTCCCCTGCGCCATGCCCTCGCGGACGGACTTGCCGCCCCCGAAGGTCGCCTCCTCCCCGGCCAGCGTCAGGTCGCGCTCGACCTCGACGACGAGGTCCGTGTCGGCGAGCCGCACCCGGTCCCCGACCGCCGGCCCGAACATCCCACCGTAGCGCCGCCGCGAGAGCCCGCTCAAGCCATGAACCCTTTCTCGCGCGCCCGCCGAAGCGCCGCTTCTCTTATCTTAGGGTCGTCCAATGGGCCTTCGGTGAGGCCGTTCAGACCCCGCACGACCCTGCGCCCCCCGATGGCGACGAGGCCAACCTCGCGCTCGTCGCCGGGCTCGAAGCGGACCGACGTTCCGGCGGGGATGTCGAGGCGCATCCCGTAGGCGTCCTCGCGGTCGAACTTCAACGCCTTGTTCGTCTCGAAGAAGTGGAAGTGGCTGCCGACCTGGACGGGGCGGTCGCCGGTGTTGGAGACGGTTACGGTCGCGGTGGGGCGGCCCGCATTGAGTTGGACGTCGCCTTCGTTCGGCAGCATCTCGCCGGGGATCTTCACCATTCGTAGGGGAGGAACTTGCCTTCGTAGGTGATCCTGACGCGGTCGCCCTTCTCGTTCTCGACGCGCTCGATGTCCATGTTGAAGTTGATGGCGCTCATGATGCCGTCGCCGAACTCCTCGTGGATGAGCGCCTTTATGGTCGTCCCGTAGACCTGCGTGATCTCGTGTATCCGGTAGATGGTCGGATCGGTCGGGACGTCGGTGTCGAGCGACCCGCGCATCGGGAACTCCTGCAGCGCCCTGGAGACCTCGGGGTCGAGGCCGAGCAGGTCGACGACGGTGTCGGCTTCGTCGGCGGACATGGGATGCTGGCCCATGAGGGCGGCGGTGGTCCAGACCTTGTGGCGGCCGACCTTGCTGGCTATGGCCTCGAAGGTGAGGCCGCTGTCTTTCTTGGCCTCCAGGATGAGCTCGGTGGCTTCTTCGCGGATCATCGCGTCTCCCTCCTCTGTGATGCCCCAGATTAACAGCTTCGGGACCGATGTTGGCTGACAGCCTTTCGGAGTCCCGAAGAAGGTCTCGGGGGGGCGGGGGGCGATAACCACCACCGCCCCCCGCCGAGCTGAGGTGGGTTTGGGTTCCAGTTTTGC
>CAXUFZ010000077.1:11333-12741 GCA_964250345.1 uncultured Rubrobacteraceae bacterium
CTCCCCTCCTCCCCGTGTACCCGCCGGACGGGAGGGGCGGAGCGGCGCCCGTCCCTCCCGCCGGACCGTTTGCGGGTTTACTGGACCTTCTGCTCCTCGCGGGGGGCGACCTCCTCTATGGGGAGGGTGTCGTCCTGGGCCCACTCGTTCCAGGAGCCGAAGTAGGTGCGGACGTTCTCGTAGCCGAGCATCCTCATGGCGAGGTAGGTGCTCGACGTCCTCGCACCCTTGAAGCAGTAGAGGATGATGTCCTTGTCCTTGGTGACGCCGCTGTCGGCGAGGGAGTCCTCGATCTCGGCGAGGTCCTTGTAGTCGCCCTTGTCCGCCATGACGTTGAAGGTGCCCTTGGTCTCCTGGCCCATCGTCAGCAGCAGGTTCCAGTCGAGCCAGGTGGCGTTGGGTATACGGCCCTTACGCGGCACGAAGTCCACGCCGTAGGGGGACGAGGACTCGCCCATCCACTCCTCCTCGTCGCGCACGTCGAGGCGGACGACGTTCGGGTCGTCGAGGACCGAGAGCATCTCGTCCCTGGTGACGAAGGCCTCCGGCTTGATGTTTATGGGGAAGTCCTCGGCGGTGCCGGCCGGTTCCGGGACCTCGGTGGTCGTCTCGTAGCCGGCCTTCGTCCAGCCCTTCATGCCGTTCGTGAGGACCGCCATCTTCGGGTAGCCGAGGTATTCGAGGATCACGTAGCCGCGGGGGGAACGGAGGCTGAAGCCGCCCTCGTAGATCACGGCGGTCTCCTCGCCGGTCAATCCCGCCTCGCCGAACAGCTTCGCGAAGTGGTCCTCGAAGTCCTTGAGCCCGTCGGGCGTGGTCATCGCCAGGTAGTAGAAGATGTCCGGCATGCTCACGGCGCCCGGGATGTGGCCCTTCTCGTACTCCTCGCGATCGCGCGCGTCGAGCAACACGACCTTTTCCGTCTCCATCATGGCCGCCAACTCCTCGGCGGTGATGAGGGGCTTGCTCGTCTGCTCGGTGGTCATGCGTTTCTCCTCTCGGTGGCTTTGCTCTAGCTCTCTTGCCGCAGGTCGTGGCGCAGCTTCTTCAGGTGTTTGAGCGCGGGGGTTACGACGGCGACGAAGTACGACTCGCGCAGCTTGCGCTCGGTGGCGCCGTTCTTCAGGTAGCCCTTGGCGCCCATGTGCAACATGGTGGATTGCGAGGCGCGCAGGGAGAGCTCGGAGGCCAGGATGCGGCACTCCACGGCCTCCTCGAAGACGCCATCCCGGAGGCCCCCGCCGTCGCACCCGATCTCCTCGGCCAGCGCGTACACCTTGCGCCGGGCCGCTTCGAGATCGGACTCCAACTCCTCCACGCCGTCGTCCAGAAAGCCGTTGACGCCGCTCTTCTTGATCTCCGCCCGGTTGTTCGCCCGCCGCATCAGGTCCAGGCACCCGCCCACGAG
>CAXUFZ010000078.1:0-12738 GCA_964250345.1 uncultured Rubrobacteraceae bacterium
GGCGGGTGAGGCGGCGGGTTCCGGTGAGGCGGCGGAAGTTGGCGCGGCTTCGGGCACCTCCGGCAGCGCCTGTGCCCGGGCCTCGCCGTTTCCGAAAAGCAAGAAGACGGCCAGGGCGACGAGGGCTGCGGCGGAAGCCACCGTCAGGCGGGGGGGCGGCCGGTCTGCCGGGTCCGCTATTCGGCTCCGCGCGGTCGTCTGTCTCACCTGGGCCCGGCATCCCTTCCGTGGTCGACGCGGTCGGCGCGTCGAAGCGCTCCGCCGTCAGCGGACGCGGTAGCCGGTTGCACCACTGGCTCCCCCCGTTCAGGTGCCCAGATCTCAGAACGGGTCTCTCAGCCTCTACCAGGCCCAAACAGGGCCCGAACAATCATAATAACGGCCCCCGCCGCACGCAATAGTCCATACGAGCCATCATCCTCTAGCCCATATCGCGTATGCGCCCAGCCGGAGCGCGGTCCGTGGCCTCAAACGCCGCGAAGGAAGGAGAGACGCTCTCCCGGGCGGACACGGCCGGCCCGCGAGGAGGTTTACTACTCTCTACTCCCTATTCCCTACTCTCCGGGAGCGCAGCGACCTACTCCCGGTCCTCCGGGGTCAGGCGGTCGATCCACTCGTCGGCCTCGGAGCGGGTCAGGTCGGCGAGCGGCTTCTCGATGCGCTTCTCCAGTCGCTCCACGCCCCCTTCTCCGGCCCACTCGACCGCCAGGGTCTTCAGGAGATCCACCTGGCTCTTGCGGGCCTTGGCCTCGCCCCGCCCGCCCTTCTTCGCCGCCGGCTTCTCCGCCCGACCGTTGCTCTCTTCTCCGGCCTCGGGGGCCTGGGTTTCCGCCTGGGAGGCTCGTTGGCCGCCGTCGGCAACTTCGCCGTCCCCGGTTCTCTGATTCCTCTGGGCGTTTCCCCGCGGGCGCGAGATCGGGGTCGGGGCCGCGGAGCCTCGCTGGTTTCTCCCGGACGAGTAGTTGCCCGCCGGCGGGGCGTCGTCGCCCTCGGAGAGCTCCTCCAAAGCGGTCGCCCCGACGTTCACCGCGTCCCGCAAAGCCCTGGCTTTGGCCCGCGTCTCGGCCATGCGGATGATGTGGGGGGCTATGTTGCGGCCGACGTTCTCCGGACTCGCGTCGCCGATGCCGGAGAACTTGCGCCCGTCCTCCATCTCGCAGACGGCCTTCACTATCGCAACGTTGCCGTTCCCGGCGTCGGGGACCTGCACGAGGTCGGTGTCTATGCCGCGAAGTCCTTGGGTGTGGGCTTCGTCGAGGAGACCCTGGAACAGAACATACTGTTTTCCTTGCCTGGTTATCATGAACTCGTCCCTCACAGGCCGCGCCTCACTTCGGCCTCGCGGTAGTCCTCGCCTTCGAGGGAGATCCAGTCGCACATCGAGATGATCCTGCTGGCCGTCCTCTCCCCGAGCTGCGCGGAGAGGTCCTTGGGCCCCACGTTGGACGTGAAGATGGTCGGCAGCTCCTCCCTGTAGCGGTGGTTGACGATCACGAAGATCCTCTCCCGCACCCAATCGTTGGCCCGCTCTGCCCCGAGGTCGTCGAGCAGGAGCAACTCGGCGTTCTTGACGGAGTCCATCCACTCGTCGATGTCCCGACCGGGGTTGTTGTACGTCCCCCGCATGTTGTCCAGAAGCTCGGGCACCGTCACGAAGAGCGCCGGCACCCGCTTCCTCGTGATGATCTCGTTCATGACCGCAACCGCGAGATGGGTTTTTCCCGTTCCCACGTCCCCGAGAAAGTACAGCCCGTGGCCGGCGTCGTGGTTCTCGTCCCACTCCTTGAGGTACTCCTGGACTTTCTCCATCGCCCGCGCGGCGGCGGGGCTGACGTAGGGCTTGAAGGAGGTGAGGGTGTAGCCCTTCATGCGCTTGGAGAGGCCGCTGCGTTCTCTGAGGAGGCCGACGCGGGCGTTGCGGCGCATGAGCTCCCACTCGCGCTGGTCGTTCTTCTTCTCGCACTCGGGGGTGCAGGGGTGGTAGTCCCACTCGCCGGCCTTGCCGTACTTCTGCTTGAGGGCGGGGGGGAACTCGACCCATTGGGCGGTCAGCTCCCGGCCGCAGTGGGAGCAGACCTGGTCGTCGAGGCGGAGGACCTCGGCGGGCCTACCCCTCTTCCCCGAAGAGCCACTCGTAGCCTTCCCGGCGCCTGGCAGCGCTTTGTCTATCCGCTCCACCGCTCACCCCCCCGCCGGCCTGTCGTACCTTCAACGCCCCGCCCTTGACGGCCCCGCTCTCCTCGACGAGCCTGAGCTTGCGGTCCTGCTCGAAGCGCTCCACGTCCCCGACGGTCTTTACGCCGCGCTCGATCCAACGCTCCAGGATGCTCCTGACGTAGCCGACCCTCCTGGCGTCGCGCTCGCTGGCGATCCGGAGCGCCTCCCGCACCGCATCCGGCTCCAACCCGTCCCGCTCGCAATACCCGTTCAAAAACTCCAAAATGTGCGGCGCCGGCAACGACCCCATGTACCTGAAGTAATCATCCGCCGATACCCCCTCGGGCTCCGCCCGCACCACCTGAACGTCCCGAACGGGAAGCTTCTGGGGCCTCTCCCGATACTCGTCACCCTCCTCCGCGACGGCCTCCTCCCGGACGGGCCAACGCTCCTTCGGACGGGCCTTCCCCGACGGCGGGTGCTCGGCGACCTCCATCCAACCCTCGCGCTCGGAGACGAACCCCGCCTCGACCAGCGCCCGGAAGGACTCTTCGACGCCCTCCGGCGTGGACCGGAGCAACTCCGCCAGCTCCTCGACCTCGACGGCGTCGTGACCGACGTCCGGGAGGATGCGGAGCAGCTCGTAGAGGGCTACGGCCTCCGCCCCGAGGTGGGGCATCCAGCGCACGTAGAGCCGGGCACGGCCTCCCCGCGCCCGCGACTCCCCAGGAGCTGTGAGCCTGACTCTCTCCATCCTGTTCATCAGTATAGGAGAGAGCCGGCACGCTGACTACGGGACGCTCTCTCGAACGTCCTCTGCGCCCGGTCTACTCGGCGGCCGGCTCGTTGGCGGGGAGGGTGCGGTCGGAGGCTTCTATGCCGGGGATGTAGCCTATGCTCGCGGCGAGGCCGAAGAAGAGGGCGAAGACGCAGATGACGATGGTCGCGGTGCCGAGCCTGCTGGCGCCGAGAAAGTAGCCGAGGACGCCGAGCGCCGCGCCGACGGCCCCGATGGAGACGTTGGCGGTCCCGCCGAAGAGGGCGGCGACGATGCCCCCGATGCCGAAGAGGATGCCGACGAGGCAGCAGACCCTGCCGCCCAAAAGCTTCGCCTGATCCTCGCGGCTCGCCCCCATCTCCTGCCCCGGCCCCCCGAGGTCCCTGCTCGGCTGCCTGGTGTCGTCCCTGTTCTCGCTCAAAGATTGCCCCCATCGGACGCGTTGCTCGAAGTACGTTCGCCCGCATCGTACCCGGGCGTAACCGGCCCGACTGTAACCGGACCGGGTACTAGTATAATCCCCGTCCTGTGAGGTTCGAGCGCGTACTGCCGGGCACAAACGAGGTCTTCGGGCCCGGCGCAGAGCCGCGCCCCGTCTACGAGGACGTGCTCGACGAACTGCAAAACACCGGCCCCGAAAGTTGGGAAGATAAGAAGGCCCGGGCGCACAAGACCCTGCTGAAAGAGCAACACGCCTTCGGTGTGCTCGAGGGGGACAAGACGCATCCGACGGACTGGATCCCTCGTATCGTCCCCGCTGGCGACTGGGCGCGTCTCAGGGACGGCCTGGAGCAGCGTCTGCGGGCCATAAACGAGTTCTTGCGGAGGCTCGAAGCCGGCAAGGAAGAGATCGTCCCACCAGAGATACTCCAGAGCAGCATCCTCTACGACGCGTCCACGCCCAACCGCTTCGGGGCGGTGCCGGTACGCCAGATCGCCTTCGACGTCGTCGCCGTCGAAAGCCAGAGGAGCGGCCAGACGGGCGGGTGGGAGTACCTCGTCATCGAGGAGAACGCCAAGATGCCCGTCGGCCTCGCCGCCATGACGAGGAGGCGCAGGATGGGCGAGGAGATCTTCTTCCCCAAAACCTACAAAGACCTGCCGGTGCATCCCCTCGACGGATGGCTCGCTCGCCTCGGCGACGCGCTGCGGGCGGCCTCCCCGAAAGGCCCCGAAGCGACGCTCGCCGTCGTCTCCAGCGGCCCCGAGGACCAGTTCTACCTCGACCACCACATCTACGCCGAAGAGATGGGCGCGATCCTGGCCGAGACAAAACACCTCGAAGTGGGCGCCGACGGCTTCCTGGTCCACCGTCCCTCGGGCCGGCGCGTCGACGTCATCTACGAGCGCGTGGACGAGGACACGCTCTACGCGGAGGTCCCCGGCCTGCTAGAGTGCCACGTCGAGGGCAAGGTCCACGTCCTCTTCGCCCCGAACTCGGAGGTCATAGACGACAAGGGCGTCGGCGTCTTCGTGCCGGAGATGGTGCGCCGCTACCTCGGCGAGGAGCCGCTCATAGAGAACGCGAGGACCTGGTCGCTCGCCGTCGAGGAGGACCGGCGCTACGTCATGGACAACTTCGCCGACCTCGTCGTCAAGAGCCGGGGAGGCTACGGCGGCAAGGAGGTCATGATCGGCCCCGAGGAGACAAGCGAGGGCGTCGAGAAGTTCCGTATGATGGTAGAGAAGGACCCCGTCGAGTTCGTCGCCCAGGAGACCATAGATTTCTCCACCCACGTCCTCTGCGAGACGGACGGGGACGGCTTCCTCCTGCGAGACTCCTACGCCGACTACCGCGTCCTCGTCCTCGCGCCCGACCCGGACGACCCCGAGGCCGTCGAGGCGGTGCCCGGTTCGCTCAGCCGGGTCGCCGCCCCGGGTAAACACGTCGTCAACATCTCCAGCGGGGGCAAGATGAAAGACACCTGGGTGCTCGGGAGATGAGCTACGGGGACCTCATCCGGGACGCGTTCCTGGTCTCCTGGCGCAACAAGTTTCTCTGGTTCTTCGGCTACTGGTTGACAGGCCTCAGCCTCGGCGGCTTCTCGGCCAACTCCTCCGTAAACACCAACGACCCGCCGGCCTGGACGGAGAGCTTCGGGCTGTGGGCCTCGCAGAACGTCGCCGCCGTCGTGGGGGTGGCGGTGGGCTTGGCGCGCCTCGGCCTGCTGGTCTACCTGTTCTTCGGGGGCGTCTCTTCCGGCGCCATGGCCGCCAGCGTCGCCGCGATCGACCGCGGCGAGAGCCGGGGCTTCTCCTCGACCTTCCGGGCCGGGCTCTCGAACTTCTGGGGGGTGTTGGGGCAGGCGATACTCCTGTTGCTCATCGGCGCGGCCATCGCCCTGCTCTTCGCCGTGGTATTCGCGCTGCCGGTCGTCCTGACCTTCGTCCTCACGGGGTCCGTCGCCGCCCGCGTCCTCGTGGCCGTCCTGTTCGGCTTCGTGGGGCTCGTGGGCTACCTGGCGGCGGCGATCCTCTACTACGTGGTCTGCCAGTTCGCCCTGCGGGAGAAGGTGGTCGGCGGGAGGGGGGCCGCGGAGGCCATCGGCACGGGTTTCAGGCTCTTGAGGAGCCGTTTCGGCTCCAGCTTGCTCGTGTGGCTGCTGTTCTTCGTCCTCTGGGTCTCCGTCTGGATCGTCCTGATCATCCTCTCCACGGTGCTGGCGGCCCTCTTCGCCCTGCCGGTACTGCTCTCGGGACCCGGCGGCCCCACCAGCGCGACCGTCGCGGCAAGCGTCGCGCTCGGCCTGATCCTGCTTCTTCCGAGCCTGCTCCTGACGGGGGCCCTCGGCTCCTTCTTCCGATCCTACTGGACCCTCGCCTACCTCCGCCTGACCGTCCCGCAAGCGTCGCCGTCCCAAGAACCTTTGTCCACCGACCCGAATCCCCCGGCCGAACCCGTATAAGATGGTCCGTCGCGCAGGCTCCTAGAAAGGCTCCCCCATGGCGAAACTCGAAGGCAAGGTGGCCGTGGTAACCGGCGCCTCCAGCGGCATCGGCGAGGCGACGGCGGAGGCGCTCGCCGCCGAGGGCGCCTCGGTCGTCGTCGCCGCCCGGCGCGAAGACCGACTCGCGGACCTTTCCAAACGGATAGAACAGAACGGCGGCAAGGTGCTCGCGGCGGCCTGCGACGTGGCAGACGAGGGGCAGGCGCACGCCCTGATCCGGAAGGCCGCCGACGAGTTCGGCCGCGTGGACGTCCTCGTCAACAACGCCGGCGTCATGCTCCTCTCCACCGTCGGCAAGGGCCTCTCCGACGAGTGGCGCCGCATGTTCGACGTCAACGTCCTGGGCCTCCTCTACACCACCGAAGCCGCCGTAGAAGCCATGAAGCGGCAAGGCGGCGGCCACCTCGTCAACATCTCCAGCGTAGCCGGAAGAAAGGTCACCCGCGACGCGAGCGGCGTCTACGCCGGCAGCAAGCACGCCGTCGGCGCCATCTCCGAGGGCCTCCGCCAGGAGCTCCTCGAAGACAACATCCGCGTGACCATCGTCGAGCCCGGCGCCGTCGCCACCGAGCTCACCGACCACATCACCGACGAGGACGCCAGGGAGAGCGTCGGCGCCCTGGAGAACATCGAGAGGCTCCAGTCCGAAGACATAGCCAACGCCATCGTCTACGCCGTCACGCAGCCAGATAGGGTAAGCGTCAACGAGATCCTGATCCGGCCGACCCAACAGCCCGTTTAACGGGCCAACCCCCGGACCGAAGACCGTGTGGGAACGCCTGAAGAGCGAGCTGCTCGCCGACACGCGGCAGGGCGACGGGACATACGCCCTGACCGTCGGGGTCGTGTCCGGCCTGATCTGGCTGTTCCTGGTCTACGTGCTACCCGGACGATCCTGGTGGGACACGAAGTTCCTTGTAGTGGCGATGTGTTTCTTGTCCTGGGGGGTAGCCGACCTCTTGCCGAGCCGCTGGCGGGCCGTGGCCGCCGTGCTGCGGGCCGCGGTGTTGGTCTTCCTGCTCTCTTTCGGCGCCTGGCTCCTACTCGACCTGTTCGCGTCGTTCTGACCCGCTAAAGGTATCGTCCGCTCCTTCCGATGTTCAGGGCGTCACGAACAGGCGACGCGGAGGAGCGGAGATCGTGGAAGGGACGAACGTACAGGTCGGCGGACACAGGCTGGTGCTCGGCTTCGACGCCGGGTGCGCGACGTGTAGCGGTCTGGCCAAGAGCATCGAGGGGCGCATCGGGGGCAGGTTGGAGATCCGCAGCCTCAACGATCCCCAGATGGACCACTGGCGCACGGAGGCGCTAGGCAAGGATGCGCCCTGGGCGCCCACGCTGGTCGAGGTCAACGGCGGCTCGGTAAGGGCCTGGACCGGCCTCCGGATGGGCGCCCGTCTCAGCCGGGCCCTCGGTCCGGTCGCGACCTGGCGGCTCATGCAGACGCTCGGGGAGGCCAACGCCGACCTCGAGCTCGCCGACTCGGCCGCCGCGAGGGCGTTCTCCGGGCTGTCCCGCGGTCAGTTCCTCAAGGGCGTCGGCGGGGCAGCCGTGGCGCTATCCGTCCTGTCCGGCGCGGGCAAGCTGCCCTCCCCGGCCGACGCGGCCTCCTCCGTCGACTACAGGGAGCTGACCGGGTCAGAGCTGGCAAACGCCGCTCGCAGGGTCGCCGGACGCCCGGACGTAGTCAACCTGATGGGGAGGGACTGGCGGGACAAGGTCTCGAACGGTCGCCGCATAGAAGCGGAGGTCTCCGACACCGAGAGGGACCGTCGCATGGTCCTGGAGGCCATCGATCTAGGCGGTGGCCGGATCTCGTCCAGCGGCGGCCAGCCGGTTTTCTCGGGAGATTTGGTCGTCGTCAAGGGTGCGAGGCACACCCTGTCCGGCGGAGACGGCATGGTCGCCGTCTCCTTCGTCGTGCCGACCAGCGACCGGCTGCTGGTCTACTACGAGTACGAGAAGCCGACGTTCCTGCCCAGGGACCAGGTAAAGACCAAGTCGGAGGCCACGCTCTACCGGCAGAAGGACGGCGAGCTATTCCTGGAGAAGGCCAGCTCGAACGGGCGGTCGCAGATCCTGCTAGCGGACAAAGACGCCTCTTCACCGGCGAGCGCGCGCTCCGGGTGTTCGTCCGACAGACGGTGCAGCGGCCCATGCGACCGTGCATGGGGCTACACCCCGTGCCGCCACCTCAAGTCGTTGGGATGCGTGGCCTTCCAGTGCCGCGCGTGCGCGCTCACCTGCTGGGGAGGGTACCTTCTCTGCGCCGCCTGCGCGGTCGTGATATGCACGTGGGGCGTCCTACGGGAGTGCTGCAAGGGCGGCTACGGATGCAGAATCTGCGGTTGGTGCCACTAGACGGCGAGCCCGGCGGTCGATCCGGTCCGCCGGTCCCCGTCCGGTCCGCGACCAGGTACCAGAACGGAGGCAGATGACGAGCAGGATCTTCAAAGAACCCGAAGGCGGGAAGCGGGCTTGGGCCTTTATCCTGATAGCGGCCTACTTCTTCGTCGAGACCGTCTTTTTCAGGGACGAGGTCCTCGACAGGTTGGTGTACCTCGCGTTCGGTGCCGCGGTCCTGGGGTTCGGGCTGGCGGAGCTCGTGCCCAGGAGCCGTACGGGACTGGCCGGCGCGCTCAGGATGGGAGCGATGACCTTGATGGTCCTCATCCTGGTCGCGCGGGCCGTGCAGCTTTTCGGGCCCAACGGATAGCCGAGGCTTCGACCCACCGTGCTCGGCTTGGGCGCCCAGGAGATCCTCCTCATAAGCATCCTCGCGTTGCTCGTCTTCGGACCCCGCAAACTGGCCGAAACGGCCCGGGAACTGGGGACGGCCCTCGGAGAAGCCCGGGCGAGACTGGACGAGGCCAGAACGGAACTAGCGTCCGCGGACTACCCGGACGAATGGTTCGAAGGTCGCGGCCCACGAACGGACGACCTCTTCGACGAGCGTTCCGAGCGGTGAGAATCGCGCCGCTCTCCCGGCATTCCTCGGCGCTCGGTCGCCGCGCGTCGGGGGGCGCGATCTCGGTCAGTATCTCGCCGGCACCTGCATGCGCTTCTCGCCGCCCGTCTGACCCTGCTCGGCCTCCAGCAGGCGGTTCATGGACTCGACGGCGACCTCGAGCTCGGCGCGTCGGGGTTCGGTGGTGGTGAGGTACTTCTGGAAGAGGTTGCCGACGGCTATGGAGGGGCGGGTCCGGCCGAAGACGAACCAGGCCTCGGAGATGAGGATGAACTGGAGGAAGGCGTAGCCCCACCAGCCTATTAGCGGGTCGAGGAGGGCTGCGAGGACTATGTAGGCGAGGATGTTGGTGCCGCAGCGGGGGTGGAGGCGGCTGCTCGCCTTAGCGGTTTGCATGGTTACCTCGCCGTACTTTTCGTAGGCGGCGACGGCCTTGTGTTCGGCGCCGTGGTAGCGGCCCACCGGGGAGAGCTTCATCCCGGCGAAGAAGAGGAGCAGGATCGGCAGTATGGGGAACGCGGCGAAGAAGCCGAGGATGCCGCCTAGAGCGCCTCCTCCGCCGCTGCCGAACTCCATCAGGCGGACGAAGAGCCAGAGGACGGCCATCGTGGCGGCGAAGAAGAGGAGGGTCCAGACGGAGCCTACTACCTGGATCAGGAGCCGCCCCCAGAAGAAGAACGAACGCAGAATCGGCAGGCGCGAGATCCACAACGCTACCGGGTTCTCTATCTTGGGGATGTTGGAGGGTTCGACCTTTACGTGGATCTCGCCCTTCTTCCGGTAAGCGATGCTCATAAAGTTGGGGCCGAAGAGGTCGAGCCCGTCCCAACGGGCCATGCCCCCGAACTGCAGGCGCTCTTCTTTCACAACGTCTCGGGCCACACGACTCCTTCGTCTCCGCGCGAAATGCGAGGCCCAGAGGTTAACACGCAAGGCGCGGCGAAAGCGCGAATCCTAACCCGCCGAAGCCCCGTTCGGGCGGACCAGCCGGAGGAGTCCCTCCTCGGTCCTGAGCTCCCTTTCTGAGAGGAACCGGGTGGTGACGCCGCCCCGCTGGAACTCCTCGTCTTCCAGGACAGCGAGGTGCAGGGGGAGCGTCGTCTCGGGGCCGGAGACGGCGAACTCGTCCAGGGCGCGCAGGCCGCGGCGGATGGCGGCGTCGCGGCCTTTGGCGTGCACGATCAGCTTCGCCAACAGCGAGTCGTAGTGCGGCGGAACCCGGTAGCCGGCGTAGAGGTGCGAGTCCACCCGGACGCCGGGGCCGCCCGGCGGGTTGTAGAACTCGACGGGGCCGGCCTGCGGGAGAAAGTTCCGCCTGGCGTCCTCGGCATTGATCCTGAACTCCATCGCGTGCCCGTCGGGGACCAGGGCGGAGTCGGGAACGTCGAGCGGCTCGCCCGAGGCGATCCTGAGCTGTTCTCCCACGAGGTCTACCCCGCTCACCATCTCAGTGACCGGGTGCTCGACCTGGAGCCGCGTGTTCATCTCGATAAAAAAGAACTCGTCCCCCGAGACGACGAACTCCACCGTCCCCGCGCCCTCGTAGCCCAAAGATTCGACGAGGCTGGAGGCGGCGGAGAGGAGGCCGTCTCTCACGCCCGCGGGCAGGTCGGGGGCGGGGGATTCCTCGATCAGCTTCTGGTACCTACGCTGGATCGAGCAGTCGCGCTCCGGGAACGCGACCGTCGCGCCCGAAGCGTCCGAGAGCACCTGCACCTCGACGTGCCGCAGCCGCTCGATAAAGCGCTCCACGTACACGGAGCCGTCGCCGAAGTTGGCCCCGGCCTCGCGGCTCGCGTCGAGGAAGGATTTTTCGACCTCGGCCTCGTTCTCGACGACGCGCATCCCCTTGCCGCCGCCGCCGGCGCTCGCCTTGATGACCAGCGGGTAGCCGACCTCCGCTCCAACGCGTTTGATCTCGTCGGCGTCCTCGCACAGGCCTTCGGAGCCCGGTGTGATCGGGACGCCAGCCCCCTTCGCCGCCTCGCGGGCCGCCGCCTTGTCCCCCATCCTCGCGATGACCCCCGAGGACGGCCCGACGAGCTTCAAACCCACACGCTCCAGGATCTCGGCGAAGCGGGCGTTCTCGGCCAGAAATCCGTAGCCCGGGTGCACGGCGTCCGCTCCGGTAAGCTCGGCGGCGGAGATGATGGCCGGCACGTTCAGGTAGCTCTGGCTCGCCGGAGGAGGACCTATGCAGACCGATTCGTCGGCGAGCGCGTGGTGCAGCGAGTCGGTGTCGGCGGTCGAGTAGACGGCGACGGAGCGGATGCCGAGTTCGCGGCAGGCGCGGATGATGCGGAGCGCTATCTCCCCGCGGTTCGCCACGAGGACCTTGCCGATCACCTACCCTCCGTCGGGACGCAGGTGGAAGAGCGGCTGGTCGTACTCGACCCCGCCGGAGTTCTCGGCCAACACCTCGACGACCTCGCCGGAGACGTCGGCGACGATCTCGTTCATCAGCTTCATCGCCTCGACGATGCAAAGGGTCTGCCCCTGCCGCACCTCGTCCCCTACCTCGACGTACGCGCTCTCCCCCGGCGCCGGCGCCCGGTAGAACGTTCCCACGAGCGGCGAACGGACCGCGTGCAACCCGTTCGACTCCGGCGAGGCCTCCGAGGGCTCGGTCTGGGCCTCGACCTCGGCGGCGTGGTGCCGGGAAGGGGCCGCCGGCATCTCGGGGGTGGCTTTGACGGAGATCTCGGTCTCGCCGTGGCGGACCCGGATCTCACCCACCCCGCTCTCCTGCAGCAGCTCGACCACCTTCTCGACCTGGTCGAGCGGCAGCGGGTCCTTCCGGTTCTCTTCCTCGCCTTGCATAGCCCGGGATTCTACACGGCGCGCCGTGGGAAAACCTAGCGCCGGTTGTACAATTCCCGGAGACCGATGACCGGGACCGAAACTTCGTGAGCATCAGCGTCCTCGACCCCAGGGTGGCCCAGCAGGTCGCCGCCGGGGAGGTCGTCGACCGCCCAGCCTCCGTCGTCAAGGAGCTGGTCGAGAACGCCCTCGACGCCGGCGCCTCCCGCGTCGAGGTCGAGCTGGAGGGCGGCGGCACGTCCCGCATACTGATCCGGGACGACGGCTCCGGTATGCCCCCCGAAGACGCCAACCTCTCGATCTTGCGCCACGCGACGAGCAAGATCCGCAAGGTCGAAGACATCGAAGCCGTAACCACCCTCGGCTTCCGCGGCGAGGCCCTCCCCTCTATAGCGAGCGTCTCCGCCTTCTGCCTGACCACCTCGACGGGCGAGGGCGCCGCGACGAAGGTCGTCGTGGACGGCGGCGCCGCGGCTGAGGTCTCCCCCGCCTCCCACCCGAAGGGCACGACGGTCCTGGTGGACCGCCTCTTCTACAACGTCCCCGCCAGGCGGGCTTTCTTGAAGGGACCGCGGGCGGAGCGGGCGGCCATCGTCGAGACCGTCACCCACGTCGCCGTCGCCCACCCGGAGGTCGCTTTCCGTCTGACGGAAGCGGGCCGGGACTACCTCTCGTTGCCGGAGGCGGGCGGCCTTCTGGAGCGGCTGGCCCAGATCCACGGCGTCGCCAAGGCGCGCGCCATGCGCGAGGTCGCCTACGAGTCGGGGGCGTTCAAGATATCCGGGTACGCGGCGCTGCCGAGCCTGACGGAGGGCGGCCGGGCCTGCCAGACGATCTCGGTGAACGGCCGGTTCGTCCGGGCGGAGAACCTGCACCGCGGCCTGGACAATGCTTACCGGGCGACCGTACCGGGCGGCCGCTATCCTCCCGTCGCCGTCGAGATCACGGCCGACCCCCGCCGCGTGGACGTGAACGTCCACCCCACCAAGCAGGTCGTCCGCTTCTCCGAGGAGCGCGCCGCCCGCGAGGCCCTCACCGCCGCCGTCCGCGCCGCGATAGAGTGGCGC
>CAXUFZ010000079.1:0-293 GCA_964250345.1 uncultured Rubrobacteraceae bacterium
ACCCCACGGAGAGACCCCCGGAACCGCCCCGCGACGAACCCCGGCCGGCGCCCCCGCGAGAAGCCCCCGAAGCCCCTGCAGGGCGACCCGGGGCCGCCACGGCGCCCGCGCAGGGGCCGGAGGAACCCGAGGGTGGTGCAGAGTCCTCAGAGGCCGCTACGGGGCGTGTGACGCCTCCTGCGAGGCCTCCGGCGGCCGGGACGGGTTCGCCCGACGCCGCCGCGCTCGCGGAGTGGTTCGCGAAAGAGGCCCCCAGCGAGGGGCCGCAGCCCGAGAAGAAAGAGCCCCGACGC
>CAXUFZ010000079.1:312-12665 GCA_964250345.1 uncultured Rubrobacteraceae bacterium
AGCGCCGCAGACGACACCAGGAAGCTCCCGAGGAAGTCCCGGACGAGCCCCCCGAAGCCCCAAGGGAAGCCCGCGAGGAAGGCCCGAAAGACGTGAACCGGATGGTTGCCGAGGAGGTCGCGAGGATGCGCGAGGCGGGGCAGCTGGGGCCGGGCGACGGGGTCGAGGTGCGGGTCGTGGGAGGGAAAATCGTGGTGAGGAAGAAGGAGCAGTGAAAAAGACCAAGGTCGAACGCTCCATAGTCGAGCACACCTCGCCCGTCTGGCGGCTGGCGGGCGTCGTCCTCGCGTCCGGCGCCGTCGTCGCGCTCGGCTACTACTTCCGGCAGGTGGACCTGGAGCGCGCCTTCGCCACCGTCGCGGCGGTCACCCTGGTCGGCGCGGTGAAGCATTGGGCCCGCCGGCGGCCGGACCAGATGCGCCTCCGCCTCGGGCCGTTCGACGAGGTCGGGGAGGCGGCGGTGAGGAGCGCGGACCGTATCGGCGCGTGGGCCCTGGAGCGCTCGATGACGGTGGGGCTCATCATCTACGCCTGCTACGGGGTCGGCCTCGTCGTCTTGCAGGCCGTCATCGTCGCGGCGCTCGCCAACCTCTACGCCTGGCCCCTCGCGGTCGCGGTGGGTTGCGCGGTCGCCGCCTACGTGGCGGCCCCGGAGTTCTTCGCGTCCATCGCGCGCCGCGTGTCCATATCCGAAGCCCCGGAAGAAGGTCGCGAGGTAGGGAGCAGAGACCGTAAAGAAGCCATCGAGAGAGGAGAGCGCATGACCGAACCGCAGAACAGAGTGGGAGCCCGTCCCAGCGAAGCTCGGAGGGACGAGGACTACCGGAAGAACGCGGAGGCCCGTTTCGCCTCGCCGGAGGGGAACACCGGCATCGGCTACTACGACGACGACGGCGAACCCCTCTCCGCAGAGGAGTTCAGTGCCCTCGTCGCGAGGGACGCCCGTCTCAGGGACGACGAGGAAGACGATGGGTAGCGCGAAGACGAAGCCGAAACCGGAGGCTCGCGACCCCCGTCTCGACGGGCTGCGGGAGCTGCTGGACGACCTCCGCTCGCGGAAGCCGGGGAGGTTCGTGTGGATGCGCCTCATGTTCAGCCACGTCATCTTCGGGAAGGGCGGGACGTTCGCGCAGCGGGCGGACAGGTACAACGCCGCCTGCGCGGTGGCGGCGGCGGACAGGCGGCTGCGGAAGCGGTACGGGGTGCGGCTCCGGGTCAGCGACGACGCCGTGCTGCGGGTCATCGAGCTTGCCAACCCGCCGAGCGGCCCCGCGCGCTCCCCCGCCGAGGTCGTCCGGCACCGCATCGAGGAACCCGCGGAAAGACTCGTCAGGAGCGGGAAGGTCAAACGCGGCGGCGTTATCGGCGTCGACCGCCACCCGCTCGGGGTGAGGCTGCGGGTGGGTACGCTCCGCCCGACTCCTTAGAAACCTCTTTGGAGAGGCTCGGACCCCGGTCTCTTGGTAGGGTCCGCCTCAAGGTGCTTTCGGAAGGCCGAATCATTCAGAGCAGCTCCGAGTGCCTGCGGTGGAAGACAACGGTTCTAGGTACGGGGCCAGCCTATCGCCGCCGAACTCAGGCGAAACGTTCCAGCTTCGGCATGACCTCGCCGTCCACGTAATTGAGAAGCCTTACCAGCATCATTATGGCGGAGTACCCGCCGATGGCCTCCTCTTCGTCCAGCGCCAGGGAAACGGTGGGCGTCAAAGGGGCCGCCCTTTCTTCCAACCGCACGGAGGCCGCCGCTTCTCCGCTGAGTACCCAGCGGGCTATGACGGAGCCTGCCCGGAAGGGGCCGAACTCGAGGCCGGAATCTACTATGCCGGGGAGTTCGCTCGCGGAAGTCCCGCTCGCCCCCCACGTGGCCGCGCTCACGACGCGTAGCGCTTGGTGCCTGTCTCGGCGGGCGAGCTCGTTGAGCCGCCAGAGCGTATGGCTCCGGTAGTGCTTGTTGAGGTCCTTGATCGCGTGCATGTCCACGACGCCTCGATGGCTGGTCGGGCTGTTGAACGGCTGCATACCCTCGATGACCGCTTGGGGCTCCGGCGCGAGGTCCTGGATCTTGCTCCGCCCGTCCGAGAGGAACCTTTTCTTGCTGACGTAGACCGGGAAAGAGGTCTTACGACGCGGCTCGCGTCCGACGTTCGCGCGCGCGAGTTCCCAGACGAGGTACTCCAGGGCGGCGCGCAGGTTCTGCAGGAAATCCCCTATCGCGGCGCTCCAGGCGAGCGGCGGGGGCTCGCTGGTGTGGGCCTTGAGCACGTACTCCGTCCCCCGCCTTCCCCTCTCCAGCTCGAACGAGTACGGCCTACGCTCGAGGTACTCGGACATCTCGGAGTTGAGGACTTTCAGGTGCTTTCTGGCCTGTTCGAGCTTGACGTACACCCCGGCGAGGCGGTGGTCTTCCGGGAAGGACGTCCTCAACGGCCCTATGTCGTCGGCAATCCCGCCCAAGACAAAGTGGTTGACCACGCTCATTGCCAACCGACCTTCACGCCGGGGTAGTCCAGGACTTCCATATCCCTATTATCTTCCATTCCCGAGACCGCTAGGGAACTCGTCCCCGAGAGGGATGCGTGTCATACAGTTTCCGCGCCGCAACCTTCTCAAAGGAAGTCTCCCACCACCGGGGCCGGGACCGTCGCCGGGCGAAGCGGTCCTTGGGAACGAACCAGCACGACGACCCTAAACGCGAGGTCAGGGGTGGGCAAAATGTCCACTCTTAACTGGGCGTCGAGGGTTCGGAAGATGGGGAAGGCGGCGCAACTCCCACATAGTGCAGATGTGGGAATCGCGAGGATGTGGCGGGTCGTCAGTCCCCTTCCGGAGGGGCAACCGTCTGCTCCGCCTCGGCTATGAGCCGCGAGAGCGGCATCCCGAGCGCGTCGGCGATTCGTAGGAGGTTGCGCAGGCTCACGTTGCGCTCGCCGCGCTCTATGGCCCCCACGTAGGTCGGATGCAGTTCGGCGGCGTAGGCGAGCGCCTCCTGACTCCGAAGCCCCCTCCGGTACCTCTCGGATCTGATGGTGTTTCCAAGGCTCTCCTTAAACGCGTCGTAGTCCATCCACGCATTGCGGGGCCTCGGGCAATCTGGGTCTATAAATCTTGAGTAGTATTTACTAGACTATAAGTAGTTTTGACACGCCGATGCAGCTAGATGGGGCTTGGTCGGCGCGGCTACTCGTAGGAGGGGGGGGCAAGCATGACGCGAAACACGGTAGTCCTCATCGCGGGCGCGGCGGCGCTCTTGGTCTTGGTGACGGTCGCGGTCACAGTCTTGGTGGTGGGCGGGGACGGCGATGGCGGCGGCTCCGCAGGGGAACCCGGCGGTGAGGCCGGTCGGAACCCGCCGGAGCCCGAGGAGCCCCTGGACGTCACGGGGGACTGGGTCCTCACCATCCCGATAGACACGGACAGCGACGACTACGAGGAAGACGACCCGGCGGAGCTCGTGGTGGAACTCAACCTGGAGCGCACGAACGAGGGCGAACTCGTGGGCGCGGGCTACGGCGAGCACGACGGCGAGGTCTACGAGATGGAAGTTATACAGCCGGAAGAAGTCGGGGGCGAGACGAGCTTCGAGCTCTTCGACGGCGAGGAAGCCCTCCAGATAGATATTGAGGACGAGACCGAAAGCCCTGGCGAGCTCGGGGGCCACGCCGAGGGCACCCTCGGGTCGTACGAAGCGGACGTGGAGGGCGAGTTCGCGGCCGAGAGGCGCTGATGGTGAGGAAGGACGGGGAACACGTCGAGCGTACAAGGGACGAGGAAGCTAGGGCGGGCTCCGGGAAATCCGAGGGGGCGTGAGCGCTATCAAGGACTACGGGCGGTGGGTTCTCTCCTGCTCGTGGGCGCGGAACAGGCCGCCAAGTTTGTCCCTGACGTGGGGCGGGCTCGCGGTGTCGTGGGCCGTCGCGACCGTCCTCGTGGCCTCCGTCTTCGCCTTGCTTGCCGCGGGCGGGTTCGTCGAGGCTGTCGTGGTGGCGCTGCTTTCGGCACCCGCCCAGGCCGCCGTTCTCGTCGGGCTCGTCTACGCGGCGCGGCGACCCTAAGCGTGGCGGCTACTTGAACACGGAGTAGTCGGGCGGGTCGGGTTTCCAGGCCTCGCCCATCTGCTCGGGCCTCGTCGCCCGGTGGACCATGAGGTCGTACCCGGAGCCGTCGATCTCGCGGTAGAGGCCGTCAACCGCCGCGAGCCCGTCCTGCAGGCCGAGAGCGCGGTCGATGTGCTCGCGGAGCTTCAGGAGCCCCGCCCGGTTGCCGACGATAGAGGCCGAGGGGTGGTCGCCCTCCCCGCCCACGCCGACGACCCTACGGGGCGGTCTGACGTGGAGGTGCGGGATCTCGCTGGGGTGCTTCTCGCTCATCGGCCCATCTTACCCGCCGCCGGGGCCGCCCTCTCCCGTCCCCGTGAGCTCCGCCATGAGCCGCTCTACGGCGTCCTCTGCGGGCTCGATGCCGTGGAGTTCCGCCGCGCGGTGTATGAGATCCCAGCACTTGTCCGCGTCGATCTCCGGGCCTCCGAAAACGAGACCGTACATGCGTGCGGCGTCGAGTTTCAGCATGGCGTCCGCGGCGTCGCAGGCGTCCTGCCACTCCTCAAGCGTGGTCGGGTCGTGCGGTGGCGTGATGGTCATCTTCGGCATCGAATCCTCCTTCCGGCGTTCCTCTCCAGGATACAGGGCTCCCGTGGTTTCCCAGCGCCTTTTCCCCGGTGCCGCTTTCCGACCGGCGTGAGCGCGGCGTCCCGGAGTGCTGTGTGTCCGCCGGACGTGCCGCCGCTCTTAGGGACGGGCTACCAGCTCCGCTCATAGCCCTCTGCGGGGCCCCGGGCGCGGCGGGACGGTGAGGGCCATCAGCTCGCGCTCATGGCCCCGACGCAGTCCAACCAGGGGAGTGAACTTTTCTCGGAAAGAACCGCAATTCGCCCTCCGTTTTGCTTGCAGTACACTACATAACATTGTAGAATACTTCAAATAGAGCGGAGGCCCCAAGGGGGCCGGGGAAGGAGCGGAAATGGCGCGCTACGACGACGGACAGGTGCTGTACTTCCAGGGGGCCGTCGAGGTCGTCGAGGAGCGTCTCCGGGAGCCCGCCAACGATTATGGCGCGCCGTCTGTAGCCAGCGGCGTCTACTCGGTGCGGGGCTCGCGGGGCCGCTACACCGTGACCTGCGAGGCCCCGGTACTCGGCGTCCCCGACGTGGTGTGCGACTGCGAGGACTACCGGCGCCGCGGGACGACCTGCAAGCACGGCTACGCCGTCATGAGGCACGTCGCGATGTCGAACCGGCGCATCAGTCTGGAACGTCAGATCGAGCGCGCGCGTGAGGCGCTCGAAAACGGCGGCGGGGGCCTGCGGCCGGAGTTTCACCTGAGAAGCGTAGAGAGGGCCACGCGGGAGTTGGCGGAGTTGGGGCCTGGAGAACGGCGGGCCGCGGAGGCCGCCGCTGTCGTTGCGGAGAGGGACGAGCCCGCGAGGCGGAGGGGGTACGAGCCCCCGGCCCCCATCACCGACGACACGGAGCTGCCGCTGTAAGGGTTCCGCGGGGGAGTTCCGGCTCCCCCGACCTCGGGGAGGAGGGCAGTGGAAGGCGGTTACAGGGCCGGGTTACATACGCTCGGCGGCCAGCGCTACCGAAAGCTCCCCCGCGAGCTGCGGGCGCTCTTGCACGTGCAGGCACGACGGGAGCAACTCGTCGGGGCGGTGGCGGAGGACATCTACCGGATGCTGGAGTCCATCGGGCGGCGCGACTTGGCCGAGCGGCTCGACGGGGCGCTGGCGGGGATCATCGAGGACGAAGTGCGGGGGCGTCGGCGGGAGATCCCCGTAGAAGGAAAATAGGCTAAGGAGTTCGTAAGGCTTGGTTCCCCGCAACCCGTCTGTGATCTAAGCCGCTAGGAGATGGTGCTCCGAGCGAGGCGGGGTCGGCTTGCTCATCGCGCGGAGACATACTTGCGTGCCATGGCGGGGAGGAAGCTAGAGCCTGTACACTGCCCCCCATGGGGAGGACTTCGTCTCAGGGTGAACTGAGGGCCGAGCACGCCCGCTGGCTGGAGGGCTACAACGTCCAGAGGCACTGGGCACACGAGGATCGGGAGGACGGAAGGAGGAGCCCGTCCGAGGTCCTCGGTTCGCTGACGCTGGTCCGCCACCACCCGGGGGACCTCGAACGCGCGTTCTTCTCGACCATGTTCGTCAGGAGGCTCGACGTCCTCGGCTACGCCCGCCTGAAGCATTGGCGCGTCTACGGCGAGGAAGGCCTCGCCCGCCGCGAGGTGGTCCTCTGGCTCGGGGACGGTGGCCTGGTCGTGGAGTACGGCGGGGACGCGCTCTCGCGCTACGACGTCTCCTTCTCGCCCGGTGAGACGGGGCTTGGCGCCGTGACCAACCCGCGTCTGTTCGCCACGAGGTACCGTCCTGCGCAGCTCAGGCTCTTCGCGCTCGACGAGGTGTTGGGCGAAGGCGGGTGGCTGAAGGCCCTCGGCCTGGAAGGGTATGCCGCCCGGTCCCGAAGCAAGCCCGAGATGCTGCAGGGGGTGCTGTTCTCCTACCTGGAAGCCCTCTAGTGACGCGCCCTCGGCCTAGGGTAACCCTTTGTTCGGCGGTGGCGCCGTCCCTGCCGGACCCTCAGTGACGTACTCCGTGAAGGCGATTCCATCCGTGGGTCTACCGGCGGAGAACGTGTTTCCTTTCGCGCCGCCAGGGTAACCACTATCGTAGGCGCACGCCGTGGCACCGACGCTCCCGACCGAAGGCGGAGCGCCACAAGTGCGTAGGAGAAACCAAGGAGGACGCTGTGAAGGCACTCGTGTACCACGGACCACGCAAGGTCAGCGTGGACAACGTCGACGATGCGAAGATCCTGAAGCCTACCGACGCTCTGGTGAAGATCACCTCGACCAACATCTGCGGGTCAGACCTGCACATGTACGAGGGCCGCACCGACTTCGAGGAGGGCCGCATCTTGGGCCACGAGAACGTCGGCGAGGTGGTCGAGGTCGGCGACGCGGTGGACAAGATCCAGGTCGGCGACATGGCCTCGGCGCCGTTCAACATCTCCTGCGGCCACTGCCGCAACTGCGAGAACGGCCTTACCAACTACTGCATCACGATGCAGCCGATGGAGGGCATGGCGGGTGCCGCCTACGGGTTCGCCGACATGGGCCCGTACGCGGGCGGGCAGGCCGAGTACCTGCGCGTCCCCTACGCCGACTTCAACCTTCTCAGGCTCCCCGAGGACGCGCGGGAGAAGCAGGACGACTACGCGATGCTGTCTGACATCTTCCCCACCGGCTACCACGCCACCGAGATGGCCGAGGTCGGCCCCGGCGACTCCGTCGTCGTGTACGGCTCCGGTCCGGTCGGGCTCATGGCGGCGTACTCGGCGATCATCCGGGGCGCAGGCAAGGTGATGGTCGTGGACCGCCACCCGGACCGCCTCAGGCTCGCGGAAGAGATCGGGGCCATCCCCATCGACGACTCGAAGGGCTCCCCGGTGGACGCGGTGTTGAACGAGACCGACGGCGTGGGCGCCGACAAGGGCTGCGAGTGCGTCGGCTACCAGGCGCACGACCCGCAGGGCAACGAGGACCCGGCCATGACCATGAACAACCTGGTGCAGTCGGTGAAGTTTACCGGCAGGATCGGCTGCGTCGGGGTCTTCCTGCCCCAGGACCCCGGGGGCCCCGACCAGATGGCCCAGCAGGGCAAGGCCGCCTTCGACTTCGGCATGTTCTGGTTCAAGGGCCAGCAGCTCGGCGTCGGCCAGGCCCCCGTCAAGCGCTACAACCGCCAGCTTCGCGAGCTGATCCACCTGGGCAAGGCCAAGCCGTCGTTCATCGTCTCCCACGATCTCTCGCTGGACGAGGGACCCGACGCCTACGAGAACTTCGACAAGCGCGAAGACGGCTGGACGAAGGTCGTCCTCCACCCGGGCCAGTAGCCCGACGGAGGCCGGAAACTCGAGATACGGGGCGGAGATCCGCGCTCCCACCGAAAGGGAGGAGAGAACCGTGGCGAACGAACTGCAGGGACGCAGGGTGGCCATCCTCATCGCCCCCGTGGGCACCGAGGAGGTCGAGTTCACCGAGCCCAGGAAGGCCGTGGAGGCCGAGGGAGCAACGGTCGAGGTCGTCGGCATCCAGGCCGGCGAGGCGCAGACCATGAACAACGACGTCGACAAGGGCGGCGCCTACCGGGCAGAGAAGGCCGTGGCCGACGTCTCCCCGGACGACTACGACGCCCTGATCGTGCCCGGCGGCACCGTGGGGGCGGACAATCTGAGGGGCGACGCCGACGTCGTGTCGTTCGTGCGGGGCTTCTTCGAGCAGGCCAAGCCGGTGGGAGTGATCTGCCACGGTCCCTGGACCCTGGTGGAGGCCGACGTGCTCAAGGGCCGGACCCTGACCTCCTACCCCACCCTCCAAACCGACATCCGCAACGCGGGCGGCAACTGGGTGGACGAGGAGGTCGTCACCGACCAGGGCTTGGTGACGAGCCGCGACCCCGACGACCTGCCGGCGTTCTGCGCGAAGGTGGTCGAGGAGATCGGGGAGGGCAAGCACGCCGAGCAGGCCCGTTCCGTCTGAGGATCTGAGCGGGAGAGGAGGAACATGAAGGCGAAGAAGGTCGTGGCCATAGGCGGGCTGGCCGCCGCGGGCGGGGGTGCGGCCCTGCTGATCGGGCGCCTCACCGGCAGCCGGTGGGCGGGCCGGGTGGTCGGCAACGGGTACCGCCCGACGGGCACCGCCCGCGCGTTCTCCGCGAATGGAGAGTCTTCCGCCGACAGGGAGACGGACCGTTGGCTCGCCGTCACGGTGAACCGCCCGCCGCAGGAGATCCCGACGGAGGACGGCCTGCCCGGGCCGCTCGCGGATCTTGGCGACGGGGTGGAGGTGCGGATACAGCCCGCCCCCGGCGACAAGGGGACGGAGATCTCCGCCCGTCCGCGCGGCTCCTCCGGCAAGGACCAGCGCCAGAAGGTCCGCAAAGCCCTCAGGGAGACCAAGCAGATCCTGGAGACCGGCGAGGTCCTGAGCCCGGACAGGCCGCCGACGACGAAGGACACCCCGGGCGGGAAGCTACTGGGGGCGGCGACGAGCCGCTCGCGAAGGGAGGGACTGCTTTGAAGGCGCTCGTCTGGAACGGCATAAACGAGCTCGGCGTGGAGCAGGTCCCCGACCCCCGGATACTGAACTCCGGGGACGCCATAGTGAAGGTGAAGCTGAGCTCGGTGTGCGGCTCGGACCTGCACCTGCTGGGCGGCTACATCCCGGCCATGCGCGCCGGCGACGTGCTCGGCCACGAGTTCCTCGGCGAGGTCGTAGAGGTGGGATCGGGCGTGCAGAAGCACTCCGTCGGCGACCGGGTCGTCGTCTGCTCGTTTATCTCTTGCGGGAAGTGCTGGTACTGCAAGAAGGGCCTGTACTCCTGCTGCGACAACGGGAACACGAACCCCGCGATCACCGAGGCGCTCTGGGGCTTCGCCCCCGGCGGCTGCTTCGGCTACTCCCACGCCATGGGCGGCAACGCCGGCAGCCACGCCGAGTTTATCCGCATCCCCTACGCCGACGTCGGCGCCTTCTCCGTGCCCGAGGGCATCTCTGACGAGACCGCCCTCTTCGCCTCGGATGCCGCCCCGACCGGTTGGACGGGCGCCGACATGGGTGGCGTGCAGCCCGGCGACGTGGTCGCCGTGTGGGGCTGCGGCGGGGTCGGTCAGATGGCTGCTAAGGCAGCGATGCTCCTCGGTGCCGAGCGCGTCGTCGCCATCGACCGCTACCCGGAGCGTATGTCGATGACCGAGCGCTTTATCGGGTGCGAGACCCTGGACTACACCAAGCAGGACATCCAGGGCGAGCTGCGGGAGATGACCGGCGGGCGGGGGCCCGACGTGTGCATCGAGGCCGTGGGGATGGAGGCCCACTCCGACAGCCCTTCGTTCGCCTACGACTGGATCAAGCAGCAGGCCTTCCTCCAGACCGACAGACCCACCGCGCTGCGCGAGGCCATCTACGCCTGCCGCAAGGGCGGGTCCATCTTCGCGCTAGGCGTCTTCGCCGGGGCCGTGGACAAGTTCCCGATGGGCTCCCTGATGAACAAGGGCTGCACGCTGCGCGGAGCCCAGCAGCACGGGCACCGCTACATACCCACGATCCTGGACAGGATGGCCGCCGGCGAGATAAAGACGGACCACCTCATGACCCACCCCATGTCCCTCGACGAGGGACCCAAGGGCTACGACATGTTCAAGAACAAGGTGGACGGCTGCGTCCGCTCGGTCTTCACGCTCGACGGCCACTCCAACGGTCACTCCTGACCCGGGGGCCCGGGCCTTGTCCCCGGCGCTACGGCGTCGGGGGCAGGGGTGCCGAGACCATTGCGAAACGGAAAGGGGAAACCGAGAGGAGGTGGGGCATGGCCGACAACACCGTTACCGTGGGCTTGCTGCTCCGGCCGGAGGCGGCGCCGGGAAGGGAGAACGACATCCGGAGCCTCCTGGAGGGGGGGCGATCGCGGTGGTGAACGAGGGGCCGAAGGCCGTGGCGTGGTTCGGGGTCCGCTTCGGTCCCTCGACGTTCGGCACCTTCGACGTCCTCCCAGACGTAGCGGGCCGCGAAGCCCGCCTCTGCGGCGGCGTGGCCCAGGCGCCCCAGCACGACGCCGCTCCCTTCGCGGACCCGCCCGGCATCCAGAGGATAGACGTCCTCGCGTCCAAGCTGCCAGGGTAGATGAGCTCCGCAGGACATCCAGGTTCCGCCGGGGACACCGACGCGACCTCCGGGGCAGACAAAGCAGACAAGCGTCGGGTGGGACGTCCGCGGGGAGACCATCCCGGCGAGACCGTGGTGCTGGGTCTGTTGGCGCCCCCACAGGTGCCCAGGGAGGTCGCCGAGGATCTCGCGGCCGAGCTGCCTGGGGCGCTCTCCGAGCGCGTCAGCGACCGCGTCTCCTGGGAGGTGCCGACCATACGAGACCCGCGCGTCCCGGACGTCGAGGGCGGAGACGAAAGCGGAGACGAGACGATCGACGACGTCGGCGAGTGGAGGCGGCGGGAAGGCTGGGACCTCGCGATCTGCCTGACCGACATGCCGCTGCTCAGCGGCCGGCGAACCGTCGTGGCCGACACGTCCCCGACGAAGGACGTGGCGCTCATCTCGCTGCCGGCGCTCGGGCCGACGCGGAGGCGCCAGCGTGCGCGAGAGGCGATCATCCAGATCGTCGACGAAGTCCTCGGGGAGAACCTCGTACCTGGCCGAGAGGACGAGGAACGTCGCGATGACGGTGGCCGGCTCGCCGGGCGCATCGCACCAGACGACGATGACGGCAGCCTGCAGCTCGTCGCGCCCACAGGGCGCGGCCGGCTGCGGCTCCTGGCCGGGATGTTGCGCGCCAACCGTCCCTTCCGGGTCGTCCTCGGCCTCTCCTACGCGCTCACTGCGGCGCTGGGCACGGCCGCCTTTACGGTCATAAACAACACCATATGGCAACTGAGCGGCGCGTTCGGCCCGGTGCGATTTTTAGCTTTGATGCTCATCTCGCTGGCGGCAATGGTCGTGTATTTCATCATCGTCCACGACATGTGGCATCGTCCGTCCCGCCGCTGGGGTCGGGAGTATACGGTGCTACTCAACGCTACGACCGTGATCACCCTGGCCTTAGGAGCGTTGTCCTTCTACGCCGCGCTGTTCGCGCTCACCCTCGCCGCGGCGGGGCTCTTCATCGAAGGCAGCGTGCTCGGAAGAGGGATCGGGCACCAGCCCGGCTTGATCGACTACGCGGCTCTGGCCTGGGTTGTGAGTTCGCTGGCCACGCTCGGGGGCACCCTAGGCTCGGGGCTTCAGGCGAGCGACGACGTGCACGAGGCCGCCTACACCTACCACCGCGAGCGCCGCCAGCAGGAGGAAGACGGCTCCGACAGCGCTCGCGGGGGTTCTGCCAAGTAGGCGACGGACGTGTAGAGCGTCGACTGCGGCTGGGGCGTCGGCCGTGGCCAAGTTTGCGTAAACTTCCGAGAACGAGAACTCCCCAACATTCGTTTTACTGCATAGAAATGGTGTTTGGGCAGCATTCACGCAGCTGAGCGCGTTCTCGGAAGTGGACCCGGCAGCCAGAAGGGCCGTTGGTGGGCCAAACTGGATACTCTTCTTACTTGCGCCTGCCACCGGTAGCAACGCGGACCGCATAATCTCTCACCGAGGCGCATATTTGCAGGGCATAAGGGCCGTGGAGAATTTTTTCAGTTTCTGCCAAGCCTCGCTGCAGTCATACGGGGCGCCATTTGTGGCTGAGTCTGCCATCGGTTGGAACAAAGACCGGGACGGCGCGAGGGGGGTGACGTGCCCGTCGTG
>CAXUFZ010000080.1:0-9278 GCA_964250345.1 uncultured Rubrobacteraceae bacterium
TCAAAACCACCCGCGCGGCCCCTCTCCGCAACGCGAAGAGCATACTTGCGGCGTCCTTGCCCCGCAACACGCCGAAGACCGCCGTCAGGGGCCTCTCCCCATGAATCACGTCCATCGCCTCCAGCGCCGCCCCGACCCCGGCGACGTTGTGCCCGCCGTCGACCACGACCGGGACCCCGTCCACCTCGTGCCGCTCAAACCGCCCAGGCAACGCGCCGGCGACCGCCCGCGACACCCGGTCTCGCCCCTCATCAGACAGGGTCTTCCCCGCGAGCACCCCGGCGGCGCGGAGGCCCAGCGCCGCATCTTTGGCCGCGTATGGGGGCAAGCTCTCGAAGCCGGCGGCGCCCTCCCCGGAGACGTCCACAAATCGCGCCCCAACCTCGTCGCACCGCCCGACGGCGATCGTTCGTACCACCGGGTCGTCCGTGCCGAGCACCAACGTGGAGCCGGTCGAGAGGCTAGCGAGCTTCTCCCGGGAGATCTCCTCGATCGTGTCGCCGAGGTACTCGGCGTGATCCAGGCCGACGTTCGTCAACACGACGGCCTCCGGCTCCCCCGCCGTCGTCGCGTCGTGTCGGGCCCCCAATCCGGCCTCCAGGACGGCCCAGGCGATCCCCTCGTCGGCGAAGAGCTTGAGCGCCCCGGCGGTCAGCAACTCGAACTGCGAAGCCTCCACGCCGTGCTCATCAGACACCTCCATAGCCTCGGACATCACGGCGGCGAAGTGCTCCTCCGATACGGGCGCCCCTCCCACCATCACGCGCTCCGTATAGGAGAGGACGTGCGGCGAGAGGTACGCACCGGCCGGCTGGCCGAGTTCCGAGAGCGCCGCGGCCAGCGCGACGGAGGTCGTGCCTTTGCCGTTGGTGCCTACGACTTGGACAACCCGGAGTTTCTTGTGGGGATCTCCGAGAAGGGATAACAGCCGCTCGATCCGCTCCAGGCCCATCGTGATCCGGCGTCGGCGGTCCAGTTCGTCGCGCGTGGAGGCGAAGGTGGGAGGTGAGATCACGGCCGGGCTACAGGTACTCTTCGAGGCGGCGGGTGAGGGTCTCCAGCATCCGGCCGTTGGACTCCAGCTTCTCGCGCTCGGCGGCGACGACGGGCTCCGGCGCGCGCTCGACGAAGCGCTCGTTGGAGAGCTTGCCCTCGGCCCGTCTGACCTCGCCCCGCACCCGCTCGACCTCACGCCCGAGGCGTTCGATCTCCCCGCGCCTCATCTCCTCCGTCAGCAGGACCTCGACCAGAACGTCCCCGGCCGCCAAAGTCGCGGTCGCGCCCCCGTTCGAACCTTCGATGTTCTCCACACCCGCGAGGTTGGAGAATACCCCCGGGTCCACCTCTCCAGAGACCCGACCGGACAACTTCTCGTCCACCTTCGACTCGGCCCGAAAAGAGCGCACCGCCGAGACGGCCCGCTTTGTCCTGTCGAGAAGCAGATCCGCCTCCCCGTCAGCCAGCGCAGCGTCGTAGGCGGGGAACTCCTGCCGCGCCAGCGGCCCGTCCTCGCCCATGGCACGGGCCATCTCCTCGGTCGCGAAGGGCATGACCGGGTGGAGGAGCTTGAGGACGCCTAGCAAGACCTCGCGCAACAAGCGGGAAGTCTCAGCCGACGGGGCGGCCTTGGAGATCTCGATGTACCAGTCGGCGAACTGGTTCCAGGCGAAACCGTAGATCAGGCGCATCGCTTCGGAGAACTCGCACTCTTCGAGCAGCCGATCGTAGTCGCGGACCGTCCGGTTGAACTCGGAGAGGATCCAGCGGTCCGAAGCGGACAATGCTCCGCCTTTTTCCGGCCCCGGGTAGTTGAGGACAAAGCGGGTGGCGTTCCAGAGCTTGGTGACGAAGGCGCGTCCCATCGCGGCGCGTTCGTAGGAGTAGGCGAAGTCCTGGGTCGAGGACTGGTAGAGCAGGCCGAAGCGGACGGCGTCGGTTCCGTACTCCTCGAACAGGTCCAGGGGGTTTATGGTGTTGCCTTTGGACTTGCTCATCTTGGTGCCGTCCTCGGCGAGGACGATGGAGTGGACGTTGATCTTCTCGAACGGGACCTCGCCACGGAAGCGGAGGCCGGACATGATCATGCGCGCCACCCACAGGTACATGATCTCGCGCGCCGTCGACAGCAGCGTCGTCGGGTAGAAGTACTCAAGGTCCTCCGACGCCTCGGGCCACCCGAGCGTCGCGAATGGCCAGAGGCCGCTGGAGAACCAGGTGTCCAGGATGTCCGGGTCCTGTTCGTAGCCCTCGCCCGGCGACTCCTTCGCAGCAACGACGTCGCCCTCGGGCCCGTACCAGACCGGGATGCGGTGTCCCCACCAGAGCTGGCGCGAGACGTTCCAGTCGTGGATGTTCTCAAGCCACCGGATCGTCTCCCGGCGCCACGAGTCGGGGTAGACCGTGATCTCCCGATTCTTCAGCGCCTCGATGGCCGGGGCCGCGAGCTCCCTCATCGAGACCCACCACTGCTCCGAGAGCCACGGCTCGATGATCGTGCCGCAACGGTCGCAGTGCCCGACCCTGTGCCGGTACTCCGAAACCTCGCCGAGCAGACCCCGCTCGTCCAGGCCGCTAACGACGGCCTTACGGGCCGCCATCCGGTCCATGCCCGCGAAGCCGGCGCCGTTATCGTTGATCGTGCCGTCCGGGTTCATGACGTTCACGGCTTCGAGGCCGAGCGTCTGCCCGATCTCGAAGTCGTTCGGGTCGTGGGCCGGGGTGACTTTCAGGATGCCGGTCCCGAACTCGGGATCCACGTGGTCGTCCGCGTAGACCTCTATCTCACGCTCCACGAACGGGACGGTGACCCGCCGTCCGACGAGGCTTTTGTAACGCTCGTCGTCGGGATTCACCACCAGCGCCACATCGCCGAGCATGGTCTCGGGTCGGGTGGAGAAGACCTGTACGTGGTCGTTGTCGTCGGGGCCGGGGCCGCCGCCGTCGGCGAAGGGGTAGCGGAGGCCGTAGAGTTTGCCGTCCACGTCCTCGTAGTTGACCTCGAGGTCGGAGATGGCGGAGCGGTCGTGGGGGCACCAGTTGACGATGCGCGTGCCGCGGTAGATCAGGCCCTCGTTGTACAGCTCGATGAACGCCGTCAGCACCGAATCTATGTACTCGTCGTCCATCGTGTACCGGAGCCGCCGCCAGTCGACGGAGGCGCCGAGGCGCCGCATCTGGCCAAGCATCGTGCCGCGAGCCTCGTCAGCAAAGGCGCGGCAGCGCTCGACGAACTCCTCGCGGCCGACGTCGAAGCGGCTCTTGCCCTCTTCGCGCATGAGCTTGCGTTCGACGACGTTCTGCAGGGCGATGGAGGCGTGGTCCACGCCGGGCAACCACAGGGCCTCGTAGCCCTTCATCCTGGCCCGCCGGATCAACGTATCCTGAATAGCCCCGTTTAGCGCATGGCCCATGTGCAGCGCCCCCGTCACGTTCGGCGGCGGCAGCACGATGCAGTAGGGCTCTTTCTTCGGGTTGGGATCCGCGTCGAAGGCGCCCGAGCGCTCCCACTCCTCGTAGAGCCGCGTCTCGACGGCGCGATGGTCGTAGGTTTTCGGCAATTCGGTTCGTTTCATCTTCAGGCCTTCGCTAGCAAAGGGCGGGTCGGGAGCCGCAACTTTCTCGACCCCCGACCCGCTACCCTCGACTCTCGGAACTTAGGCGGTCTCTTCTTCGTCGTACGAGTACTTCTGCGTGCCGGTTACGAGCGAGGGCTGTACGCCCTCCTTTACCGTGTCGGCGTCCACGACGCACTTGGTAACGTCCGAGCGGCTCGGCAGGTCGTACATCGTCGGCAGCAGGGACGATTCGAGGATGCTGCGGAGGCCACGGGCGCCCGTGCCGCGCTCCAAGGCGAGCTCCGCGACGGCGGCCAGGGCTTCGTCGGTAAACGAGAGGTCGACCTTGTCGTAGCGGAAGAACTGGCGGAACTGGCGCACCAGGGCGTTCTTGGGCTCGGTCAGGATGCGGACCAGGTCGTCCTGCTCCAGCAGGCGAAGCGTCGAGATGACCGGCAGGCGGCCGACGAACTCCGGGATCAGGCCGTACTTGAGAAGGTCCTCGGGCTGGACGTGCTGCGTCAGCGCGTCGTCTTCTTGCGTGAGGCGCTGGTCCACGTCCGAACCGAAGCCGATGCTCTTCTTGCCGATGCGCTGGCGGATGATCTCCTCCAACCCACCGAACGCCCCGCCGCAGATAAAGAGCACGTTCTTCGTGTCTATCTGCAAAAAGTCCTGGTGCGGGTGCTTGCGCCCGCCCTGCGGCGGAACGCTCGCAACCGTGCCCTCAAGGATCTTGAGCAGTGCCTGCTGCACGCCCTCGCCCGAAACATCGCGCGTGATCGAGGGGTTGTCCGACTTGCGGGCGACCTTGTCGATCTCGTCGATGTAGATGATCCCGGTCTCGGCCTTCTTGACGTCGAAGTCGGCGGCCTGGATCAGCTTGAGCAGGATGTTCTCGACGTCTTCGCCAACGTAGCCGGCCTCGGTCAGGGCCGTCGCGTCCGCGATGGCGAACGGGACGTTAAGGATGCGGGCGAGCGTCTGCGCCAGCAAGGTCTTCCCCGAGCCCGTCGGGCCGAGCATCAGAATATTGGATTTCTGGAGCTCGGTGCCGTCGGTGGCCTCAGCGCCCATCTGGATGCGCTTGTAGTGGTTGTAGACGGCGACGGCGAGGACCCTTTTGGCGTCTTCCTGGCCGATGACGTACTCGTTCAGGATGCGGTTTATTTCGCGGGGCTTGGGGAGGTCGTCGTCTTTGAGGAGCTCCGGTCCCGAGAACTCTTCGTCGATGATCTCGTTGCACAGCTCGATGCACTCGTCGCAGATGTAGACGCCGGGGCCAGCTATGAGCTTCCTGACCTGGCGCTGGCTCTTCCCGCAGAAAGAGCACTGCAGCTGATCCGACGGGTCCCTCATACCGTTACGGCCTCCCCTAGAGCTCTCTGTCGCCTAAACCTCAGAAACCCTTAGTGGTTCCTGATGATGGTGTCGATGACGCCGTACTCGATGCCCTCCTCGGGGCCCATTATGTAGTCCCTGTCGGTGTCGCGCTCAACCCGCTCGTAGTCCTGACCCGTGTTCTCCGCCAGGATCTCGTTCAGCCGCTGCTTGGTAGCGATGAGCTCCCTGGCGTGGATCTCCACATCCGAAGCCTGCCCGGCGAGCCCACCAACGCTCGGCTGGTGCAGCAATATGCGGGTGTTCGGCAGCGCGTTCCTCTTGCCCTTGGCGCCCGCCGCGAGCAGGAACGCGCCCATCGAGGCGGCCATGCCCAAAGCGGTCGTCACGATGTCGGGCTTGACGAAGCGCATCGTGTCGTAGATGGCAAGACCGGCGGTAACGGAACCGCCGGGGGAGTTTATGTACAGGTTGATGTCCTGCTCGGGGTCTTCGCTCTCCAGGTGCAGGAGCTGCGCCATGATGGCGTTGGCGACCTGGTCGTCCACGGGGGTGCCGAGGAAGATGATGCGGTCCTTCAAAAGGCGCGAGTAGATGTCCATCGCCCGCTCGCCGCGGGGGCTCTGCTCGATGACGTAGGGGATGACGCCCTGCGGATCGTAGTAGCTCATGCTTTTTCCTCTCGTTCGTCGTTTTGTGCGCCGGATCCTCCGGCCTCGATTACTGCCTCTACCTCGGCCTCGCCGCCCTCGGGCGACTCCTCGGCCCCCGGCGTATCTTCGCCGGACTCTATGCTCTCGTCCTCGGCGGCCTCCGTCGCTTCCTCGTCGGTCTCCAGGCTCTCGTCGTCTTCGGGCATCGGGACCGGGACGGCGTTCTCCGCGAGGAGGTCGAGGGCTTTCTGGCGCGAGATCTCCTCCTCCAGCAGCGCGTAGGTTCCGTTGGCGCGCATGGTACGGGCAATCTCCTCGGGCGAGCGGTCGGACTCCTCGGCGAGGTGCCCGATCTCGTGCATCACCTCGTCCTCGTCGGCGGTTAAACCCTCGGCCCGGACGACCGCGTCGAGCACAAGCTCCTTCTTGACCGTGTCTTCGGCGTCGGGCCTGACGCGCTGCTCGAAGTCCGCGTGGCTGGAGCCCGCCATCTGGTAGTACTGCTCGGGTTCCATGCCCTGCTGGCGGATCTGGCGCTCGAAGCTCCCCACCATCTCGTGCGCCTTCTCGTGCGCCATCACGTCGGGGACCTCGACCTCGGCGTTCCCGGCGACCACGTCGAGCACGCGCCCCCGGAACTCTCCGGAAACCCGCTGCTCGGCAGCCTGCTCCAACTGCTCGCGGACCGCCACGCGCAGCTCGTCCAGCGTCTCGAACTCGCTCGCCTCCTTGACGAACTCGTCGTCGAGCTCCGGCAGGTCCCGCTCCTTGAGCTCTTTCAGATGCACGTTGAAGAGCACGTTCTGTCCGCGCAGCGACTCCTCGGCGTAGTCCTGCGGGAAAGTGACGCCGAAGCGCTTGCGCCCGTCCGGGCTCATGCCGACGACGTTCTTCTCGAAGTCTTCCAGGAGCTCGCCGCGGCCGATCTCCAGCATGTAGTCCTCTGCCTGCCCGCCTTCTAGCGGCTGACCCGTAGCCATGTTCTCGCCGTTGAAGTCGATGATGGCGAAGTCGCCCTCCGCCGCCGCCCGGTCCTCGACCGCCGCCAGCGTGGCGAACTGCCCGCGCATCTCTTCCAGTTGCGCGTCGACCTCCTCGTCGGAGACCCCGATTTCACGCTTCGGGACCTCGACGCCCTTGTAGTCGCCGAGCGTCGCCTCCGGGCGCACCTCGACGGTGGCGGAGAACTTGAAGCCGCTCTCCTCACTCAGGGGGTCGTCGAAGTCTATCTCGGGGCGGTCTATCGGGCGGAGGTCCGTCTCGACGACGGCCTCGGAGTACCACGTCGGGAGGGACTCCTGGAGGGCCTCCATCATGACGTAGTCGCGCCCAAGGCGGTTCTCAATGACGCGCCTGGGGGCCTTGCCCGGTCGGAAGCCGGGGACGCGGACCTGTTGGCCGAGCTCGCGTACCTTCGCCTCGACGCCTTTGCGGACCGCGTCCGGCGGCACCTCGACGTCCAGGCGGACCTTGTTCTCTTCCAGCTTCGTAACGTTAGCCGTCATACCCTCCGATTCCTTCTCCAGGGAGCCCACCGGGCGCCCCGCGCCCGCCCACTCCGCGGCGATGTGCGAGAGGCGGGATTTGAACCCGCACGCCCGAAGGCACTAGATCCTAAATCTAGCGTGTCTACCGTTCCACCACTCTCGCCCGCCGTAGGACCTGCGGCGGATTATAACAGCCGACCCATTTGCGCCCGCCACAACGAACCCCGTTGCGCTAAGGGCGCACGGTGCCTGCGGCGGGCGCAGCACGCCGGCTTGTCAGCACGCTCCACCCTATGGCCTCCGCTCTCGGCAACGCTTCGCGCCCTGCGGCCCTCGCTTTCAGCACGCTACGCCCTTCGGGCTTCGCTTTCAGCTAACCCCTTCTGGCGCGGCCCGGTGGGGCCCTTCGGACGGTCTTCCGTCAGGCGCGGGCGGTATCGTGCCAACGGCCGACGCGTCTACCGCTCGCGGCCACGCCATCGGCGGTTCGGCTGAGAGCGACCGGAGGGAGCGTGCTGAAAGGCGCGCAGCGCCGTGCTGAAAGCGGAGGCGAAGCCGCAGCGTGCTGAAAGTGCAGGCCGAAGGCCGGAACGTGCGCAAGGCGCTCCGCGCCTTGCTAGTAGCGGAACTGGTCCAGGATGGGGTCGTTCGCCTCCGCGTCGGGGACAAGGACCTGGTCGCCGTTGTCGCGGGTCTCGGGTGTGCCTTGGAGTTGTTCGGCGGTCATGCTGGCGGAGGGGCCGCGCCGGATCAGGATGCGGCCGAGGGAGATGGCCTGGCGTGGGCCGAGGTCCGACTCGACGTTGCGGTTGGCGACCCGCGCGATCTCGGGCATCTGCTTGACGGTGTTCCAGTCGAGGGCCTTGCTGCGTAGCGCGGCCACGAGCTGTTGCTGGCGCCTGATGCGGTCGAGGTCGCCGCCGGAGGTCTTGCGGTAGCGGGCGTAGAAGAGGGCCTGGTTGCCGTCCAGCGTCTGAAGGCCGTCCTCTATCTCGTACTTCGGCGGGATCTCGTCTTCGACGTCCATCCGCACGCCGCCCATGGCGTCTATGACGTCCTTGAAGCCCTTGAAGTCCACGATGGCGAAGTGGTCCACGGGGATACCGGAGTACTCTTCGAAGGCAGTCATTGTTTGGTCGATGCCGCCGAAGTTGTAGGCCGCGTTGATCCTGTCCTCCACGCCCGGCTCGACCTCGACGAGAAGGTCCCGCGGCACGGAGAGCAGCTTGATGTCACCGCTCTCGGGGACCACGCGGACCAGCATGATCGTGTCGGTCCGGCTCCCCGCCTCCTCGCTGTCCGGTCGCTCGTCCACCCCGAGCACGAGCACGTTGAACGGCTCCGCCGAAAGCCCGTCAGTACCGAACATACGCTCGATCCAACCGGCCGGAGAAGCCTCCACACGCTCGGGTCCCCGCCCGCTTTCCGCGTCGGACTCCAACGCCAGCGCCGCCCCCCCGACCGCAAACGCCACGAGCAGAACCGGCAGGGACCACACCCACCATCGGCGGCGAGCATGACGGGGCCCTTTGGTGTAGTTCTGGAAGTCCCTCATCCCAGGCAAGTCTAATCCCGCGCCCAGGCCAAAGCAAACAGAGTTACGAGCAGCTAGGCGTCCTCGGCGAACCGGACGTCGAGGTCCCGCCCGTCATCGTGGACGAAGCGGATCAGTCGTTCTCCCTCGGCCCTCAAAGCCTCGCGGTCGGCCTCCGGGACCGCCTCGAACGGTTCGATCACGAGCGTCGGCGCGCCCCGGCTCTTCTCGATCCTCCACGCCCCGCGCACGAACCCGTCCACCAAGATCGTCGCCCGAACCCGCCCCGCGCTCAGCAAGACCTTCGACCTGTAAGCGTCGGGCAGCACCCGCGTCCGGTCCGCGTGCGAGAGCACCAGGTTGTCGTACTCCGGCACGAAACGCACCGGCGCCGGCGTGTCCCCGGACGGCCGGGGCGCGTCCGGCAGGTCCAACAACTCGTTCCCGGCCTCGTCCCGAAAGGTGAACAGCTCCGGCTTCAGTTCCTCCACCGGGTCCCTGAGCCGCGTCATCCCGGCCCACGCCTGCACGTCTTTGACGCTGGAGGGCCCGAAGGCGGCCAGATACCGTTTCACCAGCTCCCGCGGATGATCGGACCCGGACATCGGGGCACCGAGCCACGGCCCGGGGGGGGGGGGGGGGGGCCCCCCCCCCCGCCCGCCCGCCCGCCGCCGCGGGGCGGCGCGGGGCCGGCCGGGGGGGGCCGCCG
>CAXUFZ010000080.1:9288-12658 GCA_964250345.1 uncultured Rubrobacteraceae bacterium
CGCGCCCCCCCCCCCCCCGCCCGGGGGGGCGCGCCCCCCCCCCCCCCCCCGGAGCCCCACGTCCCGCCGGGAGGAACCTGCACCAGCGGAAGGTAAGACCGGACCGCGTAGGCGAGCGCCTGCGGGTCCCGCTCCGGCTCCAGGCCGGATAGGACCTCGCGCAGCTCCGCGAAGCTGCGGGGTTCGGTCAGTTCCTTCCTCGCCGCCGACACGAGCCACTCGATGTCTAGCCCTCTAGCCCGTTTGCCGAAGAAGGAGGAGAGGGCGCGGATCAGGGCCGGCCGCAACGCCGGCTGCAACCGAAGGTAATCCCGGGCGGTCATCAGGTGCAAGGTCGAGCGCATCAGCGCGGCCCGCACCACCCGCCGCTCCTCCATCAACCGCGTCAGGTCATCGCGGCGGAAGCCTTCGAGCCTCGTCCAGAGGCCGATGTAAGGGGGGTTGTTTACCTGCGCCTGCAGGCCGACGAGACGCTCGACCGCCTCTATCACCGGCACATCGTGGCGCTCCAGCAGCATTTGGCGGGTGAGGGTTGCCCGGTTTAGCTCGTGAAGCGTCAGTACGTCGTCCGGCAAAGGGTTCCTCCTCGGCTACGCCGGGACGATACCCGCGGCGACGCGCTCTTTCAATCGGGAATGCGTCGCAGTGTATTGGGAAGAACGGGAGGGAACCGGACCTCTGAACGTTCAGAGGTCCGGTCCTTCCTTGACTCGGTCCGGCTCGTATTTACGGGAGCGGGAAGTCGGCGAGGGCGCGCTGGGGATCGGTGGTGCCGGGGTTGTCCAGGGCGTCCAGCATGAACTCCTGGGCGATGGGGTCGTCGTAGATGTTCTGGTGGGTGACGGTGACGTCCGGCTCGTAGTAGTCCTGGAGGGTGAGGTTTCGCGTGCGCCTGTCGCCCTTCAGGAAGCAGCGGGTGTAGGGGATGATGATCTCGTCGTCGTCCGTGGCGATCTGGGTGTAAGACGCCGAACCCAGGGTGTCGTCGCCGCGGTTGAGGTACCTGAGGAATCGCGAGCCGGCGCTCTGCTGCTCGCACGCCCGGCACGGGCCCGAGGGGCCGGAGCCGTTGAGCTCGGTGCCGTAGTTGGAGGGGGCGAACCCCACCAGGTCGTCCACCCTGTTGCCGGCGTTCTCGGTCTTGATGTAGCGTCGCGGCATCATCCCACCCTGGCTGTGCCCCACGATCGAGACCTTCTCGGCCCCGGTAAACCTCATCACGCCGTTCACGAACCGGTTAAGCGCCCGCGCCGACTTCCCTATCCGTTCGATCCCCCGGTTGCCGTAGTTCAGCGCGAAGACGCAGTAGCCTTCTTCTTTGAGCCGCGGAGAAACGACGGACCAGTTCTGATCCATGGTCTCGAACGTCCCGTGTACGAGAACCACCGGATACGGATGCTTCCTCGTCGGCTTGCATGGTACGTTGGCCCCCGGAGGAGGATTACCCTCCTTCACGAGAAACTCGGGCACGCCGGCCTGAGCCTCGGACTTTCCACCGAACACGAGCATCCCCACGACCGCGGCTACCAGCACGGAGGCTACCAACAGCCCCAACCTGAACCGACCCCGTGACACCGGGACGTCCCCGAACGATTGTCTCATGCATATCCCCTTCCCGATTACACACCCTGGCCCACTCGCCACCGGGCATCCTCACCACGAACCCGTCACGCACCAACACACCCCGTCAAGCTGCCGCGCCTCCTCGGTGGGTGACCGACGGGGCTCGAACCCGCGACCTTCGGAGCCACAATCCGATGCTCTACCAACTGAGCTACGGCCACCAAGTACGCGAGAATTCTATCAGGTAAAGGGGCCAGGCAAAAAACGAGTTAGGGGGGAGAAACGCCGAGCTTGACGGCGCGTTCGCGGTTGCGGTCAACATGGGGGCGCGACCACCAAGTCCTGCCCGCCCCAACCCCCCCCCCCCCCCCCCCCCCCCCCCCGGCCACCCCCCCCGCGGGGGGGGGGCGCCCGGACAGCGGCGAGACGAGGGGGCCGGCTAGCACCCTAGTAACCGCGGGCAGCCCGCTGCGGGAACCACGCCTCCCGCGCTTTACGATATTCCGGCCTGCCTCGGTCCGGCGAGTGACCTCAGATGTCGCGTCACTTCCGGTAGCACCGTCTCGGTGTCGCCCCGAATGCCGCACTCCATCGCCGCGTAGCCTTCGAACCCGATCTCCCCGAGCGCCGCGAAGGCGTCGGCGAAGTCCGTGTGGGCCGTCCCCGGCTGGAGGCGGCTGCTATCGGCGAGGTGGACGTGGGCGAGGTAGCCGGCCGCGGCCCTTATAGCGTCGCCGGGATCGTCCTCCTCGATGTTCATGTGGAACAGGTCGCCCATGACCTTCAGGGAGTCGTGGCCGGCGGCCTTGCAGAGCTCGACGGCCTGGTCGACGCGGTTGATCATGTGGTCCTCGTAGCGGTTGAGCGGCTCGAGGAGCACGAGCGTCCCCTCCCGGTCGGCGTGCTCGCCAAGCTCCCCGAGGGCATCGAGCAGGACGCGCCGGTCCTCCTCTTCCGTCCGGGGCACCTCGAAGGGCGGGAGCCGTTTGGTGGCGACGCCGTAGGCCGCCGGGGTGACGGCCCCCACCCCGCCGAGCTCGGCGATCCCGGAGAGGAGCGCCTTCATGTGGTCGGTGGCCTCGCGGCGGCGCCCGGCGTCCAGGTCGCCGATGAAGCGGTCGGAGATCACGCACACGCTGGAGAAGACGGCGCCGCGCTCCCGCGCCGCCCGCAGCTCGTCCATCCGGTCCGCCCAATCCCCCATACCCCGAAGCTCGATGCCGTCGAAGCCCGCGCCCTCCGCGAAGACCCACTTCTCCATTACCGACGCGCCCGGGAGCAGGTGCTCCTGGCAGGATAGCTTCACTCGTCCCTCCTCAGAACTCTATGACGGCCTGCACGACGTCGCCGGGCGCGGGCCTGCGGTCCAGCAGCGCGAAAGCCTCGCCGGCCTCCTCGGGCCCGAAGCGGTGCGTCACGAGCGGCGACAGGGAGATCCTGCCCTCCGCCGCCAGCGTCATGACCGTCCGTTCGAGGCGCCTGAGGTCCCAGCGGTGGTCGAGGGCCGGGCTCAGGCCGGAGATCTGGGAGCACACGATCCTGGCCCGGTTGTGGTGGAACTCCTCGCCGAGAAAGAGGCCGGCCCCGTCGCCCTGGTAGAAGCCGGCCGAGACGACCTTCGAGTTGTAGGCGGTCGTCCGGATAGCCTCGTGCAGCGCCTGGTAGGAGCCGCTGATCTCGATGGAGACGTCCGCGCCGAGCCCCCCGGTCAGCGCCTTGACCTCCTCGGCCGCGCTCGCCCCCCGAAAGTCCACGACGTGCTCCGCCCCCAGCTCGCTTGCCAGCTCCAGGCGCCAGTCTATCACCT
>CAXUFZ010000081.1:0-12582 GCA_964250345.1 uncultured Rubrobacteraceae bacterium
CATCATCACGTCGAGGAACGGCGCCGCGGCCATGGCGGCCGGTCCGAGGGGCGTCTCCTTGAGGGCGAGGTCGTACGCCCAGACGGTGGCGGCCAGCGGCAGGGCCACGCCGAGGGACCGCCCGCCGCCCGCCGCGAGGGCGAGCCCGAGGCCCGCGGCGGTGAGGCCCGTGGCGAGCCCGAGGGCGAACCCCGGCTCGACGCGCCCGGACGGTATGGGCCGTTTCGGCCGCTCGACCGCGTCGATCCCCCGGTCGGCGTAGTCGTTCAGCGTCATGCCGGCCAGGTAGAGGCAGCACGAGGCCGCCGTGAGACCGGCGGTTTCGGCCGGGCTCCTCTTTTTGCCCGAGGTGGCCGCACCCAGAAAGACGTCTCCCGGGACGCTCAGGACGGCCGGCAGGCGCAGCAGGTCGGCGACGTCCCCGGCCTTCGGGAGGTTCATCCCCCCTCCTCCGGTTTGGTGATCCAGTTTTGCAGCATGGTGAATTGACGGTCCAGACCGTGTTCTTCGGTCCCTATCGGGTCTTTGAAGAAGAACGCGAGCGGCGCTACGGACCCCTTCTCTCCCCTGGCGTGCGCGTGGGCCGTGAGGCGGGCGAGGTCGAGGACGAGCGGGGCGGCGAGGGCGGAGTCGCAGCCCTCCCAGACGAACTGCATCCGCATCCGGGCGCCCATGAAGCCCTCGAAGGAGACGTGGTCCCAGGCCGTCTTCCACTCGCCCATGTCGCGGACGTTCTGGATGATCACCGGCGCCTCGACCTCGTAGCCGAGCATCTTCTCCAGACCGGCCTCCTTGGACTCGAGCTTGCTGCGCACCCGGTCCGGGTCGGCCAGGGCCTCCCCATCTCCGCCCCCGAGCAGGTTCATCCCCGCCCACGAGCGCACCTTGAGCGCCCGATGGGCGAACATGGGCGCGAGCATGCTCTTGACGAGCGTCTCGCCCGTCTTGCCGTCGCTGCCGGCGTGCGGAACGCCGCGCTCCCGCGCGAGCTCTTCGAGCGCCGGGAGCCTCGCCCCGGTGGAGGGGGTGAACTCGACGAACGAACATCCTTCCTCGAAGGCCGCGAAGGCGTAGAGGGAGCTGGGCGGCAACACCGCCTCCCCCCCTTCTAGCGCATCCTTCAAAGCGCCGAGGCTGGCGTGGGCCGGGTTCGGCGGGGCTTGCGGCTCGGTCGAGGAGACGTCGACGACCACGACCCGGTCGAGCTCGTGGGCCTTGCGGAAGACGCTCAGGTCCTCCCGAGCGCGGCGGACGGCGGCCATCGGTCCCTCCGCCGCCTCCTTCGTCGAGATGCCCGGCCTGATCTCGGCGTCCGCCGCGGCGAGCTTGTCTGTGGCGGACTCGGGTAGGCCGCGCGGGATCACGCCCTCCTCCGCCAGCGTCGCGGCCTTTTTGAGGAGCGGGACTTCCGTCACGTCGTGCCCGCCGAAGACGAGGTTCTCGAAGCGCGCGAGCGGCGCGCTCTTCATCGGCTCCAGGGACGTGACGAGGCCCGTAGGCGCGAGATGCCCCGCGGCCAGTCCGGCGGCGCCGGAGATGGCGGTGGTCGCCACGGACCCGCGCGCGCCCACGAGCCAGACGCCTATTCGTACGGTCGAAATGTGAGGTTCCTTTCCGTCTCGTCTCTGAACAAGCGCGTTGCAGAGGCGACGGCCTGACTCCTTGGCCGGGCCGTCGCCGGTTGCTTACCGGCCGTACTCGGCCACGAGGTTGTCGTACATGTCCTCGGCGCTGTCGAGGGAACCGTTGGGGTCGCTCGGGGCGTCGTCGCGCTCGGTGATGAAGTGTTGCACCCCGGCCCGCTCTTTGGCGGCGAAGATGGGGGCGAAGTTGATCGCGCCCTCCCCGACGTCGGCGAACTCGACGCCGGGACGCGCCGGGAAGCCGTCCTTGCCGTGGAAGAGCTTGAAGCGACCGGGGGCCTGGTCGAACAGCGCCAGGGGCCTGGCCCTCTCGTTGCCGTACGTGCGGTAGCCCTCGATGGCCCAGTACAGGTCGAGCTCGAGGTCCACCAGGTCCGGGTCGGTTCTGTTGATGAGGACGGAGTAGGGCGACATCTTCCCCATGCGCTCGAACTCGTGGGCGTGGTTGTGGTAGCCCACCCGCAGCCCGTACTCCTGGGCGGCCTGGCCGGCCCGGTTCAGGTCCTCGGCGAGCTGGCGGTAGCCGTCCAGCGTGTCGGACCGGAAGTAGGGCTCGATGACCCACCGCTGGCCCAGGGTTCTGGCGGCGCCGAAGACGCCTTCGGGGTCGCTGTTCATCTGCGAGACGCCGACGTGGCTCGACGGCGCCCGGAGGCCGAGGCCGTCGATGGTCTGGCGCGCCTGCTCAGGGGTCCTCCCGTACAGTCCGGCGAACTCGACCTCCGCGTAGCCGATCTCGGCGACCGCCGCGAGCGTCCCCTCGAAGTCCAACTGCATCTGGTCGCGAAGGCTGTAGAGCTGGATCCCGATCCTACCCCGCGGCACACGCCCCGCGGCGCTGGCGGCACGCGTACCCAACGCCCCCGAAGCCCCCGCGACAACCGCCGTACCCGCCGCGACCCGCAGAAATTCGCGCCGGCTTACCCTTCCACGCGCATACACGATCCCTCTCCTCTCCCGAACCGATACGACCCGCCCGCAAGCGACTTTCCGATCCCCCTATACTAAACCTCGTCCACTTTAGTTACCCGCCTCTACATTGTCAAACGCGTTGCTTTGTATCTCCCGTGCCCCGCCCGGCGTTCTGCGTTCGGCAGTGTCCTCCCCGTCATCTCTTCCCGCGTTTGCCGGTGGAGGTGACTTGACACCAACTTCGGCGTGTCCTTCTCGGTACACACGGACTTCGCCACCCCTTCATCCCAGAGGTCACGCTACCGGCGCACCGCCCGAGCCGCGCGCCATGTTCTCGAACGCGACCACCAAGATCAAGGCCCAACCCCGTTGACGCGGTTTCTAGAATATTTTGTCGTAAGAATCCCTACTTCTTTAAACAATTGCCAAACAACTGTTGACTTTGTATCGACATTATCGATAGACTCCCCGTACTCTGTTTCTTATACAGGTACAGCTTGGGGGATCTCGGGGTTAGTCAGGGCCGTCATGATTAGAGGTCATGGGAAGTGGCAGATCAAGGGGGATATTCGATGAGACGGGGGATGCGGGTGGACAGAGGAGGAGCGGTGCGGGCGAAAATTCTAATATCTGGGTTGGCGTTCCTGTTGGGGACGCTTGCGTTGGTGGTGGGGGCCCTCTCGCTCGCGCCGGAGGCGGGCGAGGCGCAGACGGAGCCCCCGGGATCCGAGTTCAAGGCGCTGGTCTTTACCAAGACCGCCGGGTTCCGTCACGACTCCATCCCCAGCGGCGTGGCTATGTTCCGGCAGATGGCCACCGAGAACAACTTCGAGATGGTCCACACCGAGGACTCGACGATCTTCAACGACCAGGATCTCGCGCAGTTCGACGTGCTGGTGATGTTCCAGACCTCCGGTGATGTGTGGAACGCCGAGCAGAAAGCCGCCCTGGAGCGTTACCAGCAGGGCGGCGGCGGCGTCGTGGCTATCCACAACGCCGCGGACATGCGCAACGGCTACCAGTGGTGGGACGACCTGATCGGCACCACCATGACCCAGCACTCGGCCGGGGGTCTTGCCGGCACCATCAAGGTCGCGGACAAGGTCCACCCCTCGACCGCAGGTCTGCCCGACCGCTGGCAGTGGCGCGAGGAATGGTACAACTTCGACCAGAACCCCCGCGGCGACGTGCACGTGCTCGCCACCGCCGACGAGACCACCTACGACGCCGGCCCGTCCAAGATGGGCGCGGACCATCCCATCTCCTGGTGCCACGACTACGACGGCGGGCGCGCCTGGATCACGGGGCTCGGCCACCACGATTACGCCTACAACGAGCCGCTCTTCCAGAAGCACCTGCTCGGGGGCCTCCGGTACGCGGCGGACGTCGCCGCGTCGGACTGCGGCGGCACCCAGTGGAGCAACTTCGAGAAGGTGACCCTCGACGACGCCACCAAGGCCCCGATGGAGCTCGACGTCGCCCCCGACGGGCGCGTCTTCTACGTCGAGCGTCTCGGCGAGCTCATGGTCTACAAGCCCGACAGCCGTCGGACGCTGCTCTCCGGCGACGTGCCCGTCTACACCGGCGGCGAGGACGGCCTCGTCGGCATGGCCCTCGACCCGAACTTCGGACAGAACAACTGGATCTACCTTTACTACTCCCCGCCCGGCTCCGAGGCCGTGAACCGCCTCTCCCGCTTCACCGTCGTCGGGGACCAGCTGGACCTCTCCAGCGAGAAGAAGCTGCTCGACGTGCCGGCCGGCCGGACCAACGAGCCGGGCCACACCGGCGGCGGCGTCGAGTTCGGGCCGAACGGCGACCTCTACCTCTCCGTCGGCGACGACGTCAACCCGTTCCAGTCCGACGGCTACGCGCCGATAGACGAGCGCCCCGGCCGAAAAGACTTCGACGCGCAGGGGTCCTCGGCCAACACCAACGACCTGCGCGGCAAGATCCTGCGCATCCACCCCGAGGCCGACGGTTCCTACACCATCCCCAACGGCAACATGTTCCCCGAGGCCCAGGACGCCAACAACAAGACCCGTCCCGAGATCTACGCCATGGGCTTCCGCAACCCGTTCCGGTTCAAGGTGGACGAGAAGACCGGCGCCATAGTCATGGCCGACTACGGCCCCGACAACGGACAGGCCAACCCCGGCCGCGGCCCCGACGGCAAGGTCGAGTGGAACCGCATCACCAAGCCGGGCTTCTACGGCTGGCCCTACTGCACCGCCAACAACCTCGCCTACAACGACTACAACTTCGCCACGGGACAGTCCGGCCCCAAGTTCGACTGCCAGAACCCCGTGAACGACTCGCCCAACAACACCGGCCTCACGAACCTGCCGCCGATCGTCCCGGCCGACATCTGGTACGGCTACGGCGCGCAGCCCGAGTGGCCCGAGATGGGCAGCGGCGGCGCCGCGCCGATGGGCGGGCCCGTCTACCGCTACGACCCCAACCTCGACTCCGACACCAAGTGGCCCGAGTACTACGACGGCGCCGCCATCTTCGGCGAGTGGGCGCGCAACTACCTGCGCGAGATCCGGACGGACGGGTCGGGCAAGGTGCTCAAGGTCAACCCGCTGCTCTCCGACATGGTCTTCAAGAGCCCGATGGACATGGAGTTCGGCCCCGACGGCTCGCTCTACTCGCTCGAGTGGGGCGGCGGCTACGGCATCGAGAACCCCGAGTCGGGCCTCTACCGCATCGACTACGTGAAGGGCACCCGCTCGCCCATAGCGACGGCCAAGGCAGACAAGACCTCGGGTCCCGCGCCGCTGACGGTGCGGTTCTCCAGCGAGGGCTCCCGAGACCCCGATGACGGCGACACGATCGCCTACTCGTGGGACCTCGACGGCGACGGCGACACGGACTCCACCGAGGCCAGCCCGACCTTTACCTACGAGCGGGCCGGGGACTACAAGGTCCAGCTCACCGTCACGGACAGCACCGGGCGGACGGGGACGGCCAACATCTCCATAACCGCCGGCAACACGGCCCCGGTGATGAAGATCGAGGCCCCGGAGAACGGCGCGTTCATAGACTTCGGGGACCAGGTCCGCTACCGCGTCACCGTCACGGACCCGGAAGACGGCCCGAATATTGACTGCTCGAAGGTCACGGTGACGCCCAGCGTCGGGCACGACAGCCACGCCCACCCGCTCGACCCGGTCACGGGCTGCGAGGGCATCATCCAGACGGAGGAGGACGGCCACTCGATCGACGCCAACATCTTCTTCGTCCTCAACGCCTCCTACAAGGACAACGGGGCGCCTGGCGCCGGGCCGCTCACCGCGAGCGACCAGCACATCCTCCAGCCCAAGCACAAGCAGGCCGAGCACTTCGCCGGCGCGAACCGCGCGCAGGCCGAAAACCAGAGCAACGCGGTCGGCGGCAAGACGGTCGGCGGCATCGGCAGCGGCAGCTGGTTCTCGTTCAAGCCGACCAACCTCAAGAACGTAAACGCCATCACCCTGCGCGTCTCCTCGGCAACGGCCGCCTCCAAGGTGGAGGTGCGCCAGGACGCGCCTGACGGCCCGCTCGTCGCGACCGCCAACCTCAAGAACACCGGCGGCTACAACACGTTCGCCGACCTCGACCCCGCCCCTGTGACCGACGCGGCCGGCGGAACCCACGAGTTGTTCTTCGTGGCGGTCGGCGGCGCGTTCACCGTGGATGAGGTGCACTTCAACGGCAAGGGCATCTCCGAGAACGGGCGTCCCGTCGTCGAGGCCAAGGCCACGCCCACCTCCGGCACCGCCCCGCTCGACGTATCCTTCACGGCGGACGCGACGGATCCCGAGGGCATGGCGCTCACCTACGCGTGGGACTTCGGCGTCCCCGGCACCGACGCCGACAAGGCCGCGGGCAAGAACGCCTCCTACACTTACCGGCAGGCCGGCACCTACGAGGCCGCCCTCACCGTCACCGACGCGGGCGGGGCCAGGACCGTCGAGCGGATCCGGGTTCGCGTCTTCCCGGCCCTCGAAGGCGAGGTCTACGTCAGCGACATCGAGTGGAGATCCGCCACCAACGGTTGGGGGCCGCCCGAGCGCGACCGCTCCAACGGCGAGCAGGGCGCGTCGGACGGCAACCCGCTCACCATAAACGAGACCGCCTACCAGAAGGGCGTCGGCGCCCACGCGAACTCCGAGATAGCCATCAGCCTCGGCGGCAAGTGCCAGACCTTCACCTCATTTGTCGGGATAGACGACGAGGTGAGCGGCGGCTCCGTCGTCTTCCGGGTGCTCGCCGACGACCGGGTCGTCGCCCAGACCCCGACGCTGAACGCCCAGTCCCCGGCCACGGAGCTGACGGCAGACGTCGCCGGCGCCCAGGTCCTCAAGCTCGTCGTCACCGACGGCGGCAACGGCAACGGTGAGGACCACGCCGACTGGGCCGAAGCCAAACTCCGGTGCGGTCCGGCGGTCCCCCCCAACACCGCGCCCGAGGCCAACAACGATACGGCCACCACGAACGCGGGCGAGCCCGCGGACAACATCGCCGTCCTCGACAACGACTCCGACCCCGACGGTGACGCCCTCTCCGTAGAGGACACCGCCGATCCGGCCAACGGCACCGCCTCCGCCAACGCGGACGGCACGGTCCGCTACGCGCCCGACCCCGGCTTTACCGGGGAAGACACCTTCGCCTACACCGTTTCCGACGGCAACGGAGGGACCGACTCGGCGAACGTGACCGTGACCGTCGTGGAGGGCACCGCGCCCGACACCGCCGCGCCGGTCATCAAGGAGCTCTCACCCCAGGACGGCGCCGGCGTCCGCGACCGCACCCCGCGCGTCGGCGCCACCGTGCTCGACCGCGTCGATGATCTCAACAAGGACAACCTGGAAGTCTACGTGGACGGGCGGAACGTCGGCTCGTTCGACTACTTCCGCGGCTCCGACCGGCTTGCGTGGACGCCGGGCAGGAAGATGGACTTCGGGAGGCACACGGTCAGGGTCGCGGCCGAGGACTCTTCGGGCAACCGCGCTTCCACGGCCTGGGACTTCAGGGTGGTGAGGCCGTAGGGAGCGGACGGAGGGCGAGAACCCGGAAGTACGTAGTACGCGTGGGGCGGACGCCAGGAAGGGTCCGTCCCCGCGAAGACCTCAATAACTCGCGCACGCCGACGTTTGGGTAAGGGGGAAAACCCGCGGGAACGACCAGCTCGGCGAGGTCCTCCCGAACCGGTGTCCGATGGCGGACGCACGGACCTCGCTAACACACGATCCATCCCCCAGAAACATCCTGACCTACCGCGGCGAGAGACGATCTCGGAAGCACTCGTCCATACGAGCGAGGACCCGTCCTACGGGGAGGCGGGCGGTTAGCTCGTAGGATTTCGGACGGTGGTCGCCGGCGCGCTCGCGCTGTAAGGCCCGACGTGTGCGCGCCCGAACGTCCGGTTGCTAGAGGTCAGACACCGTCCTCCGGTTGACGTACCGCGGGGATGGACAACCGCTTACGTGGTGTTTTAGGCTACTGCCCCGCCGTCCGGGTTGGCGCAAAGGCGCGGACGTCTACCCACTGGCCGAGTTCGGCCGCCTCTCCCGCGGCCTCGGCGATCAAGGCGGCGCGGGCCCCGTCGGCGAAGGTCGCCGCGTGGGGGGCCACGGGCTCGTCGTTCGCCACGGCGTCGAGGAAGTGGGCGAGCATGTTGATGTGCCCGTGCTCCCAGCCCAGGATGTGCGCGCTCGGCCACCACGGCGCGGCCAGCGCGTGGTCCGACTCGGCGACGACAACCTCCGCGAATCCCGAGGTCCGCCCACCTCCCTGGCGGTAGACCCGCAGGACGTTCAGGTGTTCCAGGTCCCACACCAGGCTACCCTTGGAGCCGTTGATCTCCCAGGAGAGCGCGTTCTTGCGCCCAGGCGAGACGAGGGAGGCATCGATAGTGCCGGGAACCCCGCCGGCGAACTCGACGGCCATCGTCACCGTGTCGTCCTGCTCGACCGGCCGTCCCCGGAAGACGCGCTCCGGGGTGGTCACGGGGCTCGTGAAGACGGCCGCGACGCGCTCTATCTCCCCGACCAGGAAGCGCGCCTGGTCCACCGCGTGGCAGCCGATTATGTTGAGCGCGCCCGTCGGGGAGGGCAACGGCGCGTCGGGGTCCGTCCGCCACTCCTGCGAGTAGCGGAACCGCGCCTGGTGGATCTCGCCGATCTCGCCGTTCCGGATCATCTCGTAGGCCAGCCTGACGGCGGGCATGAAGCGGTAGTTGAAACAGGTGAGGTGCTTGACCCCGGCCTCCTCGGCCGCCACGCGCATCCTGTCCGCGTCGGCCGCCCCGAGGGCGAGAGGCTTCTCGCAGATCACGTGCTTGCCTGCCGCGATAGCCGCGAGCGTGGGCTCGACGTGGGCATCGTCTGGTCCAACGTTGTCGAAGACCTGAACGCTCTCGTCTTCGAGGAGAAGACGCCAGTCGGTGGCGTAGTGCCCAAAGCCGTACCGTACCGACGCCTCCCGCACCCCTTCCTCCGTCCGGCCGCAGATCGCGACCAGCTCCGGTCGATAGCCCGACGGCCAGAAGATGTACGGGATGGTACGAAGCGCGTTGGAGTGCGCCCGGCCCATGAAGCCGTAGCCGAGCATCCCGATCCCTACCGGCTTCCGGTCGTCGGCCGGCGCTTCGCGGTAGCCCGCGGAATGGTTCATCATCTCTCACGCTCCCGTGTAAGATCGCGCAGGTACGAGACGCTTTCGGCGACCAGTTCTTCTTCGGGGCGGTCGGCCCACCGCGGGGCGAGAAGGTCCAGTTCCACGCCCAGGGCCCCGCTGAAGCCGCCTTCGGCGAGCGCTTCGACCACCGCGGGCATGTCCACGAGCCCCTGGCCCACCGGGCACGACGGCCAGAAGACGAAGCGGTCCGCCGGGCTGCCGCCGCGCCGCGCCGCAATGTCCTTCGTGTGGGTCGAGACCGTGTACGGCGCCAACCGCCGCGCGGCCTCCACGGGGTCTTCGAACATCCTGAGGGCGTTCCCCGTGTCGAAGTTCACCGCGAGGCTCTCCGAATCTACGCCCTCCAGTATTTGGAGGATCTCGCCCGAGGTGAAATCGATGTGGTTCTCGATGGCGAGCACGACGCCGTTCGCGTCGGCGACCTCGACGGCCTCCTTGAGCATCCTGACCGTGTTGCGGATCTGGGGTTCCCTGGGTTCGTCGACGTAGACCTTGCTCGAGGCCACGATGCGCATGATCCCGGCCCCAAGCCTCCGGGCGACCGGTATCTGTCCCTTGAGCTCCTCCAGCGCGCCCTCGTCGGTCCCTCCGCGCAGCCCGTCCGGGTGCCCCCAGCCGACGACCCGGTCGAAGCCCATCTCATCGACCCTGGCCCTGAGCTCCGCCACGTAGCCCGCGTCGTCTACGGGGAAGGCCCAGGTATCGAGCGCGACCTCATCGACCTCCTGCCCCCCGGCGAACTCGAGGAAGTCGTCCGTCATGTCCCACTTTATACCCGGGTCTCCCTGGAGTCCCTGGTATACCTCCCCGAAGTTCCGGTGGAAGCTGTAGCTGTCTATGCCTACCTTCATCCGCCCCTCTCTCTACGAAGACGTTTGTCGAGCGCGAGAATTCCGCGGCAGGGCTCACGAAAGTCGCGCCATGAAAGGTCCCTCCCGGAAGTGCGGGCGTTACGTCCACCGGAACAACCCGGTTCCCCGGCGGAGATCGCGCCTGTGGGCATCACCGTGCGACCGGAAAGATACGAGGGACCCGGGATATCGAGGCCGGGGAGTTCGTCTCAGTTTTCCCTAAGTAGCCCGTGCAAGAACGCGAGCCCGTCCTTTGCCAGGGCGTCCTGGGAGGGTGCAAGGGGGCGCCAGATGGCGGCGGCCGTCGCGATGGTCTCGTTGTCCGCGGTGAAGGACTCGATCGCGACCGGCCCATCGTAGCCGATGTCGCCGAGGGCGGCGGAGATGCCTCCCCAGTCCGTGTAGTCCTGCCCCGGCGACCCGCGGTCGTTGCCACAGGCGTGGAAGTGGAAGAGGCGGTCCCCGGCCGTGCGAACCGCCTCCGGGATGCTCTTCTCCTCGATGTTCGCGTGGAAGGTATCCAGCAGCAACCCGAGGGCCGGGGAGTCGAGCGCCTCCATCACCTCCAGCGCCTGCGCGGTGGTGTTCACGAAGCTCGTCTCGAAGCGGTTGAGCGGCTCCAGCGCGAGCCGAACCCCCCGCTCCCCGGCGTATTCGGCGAGCGGGGCCAGGTTGGCCGCCAACTCACGGACGAGGTCGGTCCTCTCGGTCTCGTCCACGCGCCACGTCCTGCCGACGGAGGAGTACAGCGGGCCGGCCACGACGCCGGAGCCGACCGTTGCGGCAACGTCAACGCAGGAGCGCAAGTAAGCCTGCGTCGAGGCGACTATCTGGCCGTCCGCGGCGACCAGCTCTCGTCCGGGTGGCATCACGGCGCAGACGGTCGCGCCGAGGCCGTGTTCGAGAAGTACCTCGGCGGCGCGGTCGGGGTCCCAGTCCCCGACGTTTTCGACGGGGAGTTCCGCCAGGTCGAAGCCCCAGGCGGCGAGCTTCGGGGCGAGCTCCGCCAGGCCCGCGTCCGCCAACGGGGAGGTCCAGATCCAGGTGTTCGCCCCGATGGGATTCATGGTTGCCTTTCCTAGCAAGACCGGGGCCCGGTTCGGCCCCGGTCTCCGGTTACGTTTACCTATCCTGCCAGCGCTCGGGGTATCCGGGCATCTCCTCGCAGCCGCAGAGGGCGTAGTGGAGGGGCGGCATGCTCGCGTCGTTGTAGTCGGCGAGGTTCCCCTGCGTCACCGCGGGCTGCGGGAGGATCCACTCTTCCGGCACCTCTTCGCCGGAGAGGATCATCTCCGCCGCGATGATCGGGGTGCGCCACTGGTAGTTGGAGTAGGTCGGGGCTATGGCGGTCAGGTCCTCCTCGCTCCACTTGGTGAGGAAGTCCTGCTGGTCCTCGCCCGTGATCGGGGGTACCTCCATCCCGGAGTCCTCGAACGCCTCGGTGGCCGCCACAGCGGTGGCGCCCGCGTCCATCCAGATGCCGTCTATCTGACCGAAGCGCTGGATGTAGTCGGTCACTATGGACTTGGTCTTAGCCGGGTCGCCGTCGGTGAACTCGGCGCCAACGACGTTCACGTTCTCCTGCTCGAAGATCTCTTTGGCCGCGTCGTAACGTGTCTCCAGCACGTCCACGCCGGGCAAGATGCGCAGGGCCAGCACGTTGCCGCCGTCGTCGACCTCGTCGGCCAGGAACTCCGCGCCGTCCGCGCCGAAGGCGTAGCCGCCTATCGGGTGGATGAACGTCACGGGACAGTCTGTGTTGACGCCGCGGTCGAAGACTATGACGGGTATGTCGGCGTCGCACGCCTGCTCGACCGCGGGGGTGAGCGTCGCCGTGGTGTTGGGCGAGACGATGAGCGCGTCGCAGTTGCCGCCCGAGACGAGTTGCTCGATGTCGGAGATCTGCTTCTCGTCCTGAGCCTCGGCGTCAATGGCCTGGAAGTCGCCGATCTGGTCGTGCAACTCGACCTCGGCCTGCATGGACGTCCAGCCGGTCTGCCGCCAGGGGTTGTCTATGGCCGCGTTGGAGAAGCAGACGTTCCACGGCCCTTCGGTCTCGTACTGCGAGGTGTCTACCATCTCGGGTTCGAGCATCTGGACCCAGGGCTCGCTACTAGGCCCTTCGGCCTCTACGTCGCGCAGCCGGAGCTGGCGCTCGTACTCTTGCTGGTCGAAAAACTGGGACCGCCCGCTCAGGTCTATGCCCTCCGCCTGGCTACCGCCACCGCCGCCGCCGTTGCCACCGCCGGACCCGCCGCCACCGCAAGCCACCAGGACCACCATCGCCGCTATCGCCGCCATTGCCAGCAGCGCCAGCCTCATCGTCTTTCTCGCCACCTGTTGCTCCTTTCCCTGCACCCCTCGCGAGGCGCCCCATGATTTTCCGAACGGCTCCCCCGAACCGTCGCCGCCCATCCCTCCCCGTTACCTAGTCAACGCATCCGTCAACCACCCCTTCCCCGAAGAGATGCGAAGGCCACGGCGCCTATGAT
>CAXUFZ010000082.1:0-12581 GCA_964250345.1 uncultured Rubrobacteraceae bacterium
GCGGTTCGGCGTGCTGTTGCAGAACTCCTCCGACGTTATTGCCGTGATCCGGACCGACGGCGGCATCGCGTACGTCAGCCCGTCGATAGAGAAGATAACCGGCCTCGGGCCGGAGGAGAGGGTCGGCCGGAGCGCGTTCGACCGGATCCACCCCGACGACGTCGAGGGCGTCCGCGCCGACATCGCCGACCTTCTTCAGAGGCCGGGCGGGACCGCGACGGGCGAGTTCCGGGTGCTCCACGCCGACGGGGGTGTGAGGCACGTCGAGGCGGTGGCGGTCAACCGGGTGGACGAGCCGGATATCGGCGGCATCGTCGTCAACTACAGGGACGTGACCGAGCGGCGGCGGGCGGAGGAGGACAGGCTCAGGCTGGCCGCCATCGTGACGCACTCGGGGGACGCGATCACGAGCGGCGACCTCGGCGGCAACATCACGAGCTGGAACCCCGGCGCCGAACGCCTCTACGGCCGCCCGGCGCGCGAGGCCTTGGGACGACCTATCCAGGAGGTGATGAAGCCGCTCGACCCCGGCGTGATCCACCGAAACATCTCCCGCGTGAAGCACGGGGAGACGGTCGGCCCCTTCGACGCGGTCCACCATGACCGCTCCGGTCGCGCGCTGTCCGTCTCGGTGACCCTGTCCCCGATCCGGACGGCGGGCGGCGGGGTGACCGGGGTCGCCGCCGTGACGAGGGACGTCTCGGAGAGGGACGAGGCTGAGCGGGCGTTGCGGGAGAGCGAGGAGCGCTTCCGCACCGCCTTCGAGGACGCGCCCCTCGGCGTGGCCCTGGTCGACCTCGACGGGTACTTTCTGCGCGCCAACCGCGCCCTGTGCGCGATGCTCGGCTACACCGAGAAGGAGTTGGCGGGTAAGACCACCATCGAGGTCACGCACCCCGACGACCGCCACATGAACCGGATCCGGACGCGCCGGGCCTTCGAGGAGGGCACCGGGATGCAGACGCAGGAGAAGCGCTACGTCTGCAAGAGCGGCCGCCCGGTGTGGGCCCTGTCGAGCATCTCGCTCGTGCGGGACTCGGGGGGCGACCCGAGCCACTTCGTCGCGCTTTACCAGGACATAACGGGTCGCAAGCGGGCCGAGGACCGGCTGCGGGAGACCGAGGAGAGGTTCCGCACGCTCGTGGAGCAGATACCGGCCGTCACGTACATAGACGAGTTGGATGGGGTGAGCACCTCCGTCTACATCAGCCCCCAGGTGGAGCGGATGCTCGGCTTCACCCCCGAGGAGCGGATGGAGAACCCGCGGCTCTGGGTCGAGCGCCTGCACCCCGAGGACCGGGAGCGGGTGCTGGAGGCCAACGACCGCAGCGGCGCGACGGGCGACCCCTTCGACATGGAGTACCGAATGATCGCCCGCGACGGACGGGTGGTGTGGGTCCACGACGGCTCGGTCGTCCTGCCCGGCGCGGACGGCGGCCCATCCTACCGCCAGGGCGTCATGTTCGACGTCACGGACCGCAGGGAGGCCGAGGAGCGGCTGGAGCAGGCCGAGCGGCGCTACCGGCTCCTCGTCGAGAAGGTCCCGGCCGTCGTGTACCTGGACGGCGTCGACGCGGACAACCAGGCCATCTACCGCAGCGCGCACGTGCGGGAGGTGCTCGGCTACGAACCGGAGGAGTTCCTGGAGGACCCCGAATTCTGGCACCAACTACTCCATCCAGACGACCGCGAGCGCGTGCTGGAGGAGAACGAGCGCACCAATCAGACCGGCGAGCCGTTCAAGATCGAGTACCGCATGATCCGCAAGGACGGCACCGTCGTGTGGCTGCGGGACGAGGCCGTCCTGATCCGGGACGCCGAGGACCGACCCCTGCACTGGCAGGGCATCTTCATGGACATCACCGCGCGCCGCCGCGCCGAGGACGAGGTAAAGGAGGCCAACCGGCGCCTCGAAGAACTCGCGGTCCTCAAGGCCGACTTCACCGCGATGGTCGCCCACGAGCTCGACACCCCGCTCGCGGTCATCCGGGGCTACGCCGACGTGGTCTCCACGGGCGAGTTGGACGCCGGGGGCCTCCAACAGGCGATCTCCAGAATACGCTCCGAGACCGACGTCCTGAACGCGCTCGTCGAGGACGCCAGAACCGCCGCAACCGTCGAGCGCCAGGACTTCGCCGTGGACCCGCGCCCCGTGCCGGTGGACGACCTGCTCTCCGACGCCGCCGCCTTCGCCCACTCGCTGCCCGGCGGCCACGAGCTCGTCGCGCGCGCCGCCGTCGGCGAAGGCGCCGTCAGGGCGGACCGTTACAGGATCGGGCAGGTGTTGCGCAACCTGCTCTCCAACGCAGCCAAGTACTCGCCGGACGGCTCCCCGATAGGGCTCCGCGTCCTCCCCGGGGAGGACGGGCGTGTCCGCTTCGAGGTCTCCGACCGGGGGAGCGGCATCCCGCCGGAGGACGCGGCCAGGATCTTCGATAAGTTCGGCCGGGGGCGGGACGGCCGCGATCAGAAGGGCCTCGGGCTCGGCCTCTACCTCAGCCGGCGCATCCTCCAGGCCCACGGCGGCGACCTGACGCTCTGTCCCAACCCGGAAGGCGGGTCCGTCTTCGGCTTCGAGCTCGAGGCGGCGGGGTGACCCGGTGAACCGCGTGCTGCTCGTCGAGGACCACGTCACCTTCAGGGAGCCGCTGGCCTTCATGCTCGACCGCGAGCCGGAGTTCCGGGTGGTGGCGCAGGCCGGCTCCCTGGCCGAGGCCCGCGGGCTCCTCGACGGGGTGGACCTCGCCATCGTGGACCTCGACCTGCCCGACGGCAACGGCGCGGACCTCGTCGGCGAGCTCCGCGTAGCCAACCCCGGCGCCATGGTGCTCGTGCTGACCGGCAGCGCAGACCGCGAGGCCTACGCGCGGGCGGTCGAGCGCGGCGCCGCCGGGGTGCTCCACAAATCCGTGCGGTTCGGGGAGGTGATCGGGGCCGCCAGGCGCCTCGTCGCGGGCGAGCCCCTGCTCTCGACGGAGGAGGCCGTGGAGCTGCTCCGCCTCGCCGGCCGGAGCCGCGACCGCGACCGCGACGCCCGGCGTTCCATAGGCCAGCTCACGCCCCGCGAGAAAGAGGTCCTCCAGGCGCTCGCCGAAGGCCTCTCGGACAAGGAGATCTCCGGCCGCCTCCACGTCGGCGCGGGCACCGTCCGCAACCACCTCGTGAGCATCTTCGGCAAGCTCGGCACGAACTCCAGGCTCCAGACCCTCGTCTTTGCCCTGCGCCACGGCGTCGTAGAGATAGGCTAGAACGAAAAGCCCGAACCCTCCCTCAGGCGACCTCGGGTGGTGACTCGTTGAGGCCCAGCCAGTAGAGCTTGAGTTGCTCGACCGTCCGCAGGAACTGGTCGAAGTCCACGGGCTTTCGGACGTAGGAGTTGGCGCCCAAGCCGTAGCCGTCGAGGACGTCCTGGCGTTCGCGGGAGGAGGTTAGGATGACGACGGGCAGGAGGCGTGTGCGTTCGTCGGAGCGCAGCCGCTGGAGGACCTCCAGGCCGTTCAGCCTCGGCAGCTTGAGGTCCAGCAGGATCAGGGTCGGCATCTCCTCGGGGTCGCGGCCGGCGTGAGGGCCGGTGGCGAAGAGGTAGTCCAGCGCCTCGACCCCGTCCCGGGCGACGACCACCTCGTTCGGGACGGCGTTCTTGGCGAGCGCCCGGCGCATGAGCAGCTCGTCGTCCGGGTTATCCTCGACGAGCAGGATGACCCGCCCTCTCAAGCCGCTTCGATTCCGTCGCCGCGCGTCATGGTCGCCTCTTCTCTCCGGGCCCGTCCCCGATGGCGGACCGGGGACAATATATTCGCCGCCCGGCGGGGGTCGCATCACGCAAATGGGTGATCTTGCGGGGTGTCCAAGGCCCGCGCCTTCGGGCAGAGAAGCGGGCCGGCGGAGGAGGGGAAACCGCGCCGGCCCGTGTCGGTCGGCCTCGCGGAGGGGGTTACGAGAACCGAACGTCTGATCCGCAGTCTGCGCCCCGGCCCCGCCGCCGGCATCCCCCAAATGGGTGATCTTTCACGCTACACCACCTTTTTCCCCGTTTGCCGGGGGCCCGCGACCGCAATAGAATGAACCCCTGCCCGTGATGCACGCGACGACCCCCATTCCGCCGAAGCGCCGCCCCGGGACGGACCCCTAGATGGGCGTCCCGCTCAGGGTCCTGCTCGTCGAGGACTTCGAGGACGACGCGCTGCTCATCCTGAGGGAGCTCAGGCGCGGCGGCTACGAGCCCGACCACGAGCGGGTGGACACGGCGGCTGATGTCGAGGCCGCGCTCGATGCCGGGGGGTGGGACGTCGTGATCTCCGACCACTCCATGCCGGCCTTCAGCTCGGAGGCGGCGCTCGATCTGGTCCGGGGCAGGGGCTTCCCGGACCTCCCCTTCATCATCGTGAGCGGCAGGATCGGCGAAGACGCCGCGGTGACGGCGATGAAGTCCGGCGCCCAGGACTACATCATGAAGGACAACCTGACACGCCTGAACTCCGCCATCGAGCGGGAGCTCAGGGAGGCGGAGGGCCGGCGCGAGCGCAAGCGCGGCGAGGAGGCGCTAAAGAGCGCCGAGGAGAAGTACCGCTCCATCTTCGAGAACGCCGTCGAGGGCATCTTCCAGACCACGACCGATGGACGGTTCGTCACCGCCAACCCGGCGCTCGCCCGCATGTTCGGCCACCCGTCCCCCGAGAGCCTGCTCGACAAAATCTCCAGCATAGGTGACCAGATCTATGCGGACCCCGAACGCAGCCGGGAGTTCGGGCGCGTCGTCCGGCGCGACGGGTTCGTGCGGAACTTCGAGATGAGGATTCGGCGCGGCGACGGCGTGGTCGCCTGGATCTCCGTGAACGCCCGGGCCATCCGGGACGCGGACGACGAACTGACCGGCTACGAGGGCTTCGTCGAGGACGTCACGGAGCGCAAACGGGCAGAGGAGGCGCTGGGTGAGATCCGGGAGGCCGAGCGCCGCCGGATAGCCCGCGAGCTCCACGACGACGTCCTCCAGGACCTCACCTACGCCCTCCAGTCCATGCAGGTGCAGGCCAGGATGCCCGAGGGCGCCGACCGGGCCGCGGAGACGGGCCGTCAGGTCGAGGCGCTCCGCCGGTCGGTTTCCGGGATCCGGGACGCCATCTACGACCTGCGCCTGGAGAGCGACGAGGACAGGACGCTCGCCCGCTCGCTGGAATCCATCGTGGAGCTGAACCGCCAGATGGCCCCGGCGTGCTCTTTCGAGATGTTCGTCGAAGACGGGTTCCCGACCTCCTTGCGCGGCGCGCCCGCGATGGAGGTGGCGCGCGTGATCCAGGAGGCCCTCGCCAACGTCCGGCGCCACTCCGGCGCCCGGAGGGCCACGGTCTCCCTCGGGACGGACGCCGGCGCGGCGTGGGCCGAGGTCGAGGACGACGGCCGGGGCTTCGGACCCGAAACGGCGGCCGGGATGGGCCTCACGGGGATGCGGGAGCGCGCCCGCACCTTAGGCGGCGAGATCGAGGTGGAGAGCGAGCCCGGGACCGGAACGACCGTGCGCCTGCTGGTGGCGCTGGGGGTCCTGGTCAACGAGGACGAAGCGGGGCGCGCCAGGGCCTGAGAAAGTCTCGCTCGCGGGCCACCCGGCGTCGCTGGTGCTGATATATTTCGTGCATCCCTGGTAGCCGGCAGGCCCGCCCGCGAAAGGAAGCCGATGCAGCAAATCCTGCTCGTCGAGGATCACGCCTCGTTCCGCCAGACGCTCGCGTTCATCTTCGACCAGGAGCCGGAGTTCGAGGTGGTGGCCCAGGCCGGCTCCCTCGCCGAGGCCCGCCGGGAGATGTCCGGCCTGGAGGTCGACCTCGGGGTCATAGACCTCTCCCTACCTGACGGGGAGGGCATGGAGCTCATCCGCGAGCTGCGCGGGGCCAACCGCGATTTCGCGGCGCTCATCCTGACCGCCAGCCTGGACAAGACCGAGCACGCCCGCGCGGTCGAGGCCGGCGCCGCCGGTGTCCTCCACAAGTCCGCCGACGTCGACGACATCCTGACCGCCACCCGGCGCCTCGCCGCGGGGGAGACCCTGCTCTCGCCCGCCGAGCTCGTCGAGTTTCTCCGGCTCGCCGGCCGGAGCCGCGAAGAGGAGCGCGAGGCCCAGGCGAGCATCGGGCAGATCACGCCCCGCGAAAAAGAGGTCCTCCAGAAGCTCGCCGAAGGCCTCTCGAACAAGGAGATCGCCGCCCGCCTCCACATGAGCGTCGACACCGAACGCACCCACATGATGAACATCTCGAACAAGCTCGGCGTCCACTCCCGCCTGCAAGCGTTGCTGTTCGCCGCCCGATATGGACTCGTGGAGTTGAAGTAGCCATCAGTAAGGGTGCGTCTGGTGAACTAGCTCGGCTTCTGCCGATGTCTCCTTAGTGATCCGAGCAAAGAATGCTAACGACCCTGACGATGAGTTTGAGCGGAGCGGTCGTTCGCTGAATCATCCGAGGTCGCATGCGGCTGGCGCCTACCGGGCCGACAAGAGGTCTGCGACGTCATCGGGATAGTCGATGCCGAACCGATCGTGAAGCAGACGCAGGTCGTGCACGTCGCTGTCTTTGAGCGCGTATCCAGTGTGGGCGTGCATCTGCATCTCCGCCGACAAGCATCGTACCCTCGTACCGTCGACTATTCCCCGGCCCGCAAACGCTTCGGCAGGGAAGGCGAAGTCGCTGTGCCACGCGGGTATCCCGCGACCATGCTCGTCGAAGCGCATGACGTGGAAATCGAGTTCGCGTCCCGAGCCGTCCTCAAGCACGAACGCCGTGGCAACCTCTACGGCCCGATGCTCGCGCCCGATTAGGGCGGGTAGCTCGGGGCAGGGCGCCCACAGGTTCTCGGGCCAGATCGCCTTGAGCACGAACCCGCGCTCGCTCAGGAATCGGGTGAGGGCCGGCAAGTCCTCGAAGGCGACGATCGCGTCGAGATCCTTATGCGGGCGGGTCCGCTGCCCAAGCAAAGCGTCGATTCCCCAGCCACCATCCACCCAAAGCCGGACGCCTTGGGCCCCCAGGCCCGAGTAGAGATCGACGACGTCTTCGGCTGTCATCTGCGTCATCCGGCTCTCTCACCTCATCGTCTCAAAGCAAGTAAGACTTCGTCTATACAACCAGCAATCGTGCGTACGCGGAAGCTTTCCCGGCGAGAGAACTTTAGCTGAAGTGCTGACCAGTCGAAGTGTTGACCAGCTCGCCCTCGCAGACATACTCGGCGGGTCCGGTCATATAGACGGGCTCGTCTTCGCCGGACCAGGCTATCTCCACGATGCCGCCGTCGAGGTGGACGTTGACGGGGCTTCGGGATAGCCCCCTATAGATCGCCGCCGCGGCGGCGGCGCAGGAGCCGGAGCCGGAGGCGAGGGTCTCGCCCGCGCCGCGCTCCCAGATCCTCATGCGGATGTCGTGGTCGTCCCTGACGTGGACGAACTCGACGTTGGTCTTCTCCGGGAAGAGCGGATCGTACGCGATGCGCGGGCCGATGGCGCCGAGGTCGAGCGCCTCGATCTCTTCTCCGGTCTTCAGGAAAGCCACGGCGTGCGGGTTGCCCATCGAGACGCGGAGAAGACCGTGGCCTTCGACCTCGACCTCGGTGTCGAAAGACGGCGGGCCCATGTCTACACGGGAGGAGCCGTCCTTGTGGAGCAGGACCTTTTTTACGCCGGAGCCGGTGGCGATGGTGAGGGCGTCGCTGTCTACGATCTCGTAGTCCCTGGCGTAGCGGGCGAGGCAGCGGAGGCCGTTGCCGCACATCTCGGAGGGGGAGCCGTCGGAGTTCAGGTAGACCATCTCCAGGTCCGCGTCCGGGGTGGGGGTGGGGATCAGGATGCCGTCCGCCCCGACGCCGAAGTGCCGGTCGCAGGAGCGGCGGGCGAGCGCGGGCAGGTCCGTCCCTTCGACCTCGCCGGGGTCGAAGATCAGGAAATCGTTGCCGACGCCGTGCATCTTGGTGAAGCGCATCTCCCACAGATTGTAGCCGCGTGGCGGCGGGCCTACTAGCCGTGCCCGCGCGGGAGAAGACCGTTGGGAAAACGTACCCCGTCCCGTATCTTTCGGGGGTGAAAAGAGAGCATGTTTATCGCAGGCGGAGGATCGGGGCGTTGTTCGTGGCGGCCGTGCTAGTGTTCGCCCTGTACACGGGCAGCGGGGCCGGCGCTGAGTCGCCCTCGGTCTTCTACACCGTCTCGCCGGGGGACACGCTCTGGACCGTGGCGACGGAGCATTACCCGCCGTCCGAGGACCCGCGCGTCGCCGTCGAGGTCATACAGGACGCCAACGGCCTGCCCGACGGCCAGATCTACCCCGGGATGCGTTTGGAGCTGCCCGCCACGGGCTGACCCGCGGCGTTTGCCGACGTTCCCCGGGGGGTACGAACCCGGGCAACGAGAGCTTCGGGGAAGGAGCGTGACCGCGCCTATGGCCGGGATCGAGAAGCAGGTAAAGAAGGCCGTCAAAGGCAAGACAGGCGGCGGCAAGAAGGGCAAGAAGTCCGGTGGTTCCCCTGAGAAGAAGGTCGCCAACAAGGCGAAGAACATACTGAAGTAGCAGAACCGCGAACCAGCGGCGAGGCCGGGGCATTCGTGTCCCGGCTTTTTCGCGTCCGCGCTTATAGCTGTTTCAAGATCTCGTCTGCCCGCACGACCGTCGCGAACTCTCCTTGAAGGCTCGCGAGCGTGACGCCGTGCACCTCTTCGGCCGTGAAATGCTCGCCATCCGGCCCGGTGTGTCCGAAGCAGGCGGTGGCGTCGGAGACCACGTAGGTCTCGAAGCCGAGGTCGCCGGCCATCCGCGCGGTCGAGGAGACGCAGTGCTCGGTCGTCAGGCCCACGACCACGACGGCACCGATGCCGTCCGCGCGCAGGCGCCCTTCAAGGTCTGTGTCGATAAACGCGCTGTTGGTGGACTTCTCCACCACGGGCTCGCCGGGCTCCGGGGCTACGATCGCCTTGATCGCGTTGCCCGGTAGGCCAGGCCGCAGCGGCGAGTCGGGCTCCACGGACATGTGCCGGACGTGCACCACCGGCCGGCCGGAGTCGCGCCACGCGGCGAGCAGCGTCGCGGCCAGCTCCTCGGCCCCCGGGTTGTTCCTCGGACCGAGTTCAGGCCGGTCGACGCCCTCCTGGATGTCCACCAGGATCAGGGCGGTCCGTTCGCCGGGCGGCGGCATCAGCTCTCGGCCCTTCCGCCGAGGTGCTTCGCGAGGAACTCCTCGGCGGCGGCGTAAAACTTCAGGCGGTTCTCGGGGCGGGCGAAGCCGTGGCCCTCGTCCTCGAAGAGCAGGTACTCGTGGTCGATGCCGCGTTCTTTCATGGCGGCGACGATCTGCTCGGACTCGGCCTGTTTGACGCGCGGGTCGTTGGCGCCCTGGGCTATGAGCAGCGGTATCTTTATGTTCTCCACGAAGAAGAGCGGCGAGCGGCTCTTCAAAAAGTCCGGCTCGGTTTCGGGGTTGCCGACGCGCTCGGTGAAGGTGGCGAGGAGCGGCTTCCAGTAAGGCGGGACGCTCTCTATGAGGGTGATGATGTTCGACGGGCCGACGATGTCCACGGCGCACCGGAACAGGTCTGGGGTGAAGGTCGCGCCGACAAGCGCGGCGTACCCGCCGTAGGAGCCGCCGAAGATGGCGACGCGGTCCGGGTCGGCCACACCTTCGTCCACGGCCCACGCGACGGCATCCACCAGGTCGTCGTGCATCCGGCCGGCCCACTCGCGGTTGCCGGCGTTGAGGAACTCCTTGCCGTAGCCGGTCGAGCCACGGTAGTTGACCTGGAGGCAGGCGTAGCCCCGGTTGGCGAACCACTGCGCCTCGGGGTCGTAGCCCCAGCCGTCCCGCGCCCACGGCCCGCCGTGCACGTTCAGGACCATCGGCAGGTTCCGCGGCTCGACGCCCGGCGGCGTCGTGAGGTAGCCCTCGACCCGGAGGCCGTCGCGGGAGGTGAAGGAGACGGGCTCCATCGTCGCGAGGTCGTAGTCCGCGAGGTCTGGCCTGGCGTCGAAGAGGTGGTCACCGCGCTTCGTCGTCCGGTCGTAGGCGTAGTAGGAAGCGCCGCCGGCGTCGGAGTTCACGGCGACGAGCCAGTTCTCGTCGGCGTGGTCGCGGCTGGCGACGGCCAGGTCGCCGCGGGCGAGGTCGCCTATGGCCTCGAAGTCCTCGCGGACGGCTTCGTCGAGCACGATCCACTCCGTCCGCGCCCGTTCGATGGCGGCGGCCTGCGCCTCGTGGGTGTCGGGGTGGATCACGACCTCCGACACGTCGTAGCGCGGGTCCTCGACGAGGGTCTCCGCCTGCCCGCTGACAAGGTCCATCGACACGAGCCTGGCGGCGTTGGCGCCGCGCGAGTCGAGCAGGTACATCTTCCCCCCGCCGGCGGCGAAGCCGACCGCGCCGCTGGAGAGGGCGTCCTCTTTATCCCAGGAGATGAGCTTGCGCCACTCGTCCGCAGGGTCGTCGCGGAGCAGCAGGTCGGAGCCGCCGTCGGGGGTGGCGGCCATGGCGGCGCGTACCCGAAAGTCTTCGTCGGCGACCCAGCCGACCACGTTGCCGGGGTTCTTCGCCACGAGGTCGAGGTCGCCGGTGGAGAGGGTGAGCCTGTAGGCGTCGTGGAGTTCCGGGTTTTCGCGGTTCAGGGCGACGAGCAGAGCGTCCGGGAAGCGGCGGTCTTTGGCGAGGATCTGGGCCTGCACGCCTTCGAAGGGGGTGAGATCCCTGTCCTCCCGCGTGGCCGGGTCCACGGCGTGGACGCGCCAGTTCTCGTCGCCGCCCTCGTCCTGGAGGTAGACGACGTGCCGGCCGTCCTCTGCCCAGAAGAAGACCCGGATGCCCCGCTTGCGGTCGTCGGTCACAGGCCCGAAGTCGTCGCCGCCCACCGGGGAACCGACCGGCCCGACCCAGACGTTCAGGACGCCGTCTTTCGGGGCCAGGTAGGCGAGCCGTCCGCCGTCAGGGGAGAGGCGGGGGCTCACCCTCTCCGGGTTGCCGAAGAGGACTTCGCGTGGGATCAAGGGCACTGCCGGGGCCTCGGTCATACGTTCCTCGCTCTCTGGCCTGAGACGGTCGGGGAGAGTGTAACCCGGGTAGGTCGCTCCGCCGCGCTTCGCTTTGAACCCCCGGGAGTCGGGAGGCACACCACCACGGTCGCGTTGTAAGATGCCCGGGTGCTCGTCCGCGACTACACCGACGCCGACTGGCCGTCCGTATGGACCATCTTCCGAGAGGTCGTCGCGGCCGGGGAGACCTACGCCTACGATCCTGATTGGTCGTCCGAAGAGGCCCGGGGCGTGTGGGTCGAAGCCCCTCCCGGGCATACGGTCGTGGCCTGCGAGGGCCCGCGGGTGCTCGGGACGGCGAAAATGGGGCCGAATCGTCCCGGCCGGGGCTCGCACGTCTCCACCGCGAGCTTCATGGTCGCCGGCGAGGCGCGGGGCCGGGGGGTCGGACGCGCGCTCGGCGAGTACGCGATCTCCTGGGCCCGCGAGCACGGATACGCCGCGATGCAGTTCAACGCCGTCGTCGAGTCGAACCGGGCCGCCGTTCGGCTCTGGAAGGCGCTCGGCTTCCGGGTCATCGGGACCGTTCCCGAAGCGTTCGAGCACCCGGCTACGGGCCGCGTCGGACTCCACGTAATGCACCGATTCCTCTAACGGCGGCCGAACCACACCCTCATCTGCCGACGCACCCAACCCCATATATACGTCCGCCGATGTCTCCGCACCGCCGCGCACCGGGCGAGATGCCGTTATCGGACGCGACACCAGCGTTTCGCACCCGGCATCAGGACGGGTCGGCGGGACGCGTGGTCTGGTATCGCCTCCACGCGACAAGGCCGAGTACGACCACGGGCGCCAGCCACCAGCTGAAGACGACGGCGGATATGACGGCCGTTGCCCCGGTTTGTAGGACGCGCAGCGAGGCGTCCCAGGCGCGGGTCGCGGTGATGGTCGGGTCCCAGGCCTGTCGGGGAGGCGCGGCGGCGGAGACCGGCTCTATGGTCAGGGAGATGCGGGAGGTGGCGGTGCGGCGTTCCAGGTACTGTATTCTGCCCTGCGCCTGCTCTATCTGGCCGCGCACGTTCGTGAGCTCGCGCTGTACGTCGAGCGTGTCGTCCACGCTCTCGGCGCGGTCGTACAGGCCGAGCAGGCTCTCCTCGGCCGCCAGCAGGTTGCGCTCCCTGGACTCGAGGTCCACGAACTCCTCCGCCACGTCCTGACCTTTTACGGCATCGGTCGTGATCCGACGCCCCAAACCCCGCAACCCGTCCAACGCCCCCTCGAACCCGTCGGACGGAACGGTGATCACCAGATCCGCTGAGACGGGGCCTTCGCCGCCCTAGACCCGCGAGCTCAGGACGGCGCCGCCGAAGCGCTCCGAGACGTCCCTGGCCTCCGAGACGCCGGCCCGGACGTCCTCGGCCTGGACGCCGAGCTCGGCGGTCTTCACGATCATGCGGTCGAAGCCCGGCTCCGTCCTGGACACCTGCTCCGCGCCACCCTCGGCCACCGCCATCTCCGCGCCACCGCCCGCCCCCGCCCCGACGACCACGGAGCCGCCGCCCGCGCCGGAAGCGCCGCCCTGCGCCGAGC
>CAXUFZ010000083.1:0-12348 GCA_964250345.1 uncultured Rubrobacteraceae bacterium
TCAGGCCCTCCAGCAGCTTCTCCGGGGTCAGCCGCGACCGGCGGGGCCGCCGGGTTACCCCGGGTGGCCGGCGGGGCCGCGCCCCACGGCGACCCGGCCGTGCCCCCCCCCGGGGGCGCCGGCCGTCCCCGGCTCCGCAGCCGCGGCCGGGGCGGCGTTCGCCGTCAGCCCGATCGCCACCGCCGCCGCCGTCAACGCCAGAACGCGCCCGCGCAGCCACGAAACCTCGCCCATCGTCCGCCCCCCGTTCCCGCTCGCCATCGGACTAGCCATCGAAGTACCAGTTGTACCTGTCGTCCCGCCAGAAGGATCTGTCCCCGTAACCGTCCTGCACCAGCGGGTTGCCCGTGCGGTCCAGCACGCCGTAGGTCCTCCCGCCCTGCACCGTCGCCATGTAGCCCTTACCCGCCTCGATGCTCCCGTACGGGTAGACGGTGGCCTTCTTGGCCGCCGGGTCGTAGCTAATGCTGTAGATCGGCACCGAGGCCCCGGTCAGGTTTCCCCTGAGGGTGAAGTCGCTCGAGGACAGGGTGCCCGGGTCTATGTCCTCGGAGAAGAAAACCTCCAGCTTCGTGTAGCGTCTCGCGCCCGTCTCGCCGGGGTAGGGCGTCGTCGCGACTACGCGCGGCGGCGGGTCGACGGTCAACGCCCAGACCCTGTCGGCCGAGCGCGAGTCGCCCGCGTGGTCCTTGGCGCCCGGCGAGCCGCCCCCGACGCGGGCCTCGTAGGTCGCCCCCGCGGCGAGGCCCGAGGCGGGGTCCAGCGTCGCCCTCCTGGAGGCCGCGTCGTAGGAGACGCTAGCCGTCACCGGCCCGGAGTGGCCCGTCGAGACCGGCCCCGTCAGGGTGAACGTGCCCGGGCCGAGGGTGGCGGGGTCCATCGGCTCGGAGAAGACGGCCGAGACGTTCGCCCCCTCCGGCACCTTGCCCGTCCCGTCGGCGGGGCCCGTCTGGACCACCAGCGGCGCCCCCGGCTCTCCGAGGGCCTTCGCGACGTTGAGGCGCCCGCCGGTGACCGTGTTGCCTTCCATGCCCGCCTTCTCGTCCACGGATTTTAGGAGTCGGTCCTTGATGGCCACGGCGTCGTACCCCGGGCGGAGGCTCTTGACGAGGGCCGCCGCCCCCGCGACGTGCGGGGTTGCCATCGAGGTGCCATTCTTGAAGCCGTACCCGCCCCCGGGCAGCGTGCTGTAAACGCCCGCTTCCGGCGTACCTCCCGGGGCCGCGAGGTCCACCGTGGTGGCCCCGTAGTTGGAGTACGACGTCAGGGCGTCGTTGTGGTCCGTGGCGGCCACCGAGACCACGTTCGGCGAATCCAAGCTGGCGGGGAAGGTGAGTGCCTGATCGTTGTCGACGCCGATCCGGGCGGAGTCGCCGTTCCCGGCAGCGGCGACGAAGAGGTGCCCCGCCGTGTTGGCCTCCCGGATAGCATTCTCCAAATTGTCGCTGAACAAGCAGGCGTTGGTGCCGCGCGCCGCGCCCGGGCACCCGTAGGAGTTGTTGCTGATCGTAGCCCCATTGGCAACCGCGTACCGGAGAGACGCCGCCGCCTGATACATGCTGGTGCCCACCTTCAAGGGCATGATCTTGACGCCCCCGGCGACGCCCGCGACCCCCACGCCGTTGTTACCCTTCGCACCCACGATGCCCGCCACGTGCGTCCCATGTTCGGCGGACGCGTCCACGCCGGTGCGCGGATCGGGGTCGTAGGGGGTGTTGTCGCCTTCGTAGGAACTAGCGAAGTCCCAGCCGTTGACGTCGTCTTTGTAGCCGTTGTTATCATCGTCCACGCCGTTGGCCGGTATCTCGTCGGTGTTAACCCAGATGTTGTCCTTGAGGTCGGGGTGTTTTATGTCCACCCCACTGTCGATGACGGCCACGACGACGTCCCGGTTGCCCGTCGTCGCCCCCCAAGCCTCCGGCGCGTCTACGTCCGCATCGGGGGTGCCCCTCACGGCGGCCTCGGTTCCCGTCGCGGGGCGCAGCTCCTGGCCGGTGTTGTTCATCCCCCACAGCCTGCCGAAGGCGGGATCGTTGGGGACCGTCGCCTGTGGCTCCAGGCGGTAGTTGGGATCGGCAACCTCGACGCCGTAGACCGCCTCGTAAAGCCGCTCGGCCTCCTCGACCGGAAGCCCCGGCGGAAGGGCCACCAGGGCGACGCCCGAACCCGGGATGTGGTCGAGGGTTCGGGCGCCGGTTTCGTCGTTGATCGGCCGAAGGACCTCCTCGACCGTCGTCTTGGGGACCCACGCCTCCAACCCGACGACCAGCTGGCCGGGCACGTAGGCTGGCCCCTCCTGGGCCCGCTGCGGCTCGCCACTTTGCGAAAACGCCGCGCCGGCACTCGACCCAAAGGCGACGAGGAAGGCCTGCAGGAGCACACCAGCGCCCGCCAGCAGGCCGAGACGGTGGCTGCCTGAACCACGATCCGCACCTGCTGCCCCCACGGTCCATCCTCCCCGGTTGCGTTGCAACGTAATTTACTAATGGCGGTCAATGATAGGCAGGTTTGTGCTCGTTTCGCAAGGATAGGTGGACGTCTTTTTTACACGGTCTAGCAAATATTGCGGAGGTTAGGTGGATAATTTGACAAAAGGGGTTCTTTCGGGTTTCTAGCGAACCGCATAGCAAACCAGATCGGAGAACATCCCGTCCTTCCTGACGCCGGGAAGACGAGCTTAGCGGGTGTTTTCGTTCCAGCAATACTCGGACCCCGGTCTGGTCTTTCCGGGGTCGCCGGTTCGCCATGGCCGGGTTCCCCGGCGTCACCCGACGAGGGTGGCGACCCCCACGATCCAGGCGGCCGGTGTCGTCGAGCGGAACACCGTCCACTACCAGGAGGCGCTGGACGGATTACGGGCCGAGGGATACCCGGTAAGGAACGAAGATCTTGCCCACCTCTCGCCGACGCGCTACGCCCACGTCGACCCCTACGGCCGCTACCGCTTCGACCTCGACGCCGACCCGGGATACAAGGAACCGCGTCTGCCGGGCATGCTCTAGCCGCCGGGCGAGGCCTCGGAGCTAGCGACCATCTTGCTAAGAAAAAAGAAGATCGTTGGTTCCGGTTCCGCTGCTATCCCCATACCGGGTCGGGAGGCGCTCGCCTCGGGAGTCGTAAACCCCGAAGAGGTTTTCCCGACTCCCAGGGTTATGGTCCCTAGCCTTATGGTCCCTAGCCGCGTAGGCGCGGGTACAGTTGGCCGTATCGTTCGTAGGCCGTTTCGTAGGAGGTTTGCTCTTTTTCGGGCTGCACGGTTCGTCCCGGTTCCGGGGCGAGTTTCAGGGTCTCTTCGGCGGAGTCGAAGACGCCGGAGGCGACGCCGGCCAGGAGCGCGGCGCCGCGGGCGGAGGCTACGGGGGCGACGTCGTCGGGAAGCATCTGGAGGGGGCGTCCGAGGACGTCGGCGAGGAGTTGGCGCCACGGTTCGCCGGCCTCGCCTCCGGAGCCGCCGCCGGCGAGGCGGAGTTCGGGGGCGGGCGTGCCGGCCTCTTCGAGGGCTTCGAGGCCCTCGCGCAGGGCGAAGGCGACGCCTTCGAGGGCGGCGCGCAGGAGGTGGCCGCGGGTGTGGTCGAGGCCGAGACCGGTCCAGGCCCCGCGCGCGGCGGGGTCGAAGCGGGGTGTCCGCTCGCCGCTGAGGTAAGGCAGGAAGAGGACGCCGCCCGCGCCCGGGGGGACGGCGAACGCCTCCTCGTAAACATCCTCCCAGGAGGCGCCGAGGAGCTTGCGGGCCCACTCCAGGGCCAGGCCGGCGTTCTGGATGGCGGCCATCGAGTACCAGAGGCCGGGCGCGGCGGCGCGGTAGAGGTGGGTTCGACCGCGCAGATCCGGCTCCGGCTCCCGTTTGGCCGCGAAGATCTGGGCTCCAGTCCCGACGGTGAGCTGCACGGGACCAGGTTCCAGAAGCCCAACCCCCAGCATGGCCGCCGCCGTGTCCGCCGCCCCCGCCGCGACCGGCAGCCCGTCCCGCAGCCCCATCTCCTCCGCCGCGGACTTCGCAAGCTCACCGGCCGTTCCACCGGAGGGCGCGAGCGGGGCGAGAAGGTCGGCGCGCAGGCCGAGGGCCTCGACCGCCCCGTAGGCCCAGTCGTCGGCGAGGACATCGTAGAGCAGGGTGGCGGAGGCGTCCGAGGGCTCGGCGGCGGCCTCGCCCGTGAGCCTGAGCCTGAGCCAATCTTTCGGCTGGAGCGCGAGGGCGGCGGTCTTGTAGGCGTCGGGCTCGTGGCCGCGCAGCCAGAGCAGGCTGGGCCCCGCCATGCCGACGGCCGGCGGGTTCGCGAGGCCGCGCCGCAGCTTCGTGTCGAGGCCGCGGTACGCGGGGAGTTCGTCGCCGGAGCGGGCGTCGGCCCAGAGGACGGCGGGGCGTAAGGGGTTGCCGTCCCCGTCCGACAGGACGACGCCGTGCATCTGGCCGGAGAGACCGATCGCGGCGACCTCCCCCCCGCGACCGCCGACGGCCTTCTTCGCGACCTCGACGGTCGCCGCCCACCAATCCCCGGGGTCGGACTCGGCCCAGCCCGAGCGGGGCGAGTTGACGGGGTAAGCCGCGGAGGCCTCCCCCCGGACGGAGCCGTCGGCGGCGAGCAGCAGGGCCTTCACGGAGCCCGTCCCGAGATCCAGGCCGAGCAGCATCAGGCTATCTCCCGCGCCCCGACAACCGGGCCGCCGTTTCGTGCGAGCGAGATACTCAACGCCCCTCCCCTTTTGTTCCTCCTACCCCTTCGTATTGTTGCATAACGGCGGGCGCGGTCGCGCGCGGGAAGACGAAGGGGCCGGAACTGTGTGTCCCGGCCCCCGCGATGCGTCTACATGCGTTCGGACTTAGGTCTGGATGTCTTTGAGCTCGGCCCGGTAGATGACGCGGTCGGAGTAGTCCGGCAGCGTGCAGGTCTGGAGGGTCACGACGTTCTTGCCCTCGATAGGCTTGAGCACGGAGAGGTCGGTGGGCTCGACGATCTTCTTCTCGTAGACCTCGTAGGTGTACTTACGGCCCATGGCGTCCGTGAGGAAGACCTCGTCGCCGTTCTGCAGGTCCTCGAGGTCGTAGAAGGCCTTGTCGCTGTCGGTGCCCGGAAAGCCGACGCGGTGGCCGGCGATGTAGATGTTGGCCTCCTCCTGCCACGGGAAGCCCGTGTACTTCACCCTGACCGCCGCGTAGTCGCGGAACAACTGGCTCTCCGTGCCCCGGCCCGTCGGGATCGCGTCGTTCTCTATCTCCGCCATCTTCGGGACCGTAAGCCGGAGCATCTTGTTCTTGGCGGGCTCGAGCTTGTTGCCCTCCTGCTCCTGGTCCCCGCCAGAGCCGGCCTTGGGCGCGACCTGCGCGTCCTTGGCCTCCTCGGTCATCTTCTTGGGCTGCTCTTTCGGCTCCTGCCGGGCCTGCTCCTGAGAACCCTGCCCCCGGGAGCCTTGGCTCCCCGAGCCCTGGTCCCCGCCGGACTGACCGGCCGAAGAGCACGCCGCCAAAGACGCCGCCACGAACATGGCCGCCAGGATCAAAACCAGCCTCTTCAAACGCATCTCATCACCCCTCACAGATCTCTCAACCAAACGCCGCAAAGAAAGGATACGGACCGAAAATTACAGAACGGTAACGTTTGGGCCAAAGCCCCGTTACACCGCCCGCACGCCGGGACCCATACCACCCGGCCCGATTTTGCCGGCAGTTATCTTAAGGCGCGAGCCCCAACCTGTAAAGCCCGAAACGCCCGAACCCCACCATGTACGACCCCGCAGACACCGCCCTACCCCTTGACAGACCGGAACATATGTGTATACTGCACATACATAAGGTTAAGCAACGGCAGGAGGAACGTTTTGGAGACCATGGAGAAGACCGGCAGGACGGCGGAGCGGCTCGCGAAGACCAGTGGCGACACGTACAAGTTGGTTGTGGACCATTTCGCGGCGCAGCAGGAGCGGAACGTGCGGTTCGCGCAGGAGGTTCTCGACGGGACGGTGCGCGAGGTTCGGCACCAGGTCGAGAGCAACCGGGAGCTCACGCAGGAGCTCGTGGAGCGGGCCGAGCGGCAGCGCGGCGCGTATCAGGCGTTGGTGGAGCAGTCGGTGGACTCGTACATGGACCTTCTGTACGCCCCCCTCTCGTACTACAAGGAGGGCTTGAAGGTCGTCGAGGGTGAGCTCGAGCGGGCGACGTTCCCGATCGCGGGCTACGACGAGCTCAACGTCGGCGAGATCTCCAAGTACATCGACGCCCTCACTGCGGCCCAGATCCGCGAGGTCCGCGAGTATGAGACGCGCAACAAGAACCGCGAGACCCTGATCGAGCAGTTCGACCGCAAGCTGAAGGCCGTCTCGGCGTAGAGAGGCTTCAAGCAACAGGTTTCAGCCATCAAGTAACGGCTGATAGCGGAGAGGGCCGGGGATCATCTCCCCGGCCCTCTCGCTGTTTGTGCCTACTTCTCTACTGAGACCTACTTCAGCAAGTCCTTCAGGTGACCCTTCTTCTCCTTCGCGGTGCCTTTGCGCTGGTCCGCGCGGCCTTCGGCCTTGCGGTCCTTGTCGCCGCTCAGGGCCCCGGCCGCTTCTTTCAGGCGGCCTTTTGCCTTGTCCATCGCGCCTTCGTTGCGGTCGTCCTGACCAGTGTTTTTCCGGTCACCCATCCGTTCTCCTCTCTCCAGGAACGTCTGTTGCGTAGACCTACCCGGGCCTGTTCGGGGTGAAACTTCGGCGCCCCGCGGTGGCAGAAAACCCCCAGGATCGGTGGTACAAGGGGGCCGGCGAAGATTGCGGCGCGAAGATCAGGAGGGGACGTTGAAGACGGGCACCATCACCAGGGTCGCGCTCATGGCGGCCGTGACGGCCGTGGCGGCCCAGATCGCGATCCCCCTCGCCCCCGTGCCGTTCACGTTCCAGGTGCCGGCGGTCGTCCTCGCCGGGTTGCTGCTCGGGCCGCGTCACGGGGCGTTGGCGATGGCGGTCTACCTGCTCGTCGGGGCCGTCGGCGCGCCGGTCTTCTCGGGCTTCGCGGGAGGTCTCGGCCACCTCGTCGGCCCGACGGGCGGATACCTGGTCTCGTATCCCCTCGCTGCCGCCGTCGCCGGGCTCGGCGCCCGTGCCGCCGCGACCGCCGTTCGACGTCGGGCGCTCGGTGGTTGCCTCCTATGGGGATGCGCGGCTTTGGCCGTGATCTACGCCCTCGGGGCGACGTGGCTGGCGGTGGTCTCGGGCCTCTCCCCCGCGGCGGCGTTGGCGACCGGCGTGTTGCCGTTCGTGGTGTTCGACCTGATCAAGATCGTGCTGGCCGCCCTCGTCGCCGTCGCCGTCGCGCCGGCGCTCACGCCGCCAAAAGCAGAAGCATTAGCCCGTAGCCGGCCTCGAAAGCCGACGTTACGCGTTCGCTACAGGGTTGACGCCCGTGGTCCGAGTATACTTTTGTGAGGCAGGGCGAGACATTGGAGGGCTTTCCGTGCAGACAGAGACGCGCGAGGTTACGCGGCGGCGCTTCACCGTCCACGAGTACCACCGGATGGGCGAGGTCGGGATACTTCACGAGGACGACCGCGTCGAGCTCATCGACGGGGAGATCGTCGAGATGAGCCCGATCGGTGGCCGGCACGTTAGCTGTGTCGGACGGTTCGCGCGGGCCTTAACACTTTTTGTCGGGGAACGGTATTTAGTGAACTCCCAGAGTCCGGTGCGAATCGACGAGGGGCGCGAACCGCAGCCGGACGTCGCGGTAGTACGGGACCGGGATTACGGCCGTTCGCTTCCCGGTCCCGAGGACGTGCTGCTCGTGGTCGAGGTTGCAGATACTTCTCTCGCGTACGACCGTGATGTCAAGCTGCCCCTCTACGCTGGAGCGGGGATACCGGAAGTTTGGATCGCGGACCTCTCGAAAGAGACCGTGCAGCGTTACACGAACCATTCGGGCGACGACTATCGGCGCATAGAGATCGCACACCGAGGCGAGACGATCGGATCCACCGCCCTGCCCGGCTTGAGTGTCAGCGTAGACGAAGTGCTCGGTTAGACCGCCAGCCGGCGCGTCGCTCCACAAACGAACCCGCGGGGGCGCTTCGAGAAGCGCCCCCGCGAACGTGGAACTTCCCTTACGCCACCGAGTCTACGGCGCGGCCGAGGATGGTGAGGCCTTCTTCGAGCTCGCCCTCGTCGATGTTCAGCGGCATCAAAGTACGGATGACGTTGCCGTGCTGGCCGGCGGAGAGGAGCAGTAGCCCCTCCTGCAAGGCGGCGTTTATGGCCTTGCCGGACCGCACCTTGTCGGGGACGCGGCCCTCGGCGTCCTCGACGAACTCCATGGCGGCCATGGGGCCGATGCCGCGAACGTCGCCGACGAGGTCGGGGTGCCTTGACTGGATGTCGCGCATCGCGCCCTGCACGCGCTCGCCTAGGGCTACGGCCCGGCCGAGCAGATCCTCTTCCTCGAAGGTTTCCAGGACGGCGAGGGCCGCGGCAACGGCGAGGGGGTTGCCGCCGTAGGTGGTGCCGAGGCCGCCGACGTGGACGGAGTCCATTATCTCGGCCCGACCCGTTACGCCGGCGAGCGGCAGGCCCCCGGCGATGCTCTTGGCGGTCGTCACGATGTCCGGCTCGACGCCGGAGTGCTCTATGGCGAACATCTTGCCCGTGCGGCCGAAGCCGGTCTGGACCTCGTCGATTATGAGGACGATGCCGTGCTCGTCGCAGATCTCGCGCAGCCGCCTGAGGTAGAAGTCGGGGACGGGCAGGAAACCGCCCTCGCCGAGCACGGGCTCTATGATGATCGCCGCCACGCTCTCAGGATGCACGGTCGTCCGAAACGCCTGGTCTATGGCGTCCAGGCAGTTCCCCCGGCACCCGCCGGAACAATCTTTGCCGGACGGACAGCGGTACGCGTAGGGCGCGGGGACCCGGTAGACCTCGGGCACGAACGGGCCGAAGCCCTTCTTGTACGGGTCGGTCTTGCCCGTGAGGGTCATGCCTAGCATGGTGCGGCCGTGGAAGGCGTTCTCGAAGGCGATGACGGCGGGACGTCCGGTGTAGGAACGCGCGATCTTAACGGCGTTCTCCACCGCCTCGGCCCCGGAGTTTACGAAGAAGGACCGCTTCTCGAAGTCTCCCGGCACGAGCGCGTTGAGCTTCTCGGCGAGCTCTATGTACGGCTCGTACTCGGTGACGTAGAAGCAGGTGTGCGTCAGCCTCTCGGCCTGCTCCCTGACGGCCTCGACCACCCTGGAGTCCGTGTGCCCGACGTTGAGCACGCCGATGCCGCCGCCGAAGTCTATGAACGTGTTGCCGTCGACGTCGGTGAGCAACGCGCCTTTTGCCTCGCTGGCGAACATCGGGGTGGCGATCCCGACGCCCGAGGTGACGGCGTTGTGCCGCCGCTCCATCAAGGCCCGGCTTTTCGGCCCCGGTATCTCCGTCTTGATCCTCGCGGACTCCAGCATGGACCCACCTCTTCCTGTCTACCTCAATTTTTCCAGTATACCCAGGTTGGGCGGCCGGAGCCTACTTGATGCCTCCGAGCGAGACGTACTTGGTGTCGAGGTACTCCTCGATCCCCTGGTGCCCGCCCTCGCGCCCGAAGCCAGACTCCTTCATACCGCCGAACGGCGCCTGGGCCACGGAAGGCAGGCCGTCGTTCGCGCCGATGATGCCGTACTCGAGGCCCTCGGCGAGGCGGAAGACGCGCCCGATGTCGCGGGTGTAGTAGTAGGAGGCGAGGCCGTAGAGTGTGTCGTTGGCGCGGCGGATGACCTCTTCCTCGGTCTCGAACGGCATGATCGCCGCGACCGGCCCGAAAGTCTCCTCCTTGGCGACGAGCATCGAGTCGTCGGCGTCCATCAGCACGGTCGGCGGGTAGAAGTTGCCCTTGCCGTTCCCATTCCTCTCGCCGCCGAGCGTGACCGTCGCACCTTTCTCTTTCGCGTCGGCGACGTGGCGTTCGACCTTGTCTATGGCCTTCGGTTCGATCAGCGGTCCGACGGTGACGCCCTCCTCCATCCCGTCGCCCACCTTCATCGCGGCCATCCTCTCGGTCAGCTTGTTCGAGAACTCGTCGAGGACGCCTTTCTGGACGAAGATGCGGTTGGCGCAGACGCAGGTCTGGCCCATGTTGCGCATCTTGGAGATCATGGCGCCCTCTATGGCGGCGTCGATGTCGGCGTCGTCGAAGACGATGAAGGGGGCGTGGCCGCCGAGCTCCAGGGAGAGGCGCTTCATGGTGTCGGAGGCCTGCTTCATCAGGAGCTTGCCGACCTCGGTCGAGCCGGTGAAGGAGAGCTTGCGGACCCTCCGGTCCTCCATGATGGCCGAGGTTATGTCGGCGGCGTCGAGGCCGGGGACGACGGAGAGTACGCCCGCAGGCAGCCCGGCCTCCTCGAAGATACGGGCAAGCTCCAGGGCGGAGAGGGGGGTCAGTTCGGAGGGTTTTATGACCATCGCGCAGCCGGCGGCGAGGGCGGGGCCGAGCTTGCGCGTGATCATGGCGGCCGGAAAGTTCCACGGCGTTATGGCGGCCGTCACGCCGACGGGGCGCTTGAGGACCATGATGCGCTTCTCGGGGAAGCTGGCCGGGACCATCTCGCCGTAGACGCGCCGCGCCTCCTCGGCGAACCACTCGATGAAGGAGGCGGCGTAGACGATCTCGCCCATCGACTCGGCGAAGGGCTTGCCCTGTTCCAGGGTCATGACGGTCGCGAGGTGCTCCTGCCGCTCGTGCATGAGCCTCGCGGCCTCGCGCAGGATGCCGGCCCGGTACTGGGCGGTCGTCGCGGCCCACTCGGGCTGGGCGGCAGCGGCGGCGTCTATGGCCCGCTGCATCTCTTCGCGGCCGGCGTTCGGGAGGGTCGCCAGGGTCTCGCCGTTCGCGGGGTTCGTGACGTCGAAGGTCTCGTTCGAGGCGGCGTTGTCCGCCCACTCGCCGCCGACGAAGAGCTGCTCGACCATACCGGGAGAGATCATCCGGTTCCTCCATGTTCGTGGGGTACTGCTGACCCCATTCTACGCCGAACGCGGGGGCGGCAGAAGAACGCCGGCAGTATCACCCGACCCGCACCGAGATCTCGGTGCTGTTCCTGTCGGGGTCCGCCTCCGCCAACGCCTCCAGGACGCGCTTGTCCAGTTCCACGCCGAGCCCGGGGCGGTCGGGGACCCGGAGGCAACCGTCGGCGTCTATGTCGAGCGGCTCGGCGAGCAGAAAGTTCCGCGCCTCCGGGGTCCATCCCGGCGGGTCGTAGGGGAGCTCCAGGTACGGCCCCCCGCCGACGCCCGCCGCGACGTGCAGGTTGGCGAGCAGGCCGATGCCGCCGGCCGTCCAGGTGTGGGGCGTGAACCAGCGGCCGGCGGCCAGCGCGAGCTCGGCGACCATGCGGCACCGCGTCATCCCGACGGAGAGGACGACGTCCGGCTGGTAGACGTCGAGCGCATCCTCCCGCAAAAGGCCCAACAACTCCCCCGGCGTCCGAACCATCTCGCCCCCGGCTATCCTCAAGGTCCCGTCCGAACGGAGGCTCTTCAACCCTTCGACGTCCGAGAGGGGTAGCGGCTCCTCCAGCCAGAGCACGCCCAGGTCCTCCAGGCGGCGCGCGATGCCCCGAGCCGTCGCGGGGTCTATGCTCCGCGAAGCGTCGCCCGCCACGCGCCACGCCTGGTTGAGGTCAACCATGACCTCCATCGAGTCGCCGACCGCCTCCACTACGGCCTCGACGGTCTCCATCCCCTCTGCTAAGCGTCGGGGGTCGACGCGGAGCTTTATGGCTTTGAAGCCGCGGTTCCGGCATGCGGTCGCCATCCGGGCGCGGTCGGCGGGGTCGGTGAGGGCGCCGGTCGAGGCGTAGGCGGGGAGCCTGTCGGTCTCGCCGCCGAAGAGGTTCGAGACGGGTTGGTCGCAGATTTTGCCGACCAGGTCCCACAGCGCCGCCTCCAGCGGCCAGTAGCGGCCCGCGTGGAACGCGAGCGTCTCCAGGACCCTGACGTGGCGCGACGTCCGCATCGGGTCCTCGCCGACGAAGTGGCCGGCGAAGCGGGAGAAATCGTGCATCGCGTCGCCCGAGCCGACGCCGGTCAGGCCCTCGTCCGTGTCCACGAAGACGAGGGTGGCCCCGGTCGCGCGCCGCGGGTTCGGGTCCCAGGCCGCCCGGAACGGCGGGTCGAGTTCTTTGGTGATCAGCGCGGTCCTGATACCCGTTATCTTCACCCGGCGCCCGGCTCCCCCACGCGCCGGTCCCAGTCGGACATCGTCTCCCGCGAGGGCGGGGCAGAGAGCAGGCTGACGACGACGAAGGCGGCGAGGCTCGCTACGAGGCCGCCGTAGATGGGGCTGTTGGCGAGCAGGCCGTTCAGGTATATCAGGACGATCACGGCGACGCCACCGGCCAGCAT
>CAXUFZ010000084.1:0-12345 GCA_964250345.1 uncultured Rubrobacteraceae bacterium
GGTTCGCTTCTGGCGCTCTACCTCGTGCTCGTCTCCGCTTTGACGCTGCCGCACTAGGTATTGGTGAAGTACAAGGATGTGCGGCAATGTATTTTTATGCGGCCTTCGGGGTGGTCCCCGGGCGGCGGTTTCGTCCGCCGGGACGAGGGGTAGAGTACGGGGGACGAAGTAAAACGCGAGCAATTGTTATGGAGGAAAGATGGCGGAGCCGATCAACAGTACCGTCGAAGTTGAGGCCCCGGTGGCCCAGGTCTATGACTACTGGCAGAACCTGGAGAACCTCCCGAGCTTCATGAAGAACATCGAACAGGTGCGCTCCACCGGCCCGGACACCACCCACTGGGTCATCAAGGGACCGCTGGGGTACAGGGCCGAGTTCGACGCGAGGACCACCCAGAACGAGCCCAACAGCGCCATCGGCTGGAACAGCCTCGAAGGAGACCTTCAGACCTCGGGGCAGGTGCGCTTCGAGGAGGTCAGCCCGACCCGCACCAAGATCGAAGTGCAGATGCAGTACGCCGACGTGCCGGCTGGCAGGCTGGGAGAGGCCGCCTCCAGGCTAACCTCGGGCCCGAAGGCCATCCTGGAGCAGGACCTGCGCAACTTCAGGGACATCATGGAGGGCAAGGCGACCCCCGAGGAGATCCAGCAGCGCCCCGCCGCCGCCGACGCCCACAGCGGCGCCATAACGACCCTGACCTCGGTCCCCGCCCTGCTCATCATAGGCGGCGGACTCCTCCTGTGGCTCCTGCTCCGCCGCGGCGGCTCGTCCTCGTCCAAGGGCAAGTCCCGCATCATCTTCGAGTTCTAGCGAAGACGTAACACCGGATATTCCAGACCGGCGCTCCCACGGGGGCGCCGGTCTTTTCGCGCGTCCCGGAGACACAAAGAAAGGGCCCCCAAACGGGACCCTTTCTTCACGTCAACCCCGCGCGGTTCCGCAGCGGGTTCTTACTACTCTCGACTCACTACTCTCTACTCCCGGGGAGGCGCGAAGCGCCGACCTAACCTCCGAGGGAGATGCTGCCGAAGATCAGGACCTTGCGCTCCAGGTCGAAGTAGATCGTGCCCGTCTGCTTGAAGAGCTCGATCAGGACGTCCGCGTCCTCGGCCTCTGGCCTGATGGCGTACTCTTCGACGCCGTTGTCCAGGACGAGCTGGTAGGAGAACTTGCCCGGCCCCCCGCGCTCCTGCTCGCTCCAGTTGGCGTGCACGTCCGTTACCTGACGCACCATGATGTTCCGCTCGACGTTCTCGCTCAACTCGTGCCTCCTCAAAAAGCCGGGCGCTAGCCCAGCGGGATGTTGTTGGGGATCAGGATCTGTCGGTCGAGGTCGAAGTACACGGTCTTCGCCCGCTTGACGAGCTCGAGCTGCACCTTCGTGTCCTGCGCCGTCGGCTGCAGCACGTACTCCTCCGCGCCGTTGTCCAGGATAAGCTGGACGGTGAACGACCCGAGACCGCCCCTCTGCTCCCCCTCGCTCCAGGAGAACTGTATGTCCGTTACCTGACGGACCCTTATGGTCCCTTCCGTGCGCTGTTCCGCCACCGATCCTCCTTCCGTCTCCGTAGTCGACCTTTTCCGTCCCGGCCTCTATGCCCGCCGCGACCGCTTCTTAACCGCCCCAACCCCCGGGAGTCGGGAATCACAAAGGCTTCGTGCTTTTACTACTCTCTACTCTCTATTCCCTACTCTCCGGGAGGCGCGCCAGCGCCGACCTCACAGCGCAGGCACGACCCGCTCCTCGTAGAGCTTCATCGCGTGGCGGACGGCCTCCATGGCCTCGTCGGCGTCCGCGAAGTCCTCGACGTTTACCTCCTTGTCCTCCAGCTTCTTGTAGTCCTCGAAGAAGCTTCTGAGCTCGTGCAGCCGGTGCTCGGGGAGCTCCGAGTAGTGCGAGTACGAGCGGTACTCCGGGTCTTCGAGGGGGACGCAGATAATCTTCTCGTCGTCCTCGCCGTCGTCGACCATGTGCATCATCCCGATGGGCCGCACGACGAGCAGGCTCAAAGGCTGGACCTGCTCCTGCATCAGCACGAGCACGTCGAGCGGGTCGCCGTCGTCCCCAAGCGTCTGCGGTATGAAGCCGTAGTTCGCCGGGTAGTGAATGGACGAGTAGAGGATGCGGTCCACCCTCAACATCCCCGTGTCCTTATCCAACTCGTACTTGACCTTCGAACCCTTGGGGATCTCGACCAGCACCTGAAACTCCGCCGGGGCGTCGTCCCCCACGGGCCCGCCTTCCCGGCGCCGCGGCCTCACCCACCCCTCCCCCGCCCCCCGCGCCGCCCCTCGTAACGTCGAATCCCCTCTGTACCCCACCGCCCGCGCGACGATGCCTCCGACCCGGCTAAACAAAAGCTGTCGGACCGCCGATATTGGAGACGCGTGGAAACGACGGGCCCGTCCCGGGCCAGAGAGGTTCTGAATGAAGAAGAACAGGTTTGTGCTGATGATCGGCGTCCTGCTGGGCGGGCTATTGCTCGCCGACGCGGCGCTGGCGGAACAGTCCGACACGGAGCGCCGGCTGCTCCGGGCGTCCGAGGGACTGCAGATGCCCGGCTCGGAGGCGGACAGCGAGTGGTCGTTCGTCTCCTATCCAGAAGAGAGAGAACTGCCCGCGGCCGAACGCATGGCCGGGATCTCCGGCTGCCAGGCCCCCATGACCCGCTCCGACTTCGACGAGACCCTGGACCACCTCAGCGACGTGCAGCCCTGGATGGACCGCGGCCAGAAAAAGAGCGCCCGCGGCTTCGGCAGGCTCCAGCGCCTCTTCCACCGCGAGTACGGCGAAGACGTCGCCGTCTACCGCTGCGAGACCGGCGGACCGGAGGTCCCGATCCTCTTCGTCGGCGCCAACGATGACGGCCTCTCGGGCCTCCTGACCGTCAACATCGAGACGTAAGGGCGTCTCCGGCCCGCCGCGACCACAGCCCACAAAGAACGGAGACGCATGTCCACCAAAGACGTCTTACGGGGCGCGGCAATACTCGCCGCGCTCCTGACGACGATCATCGCGTTGCTCGTCCTCGCCGACGGGTCTGAAGCGCGGGAGACAGCCGCAGACACCACGGCGCCTAACACCCGCGTAGAGAGCGCCCCCGGTTCGCCGACCAACAGGACCACGGCCAAGTTCGCCTTCGACGCTACGGAGCCCGCGGGCGCGAGGTTCGAGTGCTCCCTCGATGGGGAAGCATTCCGTCCTTGCCAAAGCCCGAGGAGCTACGAGAACATCGCCGGGGGCCGCCACAACTTCAAGACGCGGAGCACCGACGCGGCCGGCAACGTGGACCCCACGTCCGCCTCGCGCTCCTGGACCGTTGACCTCACGCCCCCGCAAACCTCGCTAACGGCGGGTGGGGCGGACCAGACCTCGGGCGCGGCCGTCCGCCGGTTCGAGTTCTCTGCCGACGAGCCGGTCTCCGGCTTCTACTGCTCGCTGGACGGTGCCCCGCCGTCGCGCTGCGCCAGCCCGCGGGAGTTGGCGGACCTTTCGGTCGGTGCGTACGACTTCGAGGTCTACGCCCGCGACCGGGCCGGGAACGTGGATCCGACGCCGGAGACCGCGTCGTGGGCGGTCGACGGGGACGGGGCGCCCGCGGTGAACATCGAGGGCGCGCCCAGGATCGAGGGCTACCACGAGTACCACTATTTCCGGTTCTCTGCGGACGTGGCGGGCAGTTCCTTCTACTGCTCCCTCGACGAAGAGCCGTTCGCCCCTTGCACGAGCGGCGCCTACCGTTACGTCCCCTACGGCCAGCACTCCTTCAGCGTCTACGCCGTGAGCCCCGGCGGCGTCAGGGGCGAGGCCGCCGTCGTCGAGTACGAGAGTCGGGACCCCAACTGGGATTGAAAACGAAGGTTTCTAGGCTTTAGGTTTTTAGGTTCTGAGGGGTGCGCTTGCGGTGCCTGTTGTTGGGGTCGTAGCTTCCCGCGCTTTGGCCGGTTGGGGTTACGACCCGTCCCGGGGCGTCGCCGTCCACCCCTAAAAACCTCAGAACCTAGAGCCTCAAAGCCTAGAACCTAGAAACCCCTTTACCCTTCGATGGCGGCCGGTTCGGCGCTCTGCATGTCTACGGTCTTCGGGCGTGAGGTTTCGCGCACGGCTACGACCGCTTCGGACGCGTCCATGCCGGCGGCCTGGAGCAGGTCGAAAGCCGTCTCGCGGACCTGGGCGACGAGCGCGCTGGTCTCGAGGTCGTTGGTCGTCGCGAGCACGGAGGTTGCCTCCTCAGCGGCCCCGAGGGCGAAGGCGCGGGCGTCGACGGGGTGGTCCGGCCGCTCCAGGTAGGAGGCGAGCGCCTCCACGGCCAGCGCGAGCTCGAGGATGGCCTCGGGCAACTGTACGGGCGCCGAACCCCTCTCGCGGACCATCGTGATGGTGGCGCGGGCCAGGACGCGGGTGTTGCGGACGGCGAGGTCGAGGTGGTCCGCGGCGACGGCGTAGTAGCCGAGGTGGCCGAGGTGGCCGCGGCGCGAGGGGGCGTAGCGCGCGATCTGGTACCCCCCGTCCAGCTCCTCGCGCAGCCACGCGACGCGACCGTCGATGCGGCGCGCCTCCGCGAGGGAGTGTTCGGCCAGTTCCAGGTCGCCCCCGATCAGGGCCGCCGCCGAGTCCCGCAGCGAGGTCGCAAGATCGTCCATGACGGGCCGCGCGGCGGTCCTGGCCCGCAGCCCCGGGTTGCTCGGGAACGTCGCGCTCACGGCCAGCGCGATCCCACCGCCCACGAGCGCCTCCAAAAACCTGTCCGGCGAAACCCCATGGGTCGAAGGATCCAAACCCGAGACGAGCAGCGCCGAGACGCCGGCCTCCGTCCAGAACATGATGCCGCCGCGCAGCATGAGCGCGGCCGTCATCGCCAGGCCGACCATGACGCCCGTCTGCACCGGGCCCGTCCCGATGGCGAGCATGATGAGGTCCGCGACCGCGAGGCCCACGGCGACGCCGAAGATCCACTCGACCGCCCGCTTCAGCGTCTGACCGGCGACCGCGCCGACCGAGATCACGGCGGCGATGGCCGCCACGAAAGGCTGGTCGTTGCCCAGGATCAAACCCGCCGCCGACCACGCCAGCGTCGCCGCCACCGCCGTCTGAACCACCGGCCAGATCCCGGACCGCAACCGCCCCAGCGCCTGCTCCGTCCCACGACCGACCCCGGCGAAAAGCTCCCTCTTCGCCACCGCCAAAATACCGGACATAGACCTCACACCTCCCCTCAAAACTTGTACTACTTACCTATATGCCATCGGCATACAACAACCTCCAATCTAACATTCATCAGACGGCGATCAAGGAGTTACGAGCGGGTTTTTGGCCGTGTTACCGAACTGTTGCAGAAGCGTTGCCGCGCGGTGCCGAGATGCGGGCCGGCCCGTCGCTCCAAGGCGGTTTGCGCCGTTGCCGCAGCATGGTCGCCGGTTGGGCTTCTCTAGATGTCTTGGGCCCACGGCTCGGGGGCCGGGACATGGCCTCGGCCCCCGAAGAGGTTTCGACACGCGGACGACGCTAGCGTCTCACGACCTTGAACGTCCAGATCCGGGAACCCGTCTGGTTGGCGGAGTCGGTGGCCGACACCTCCACGGAGTGCTTGCCGTAGGCGAGGCGGCCCGACTGGTAGAGCAGCCTGTCGGTATCAGCATCGTAGGCGAAGGACCTCGGGCGTTGGTCCAGCGTGAGCTCGATATTGGACTGGCCCAGCTCGGTCAGATTGTCGGCGACCTTCGCCTGGATCAGCGGCGTGCGGTCGCGGATGGACGAGCCGGGGGCCGGCTTGACGGGGCCGATCCCGGGGGGCGTGGTGTCGGGCGGCGTGATGATGGGCCGATCGACCCTGTAGGTGAGCTCGTAGACACCTCCGTTGAGGGTGAGGGTCCGCGTCCGCTCATCCCCGCCGGTGTAGTCCGCGAAGAACTCGGCCGGGCCGTCGTCGGGCCTGTTGAAGGTGCCGGGGTCGCTCTCCCAGAGCTGAACCCTCGCGCTCTGCCCGGAGAGCGCCGCCGACGTGCCCGTAAGGTTGCGAACGTCTCCGTCCTTCATGCGCAAGGGGTCGCTTCGGCCGCTCCACACCTCGACCCCGTCCACCCGTATGTAGGGTTCGTCGATAAAGTCACCGAGAAATCCGCCCTCATCGTGGGTTATCTCCACGGCCTTGAGGCTCAACAGTTCCAGCTTGTCGCCGGACGCGGCCTGCGCCGGTGGCGCGGGGGCCACGACGGACAGCAGCGCCACCGTCGCCGCCAAGATCAGGGTCCCGACGAGCGTGACCGCCGGTCCCAGGGTGTTCCTGAACAACATGTTCGCTCTCCTTCCCTCGCGTTGCCTTACCGTTTCTCCTACGCGGTCCCGGTCCTCCGCGGGACCACCCCCAACCGTTCTGCCAGACATCCGTCCAAACCGCCTCCTCTCTCACGCCGCCGCTGATTACCGACCGCATGTTGGCGCAGGGACACGCGCTAGGGATCACCCGCCGGGGTGATCCTGGGGGTGACCGTCCGAGCCGTGCTCGCCCGCCGCGGGTTTCGCCGGGACCCGGACTGCGCTACATTTGTAAGTTACGGAACAAACATTGGGTTGGGGACCATTGGAGATCGTGCCCTCACAACAACCTCGCTCCTCCAGCGCGCCCGGCGAGGGGCTGTTGGTCACCAAGTTGCGCGCACCCGCGTCGAGGCCGGGGGCTGTCCGGCGCTCGCGGCTGTTGCGAGGGTTGGACGAGGGTATGAACACCAAGCTGACGGTGGTCTCCGCCCCGGCGGGTTCCGGCAAGACCACCTTGCTCGCCGAGTGGGTTGCCCGCGGACGCGCGCCGACGGCCTGGATCTCGCTCGACGCCGGCGACAACGACCCGGCGGTCTTTGTCGCCTACCTCATAGCGGCGCTTCAGGGGCTCAGGCCCGGGGCGTACGAGGACGCCCTGGACTTATTGCTGCGTTCCCCCCGGCCGGCGCCCGTCGAGGCCGTCACGACGATGCTCGTGAACGAGATTTCCTCCCGCGAGGAGGACTTCGCGCTCGTCATGGACGACTACCACCTCATACGTTCCGAGGAGGTTCACCGCACCGTCGGATACCTGCTCCGTCACCTTCCCGCGCGGATGCATCTCTTCCTGGCGAGCCGCACGGACCCTCCCTTGCCCGTCGCCCGGCTGCTGGCCGGCGGGGAGCTGACGAGGCTGGACGCTCCGGATATGAGGTTCACACCGGAGGAGGCCTCCCTTTTCCTGGGCGAGACCATGAGCCTGGACCTCCCGTCCGAAGAGGTCGCGGCGCTCTACGCCAAGACGGAGGGCTGGGCCGCCGGGCTTCAACTCGCCGCCATCTCGGTGAGGCAGACGGAGCGGCTGCCGGAGCTTGACCGGGACCCGGCCGGCACGAACCGGCACCTGCTGGACTACCTGGCTGAAGAAGTCCTCGACAACCAGGACGAAGAGGTGCGCGGCTTCCTGCTGCGTACGTCGGTGCTCGGAAGGATGTGCGCACCGTTGTGCGAGGCCGTGACCGGACGCGGGGCGGGGCAGGAGATGCTCGAGAGGCTGGAGCGCGCCAACCTGTTCGTCGTGCCGCTGGACGACGAGCGCCGGTGGTACCGCTACCACCACCTCTTCGCCGACTTCCTGTCGAGGCGCCTGGGCGCGTCGGCCCCCGAGGAGCTCGCGGGCCTGCACCGCAACGCCCGCGTCTGGTTCGAGCGTAACGGCCTCACCTCCGAGGCCGTCAGCCACGCCCTCGCCGCCGGGGACCCGGAGAAGGCGGCGGACCTGGTGGAGAAGGTAGCCAGGACCACCCTGAGGAGGGGCGAGTTGAGTACGCTGCGCGGGTGGCTCGAGGCTCTACCCGAAGGCCTCGTGTCGCGGCGGTCGCGCCTGTGCCTTTTCTGCGCCTGGTACTCCCTGGCGGCGGGCGAGCTGGCGGCCGTCGAGCCGTACCTCGCGCGGGCCGAGAAGGCCGCCGGGATCCGCGGCGCGGACGGACACGCCCCACGGGAGCCCGAAGACCTCGACCCGGACGCCCGCGAGGTGGCGGGCGAGGCGACCACCATACGGGCCGCGGTGGCCGGTCTCGAAGGGGCGTCGGCGCGGGCCGTCGAGCTCGCTGGGTTGGCCTCCGGTCTGCTGACGGGGGAGAACCAGTTCCTGCGGTGCATCATCGCGGCGAGCCTCGGGTACGCCCACCGGGCCGAGGGGGAGGTGGCCGAGGCTATTCGGGGTTTCACCGAGGCCGCCGAGGTCAGCCGGTCCGTGGGCGCCACCTACGTGACGCTGCTCGCCTACAAGCACCTGGCGGAGTTGCGGACGGTCCAGGGGCGTCTCAGGGCCGCGTCGGACGTCTGCGACCTGGCGCTCGAGTTCGCGGGAGAGCGCGGCGGGGGGCTGCCGGCCGCCAGCGTCGCCCACGTCGGGATGGGCGAGCTGCTCAGGGAGTGGGACGAGCTCGGGTCGGCCGCCCGCCACCTCGAGAAGGGCATCGAGCTCGGAGAACGTGGCGGCAACTCGGAGACCGTGCTCGACGGCTACCTGTCGTTGGCCCGGGTCCGGCAGGCCGCGGGCGACCGCGACGGTTGCGTGGCCGCCTTGCGCGGGGCGGACCGGCTCGCGGAGGCGCTCGGCAGGGGAGACTGGGCCCTCCGGGTGGCGGCCTGGCGGGCGCGCCTCGACGTGGCCCGCGGGGACCTTCGCGCCGCGGACCGCTGGATGGAGGACCGTGGGGACGGGACCCGGGAGGAGCTCTGCTACCCGCGCGAGTTCGAGCACGTGACGTCGGCCCGGATGCTCGTCGCCGGGGGAGAGCGGGAAGGGGCCCTAAATTTGCTGGAGCGCCTGCTCGGGGCCGCCGAGGCCGGGGGACGCGGCGGCCGTGTAGTGGAGATCCTCGTCGTCAGGGCCGTCGCGCAAGGCGCCGAAGGCGATGGATCGGGGGCGTTGGCGGCCCTGGGGCGGGCGGCGGCCCTGGCCGAGGCCGAGGGATACGTCCGAATTTTCGCCGACGAGGGCGCGCCCATGGCCGCCATGCTCAAACGGCTCCAGAGAGAGGCCCGCCGCCGGGTCGCGGGGGGCGTGTCGGCCGGCTACGTCGCGAAGCTGCTCTCGGCTATGGGCGAGGGGTCGAGCCCGGTGGGGACCCGGGGGACGGCCGGGCCGCTCATCGAGCCGTTGAGCGAGCGCGAGCACGAGGTCCTCGCGCTCGTCGCCGAGGGGATATCCAACCAGGAGATCGCGGGCCGCCTCTTTATCTCCCTGGACACCGTGAAGTCCCACCTCAAGCGCCTCTACGGCAAGCTCGGGGTGCACAGCCGCACCCAGGCCGTCGCCAGGGCCAAAGAGAGCGGCCTGTTCTAGAGGGACCCACGGAAGCACCGGACCCTCCCGGACCGCGAACCCCGGGCTTCAGCCCGCGTCGGACTCCAGCAGCTTTTGCAACCGTTCGGAGGCGCCCCTTGTGACGGGGTCGCCGTGGGCCACCCCGACTACCGCGACGGGGGGACCGTCTCCTGCGTGGAGGCGTCGCACCTGCTCCGCCATACGGCGCAGGGAGTCCTCGAACTGGCTGTCGTCGAGCTGAAAACCGGGCCAGCCGGTCGAGAAGCGCGGCCAGGTGGCGACGTTGTCCCCGGTGAAGAGGGCCCTGCGTTCCGGCCAGTAGAAGACGCAGTGGCCCGGCGTGTGGCCCGGCGTGTGTATGACGCGCACGGGGCCGACCTTCTCGCCGTCCGTCAGGTGCTCGTCCACGCGGCAGGGCAGGTGCCCGATCCCGAGCGCGAGTCCCACGCGCATCGTCATGAGGCTCCCCGGCGACCGGGGCCACAGCGGGACCGGCTGCGCCCGGCGCTCGCCGGAGACGATGCCGGCCTCCCACTCGTGCGTGTGGACCGTAGCGCCGCTCAGGATCTTCAGCCGCGACAGCCCCATCAGGTGCGAGCGGTGGGCGTGGGTTAGCAGGATCCGGCGCAGTTCGCCGACGGGGCGGCCGATGCGCGCGAGCTCCTCCAGGATGGGACCCGCGTCGCCGTCGGAGAGGGTGTCGACCAGGGTGAGGCCCGTCTCCTCGTCGTCGAGGAGGTAGGCCCTGGAGTAGCCGCCGAGGTAGGCCTTGCGGCCCCGCCTGCGGCCCGCGCAGTAGATGCCGGGCGCGATCTGCATCCGAATACCCCTATACCCTGCCCCACGGCGCGAAGGCGTTACCCACCGTCCGCAGCGCGGGTTCGAGGTCGCGAAAGTGGCGGCGCAGGACGCTCGACATGTCGTTGATGCCGATCCAGTCCAGACCCTCTTGCGTGTACACCCTGGGCGTGTAGTCCGTCGTGAAGAAGCGGTCGCTATTCAGCCGGCGGGACGCCATCAGGATAAAGATGCGGAAGGCCGTGTCGCTGAAGCCGAACCCTTCGGGCCGCCGTTCGGCGAAGAGGCCGACCATGAGGTCCACCCGGTCGATGTCTCCTTCGTACACGGACCTTATCTCCTCCGCCCACTTCGGGTTGTCCGTCAGCTCCTCGAAGGTGCGGGCCGGAGGGAGGCGCAGGAGCCTGCGGAACTCGTTGTACCGGGGGACGCCCAGCTCCCTGGCGCGCAGGATGTCGGTGGCCGCGAGGTCCATCGACCCGCCGTCCGGGCGGCGGAACTCCTGCAGAAAGCGGGGGTAGTTGTGGAGCGTGATCTCCCCGGGATGCGCTATCCCGAACGAGTAGAGCCAATCTTGCATCCTGGTCCTCCCGAGCAGCCCCCGCACGTTCTTGTCCTGCACGTCGCGGAGGGTGTGCTCGCCGAGCGGACCGTCGTTGGCCGCGGAGCGCAGGGAGAAGTGGTCGGGGATGAGCGGGTGCATCTTGTAGACGGCGACGAACTCTTCTGTGAGGGAGTAGGGCACGCCGAAGTGGTCGGTCCCGGAGCCCGGGATGCCGCTGACGATTTCGCTTTCACTGATCCGGCCGTAGAGCTTGTGGATCTGCTCGCCGGCGAGGCCCCACCAATTGGCCCTCATGGCGAACCTCAAGGTGGGGTGGCCGAGGATCGCCGGCGTCCACTCGACGGTGTGGATCTTCGCCATCAGGGCGGCGTTGATGAGGCGCGCCTTGTCGAAGAGCTCGTCGTCGGACCAGGAGGGATACCTCTTGCGGAGGTGGTCGCAGATGGCGTTGTGCTCCCTCGCGAAGAGGGTGGTCATCAGGGCCAACCCCACCCACCAACCGGGCTCCTCCGCCGCCGCGTCGAGCAGGTCGTCGGGGAGGCGCCCGCCGGGAAGCCTCAGCCTGCCGCCCTCCCCGCTGCGCACCGCCGCCTGCTTGTCCTCTGAGCTGCCGTAGATCTGGGAACCGTCCCACCAGTGGGTCTCGGTATTGGCGTAGGCCGGGGGAGCGGCCCCGTCGGTCGGCAGGTCCGGCGTCCGCGGCACCTTGAGCGCGTCGTCGGAGAGGGGATCGTCCGCCTCCTTCTTCAGCCTCCACATGTTATCGGTGGTGCCCTTGCCGTGGCTGAACCAGTCGCGGACCATGAACTGCAGCCACGCGGCGGCCAGAAGGTTCAGGCCGGTCGCCGGCTTGAAGGCGTCGCGCGTCATGAGCGCGCGGCTGACCGCGCGGGGGTCCGGCCCCTCCTCGAGCACCCGGAACCCGTCTTCGTCTCTGTGGTTCTCCGGATACGCGTGTTCGGGCGGGACGTTCCGCCCGAAGGGCATGCCCGCCGAGCCCATGAGCGGGTCCGCGAGGTCGTTGCGGGTCCCGTCCGCGGTGCGCGCCGCGGCGTGGCGCTGGTCCTCGGCGGGGGGAAGGTCGGGCCGCCCGCCGGACGGCGCGTCGTAGAGGTTGCGCCGCCGCAGCTCCGCGCGCAGGCCCGCCAAGGTCCCGAGGCCCAGCGGGAAGCGGGGCAGTCTGTGCCACCCGACCCTGCGATCCAGAAAGCCGGCCCCGAGGGCCAGCAGACGAGAGAGAGATATTCGTGCCACCGGGCGATCCTTTCGGCAACGCCGCCACCTGGAAGGCCTCCCGGTCGCCACGCCCCAAAACCTGGTGCCGGCGCACCGCCGCGGAGCCTTCCCAACGTCGAGATCATGCTACCAAAAGCTCAATGTACGCACCACGGACCGCCGGCACATTCACCCGGCGGTTCACCCTTTCGGGTGATGGAGGCGCCGGCGACGAACACTACAAAACGGTCGGGAAAGGCCACGAACGACAGAGAGGTGCAGAGATGAGCGTGCTCAAGCCCATCATCGTGCGTCAGCCGCGGCCCGACGATCTGGTCGACGATCCCGTCAAGGTCTGCGGCATAGGGACCGGGTTCGAGGAGGGTTCTCCGCCCGGGTGCGCGACGGCGAGGGAAAGGAGCTGGAGCAGATCTCCATCCAGGCGGGGG
>CAXUFZ010000085.1:0-12342 GCA_964250345.1 uncultured Rubrobacteraceae bacterium
GGGTTGCGGTCCACGAGCGTCGAGACGTTCCAATCCTCGCCCGGCCTCTCGACCGGGCGCAACTCGACGACGCCATAGAGGCGGACCCGCGATACCAAGCCGTTCCAATCCTCGCCCGGCCTCTCGACCGGGCGCAACGGTGGCCGAGCGTCACGTTTGGGGCTTCTCCCGGCGTGTTCCAATCCTCGCCCGGCCTCTCGACCGGGCGCAACAACCTCTACGTCGGCCCATGGGCCCCGCCCGACGGTTCCAATCCTCGCCCGGCCTCTCGACCGGGCGCAACGGGCCCAAGAGGACATAGCCACCCTCACCACCCAGTTCCAATCCTCGCCCGGCCTCTCGACCGGGCGCAACCCTTCGGGCTTCGGTTGTGTGGATTTTTTCAGTTCCAATCCTCGCCCGGCCTCTCGACCGGGCGCAACGGCGTCTATGATAGCCCTTTCCGGCAGCGCGATTCGGCGGGTGTTTACGCGGACCTCTTCGGGTGGGCGCGGCGACGCGGTATCTCTCTTGCGGAGTATTGGTGAAAAGGCCCGTTTTCCTGGTCTTTTGTCCTTGCGCGAACCTACCGGGGATCTGCCCCCGCTTGGGGTTCGCGTGGAATCGTTTGCTAGAAGACCAGGGGGTCTTCAAAAGAAACGTAGCTGTCCTGGCCGTAGCTTTCGATGTTGCGTTCGCGGGGTGGGTGGAGGCGGTAGATGCGGAGGCTGTCCTCATCTTCGGCTATGATCGCGAGCAGCCTGGCCCGCAGGTTTTCGAGTTGGGCGTCGTTTACCCGGCATTCGAAGACAGAGTACTGGACCCGCTGTCCGAAGTCTTTGCACGTGGTGGCGACCCGCCGGAGACGGCGACGCCCTTCTCTAGTCTCCGTGTTGACGTCGTAGGTGACGAGGACATCCATCGCTACCTCGGCGTGAACGGGACGTAAAGTTCCGTGTCGCCCCGCAGGTGGCGGGCGAGGAGGCGGGCCTGGACGTGGGGCACGAGGCCGAGAGGGACCTTCTGGTCCAGGACGGGGTGCCCGGTTTCTTCCTTCTTGCGCTTCTGGTAGGCGACGATGACCTTCTTGCGGCCGGCATCGTTCAGGTGTACGGCCCCGCCCTCGCGTTCGTCGAAGTCGTTGGGCCGGAGTTGGCGGCGGTTTATCAGCGCGAGCGCTAGCCGGTCGGCGAGGATCGGGCGCAGCTCCTCCTGGAGGTCGAGGGCGAGGGAGGGACGGCCGGAACGGAGGGCGTGCAGATACCCGAACTGCGGGTCGAGGCCGACGCCCTCGCACGCCGCGACGCAATCCCCGAGCACGAGCGCGTAGACAAAGGAGAGCAGCGCGTTGGTCCGGTCTCGCGGCGGACGCCGGTTTCTGCCGTTGAAAGAGTAGGCCTCCTTCTCGACACGCACCATCGCCGCGAAGCTCTCGAAGTAGAGCCGTCCGGCCTGGCCTTCAAGCCCCCGGATGCCGTCCACGCCCGGCTCCCGCGGCAACTGTTTCAGGATCGTCGCGAGCCCCTTAGCGGTTCGTTCCAGCGGGACACCGTCCTCGGGCAAGGAGGCCTCGCGGGCGGCGCGCTGGACGACGGAGCGGGCGTTCCTGATCTTGCCCGCGACGATACTGCGGGCGATGGAGGCGGTCCGCTCCGGATTGGCTTGCGCCTCGTACTGCGCTCGACGCAGGAGCACGTTGCCGGTCGTGGGTCCGGCCACGCGCGCCTTGAAACGTCCCGTCGTACCAAACCAGGCGATGGAGCGACCGTCTTCAGCGAAACGGTGGATCAAGAACGGGCTGACCAGCACGTTTCCGAAGAGGGCCATGCCACCGAGGTGCTGGAGGGGGACCTGGAGCTTCAACTCCCGTTCGACCTCCAGCTTGAGCGTTTCGTGGTCCAGGCGCACGTATGCGCCCTGCGCCTGCACGTACAGCGTGTTCAGCAGTTGCTTGAGCATCTCACCGCCTAAGGTCGTAGAGCCAAGCGGCCTCTTTCTTCGCGCCGGCGAGCGCGAACGGCATGCAGGCGTCGAAGAGGGAGCACTTCGGGCACCGGGCGTCGGCAACCGGGGGCGGGACGGTCGAGGTTGCGAGCAGGCGCCGGACCGCGTGGACCGTCTCCTCCGTAAGGGTGCGCAGATCGCTATCAAAGTCGACCTCGCGCCGGCGACGCGAGGTGTAGTGGTAGACGGCGCCGCGGGGCACGGCGCACTTCAGCATCTCTTCCAGGCACATCGCCTGCGCGCAAAGTTGTATGTCGTCGTGCGTGCTGCCCCGACGGGGACCGGACTTGTACTCGACCGGGTACGGAGCCTCGCCAGTTCGGAACTCGACCACGTCGGCCTTGCCGATCAAGCCGAGGCTCTCGGAGAACAGGGGGAGGCCGCGCTCGACCCTCACCCCGTCCTCCAGGATGCCCTCCGGCTCGTGGGCACGTTCGTGGACCCGTTTGCCGCGCAGCGTGTAGAGGTTCTCGTCGAAGACCTTCTCAACGTGGATCAGGGCGCACTGCCTGGGGCAGTACGAATGGTGCTGGAGCGCGGAGATCATGACTGGATCTGCTTCGTCCCATTCCCCCGGAGCGTTCATCGACCTACTCCAGTACCTTCGTCAACGTGACGCCCGGGAACCCGCTCTCATTCAGGGGACCTTCGACGGGCGCTTCCACGCTGTAGTCGCCGAAGCCGCGAGGAGACCCGCTCGCCCTGGGTACCGCGATCGACTCGAAGAGCTTGTGGGAAGGAGCGTTGCCCAGCTTGTTGTCGTGCGTAAAGACGTAGAGCCCGCGCGGGGCCATAAGCCCCCGGCTCGCGCTCCGGTCGAACGACCACATGTGGACCAGCGCGTCCCAGAACAGTTCCAGGTCCTCCGACGTTACGCCCGTCTGCTTCGCGAGGTGCGGCGAGAAGAAGCCGTATCCGACGTAGAGCCCGTAGGGGATCAAGGTCTTGCGGCCGATGGTCTGGAGCTTCTCCCGGTCCTTCTCGTCGGTGACGGCGACGCGGGTAACGGCGAGATCCTGCGGGATCACGGGGTTCACGGAACGGGCGAACGTCAGCTGCAACGGTCCCCGCACCTGCCCGGCGTTGAGCCCCGTGCTCATCACGGCGCCGAACATCCTCACGTCGTAGAAGTTGGCGCACATCCACTTGCGGGCCTTCTCCACGTCGTCGCGGCCCTTCTTCGGCTTGCCGGCCTTGTCCGACTCTTTCTTGAGGTCGCTCAAGAGCTTCTTCGTCTTCGCGTCGAGGGAGTCGGAAAGCTCGTCCAGGACCGCCTTGAACTCCGGGTCGCTGAACTCGCCGCTGTAGGAGAGCGTCGGCTGCTCGTCAGAGTCTTCGGTCACGTCGGTGAAGCGAAACGCGCCGGGCAGCTCCGGCTCTATCGCGCGCAGGTTCTCGACGACCGCCGCGTCGGGAACCTCCTTTTCCGCCCGCTGACCGGCCTCGAGCTCGTCGTGCTCGACGTATGCGCGCCGGATCTGGTCGTTCAAGACCCCGTGGTGCTCCACGAAGATCTTCAACCGCGCCCCGTCCTCGCGGTCTTCCCCGACGAGGTCCACAAAGTTCCTGACCTTCCGCTTGAGCGAGACGTCGGTGACGAGACCCTGGAGAGTCTCCGGGTCGGTGCGCGGGAGGTTGCCGGCGTCGGGATCTCCGTTCGGGTTACCGTCGGCAACGTCGAAGACGAGGACAAAGTCGTGGCGCTTCGCCGGGTCGCAGTGAAGCTTCGTTGCCTGCTCGGTCATCTAGCTCTCCTCTCCGTCGAGGTTTCCATTCTGCCTGTCGCTGGCGGCTTTCATATCGGCACGGTTCTGGGCCCGCTGGTGGTAGTAGCCGAGAGAGAAGAGTCCCTGACGTTCCATCGTGAGGGTCTTCGGGTAGCCGTGCAGGTTCGACATGATCTCCTCCAGGCGTTCCTGAACCGCCGCGTGGACGCCGGGCTTCGTCTTGCGGAGCTTGGAGAGGTGCGACTGCGCGTCGCCGACCAGCATCCCGAACACGCTCGCGGGCGTGCTCGAAGCCGCGCCGTAGTAGCGGTCGGTGATGGTCGCGTTGATCCTTCCGAGGGCCGCCCGCTGGACGCTCTCCAACTCCGCGAGCAGCCGCCCGCACGCGTACGCCTCCCGGTCTTCCCGGTCCAACTCGGGGTCGAGGCTAAGAGACTTCATCTCGCTCATGGGCAACCTTTCCTGGGTAGTGAAGATCGACTTGATGAGGGCGGCCCGCTCGCGAGTCACGTGCTCCCGCGTCCCGTCCTGCCGCGCCGTCCCGACGACGCACCGGCGAACAGCCCGGGCCAGTAGGTCGTGCGGCAGCCGCCCGCCGTTCAGGGCTACCCGAACCATCGCGGCCGAGATCGCCGGCTGCATCTCCTTGCCCGCGTCCCGGTACGCGCCCGCCGCCAACCGAAAAACGCTCAGAGGCGCGGCCTCCTGTCCGGAGTAGTCCACGATCTCCTGCGCCCTGAACCAGCGTCCGAGGTTTCTCTCGACCTCCGGTATGGTCCTCTCCAGCCAGTCGCGCACCACCGCCCGGCCCCCGCTCGCGGAGAGGGCCAGCGCGTAGAACCGGTTCGCCCCTACGCCCGCGCCGTCGCGACGACCGGTTTCGGCGGACCTTATGAGGTCCTTCACCCGGTCCGGGTCGGGACGGTCCATGAACATCCCTATGTCCAACGCGGTCGGCTCCCGGGTCCAGAAGACGTAGATCACGTTTCCGACACGCACCTGGGACTTCTCTCCGGCAAGAAGCTCGTTCAGGGCTTTGCCAAAATGTTCCCCCGCGTCCCGGGAGATCGGCGACGTCAGCGAGTTCTCCAGCCCGTATGACTCGAAAGCCGGGGCGTTGGCAGATACGAGCGAAGTCCCGGCGGATTGTCCACCGATACGGGTAAGCCCCTTGACCTTGACCGGCAGCCGCTTCTCCACCGGCCCCACCGTTCCCGTCACAAGGCACATAAGGTCCGGGGCGTCTTTGCCCACGGTCTCCGCGGCCCAGAAAGCCCGCACTGCAGGAAGATCTGCCGGGTAGACGTCGCCCACCCTGAAGGTCAGGTCATCCTGCGGATCGAAGTCTTCCCGGCTCTTCACCTCCTCCCGGAACTCTCCCGCGTCCCAACGCTCGAGGAAGGCCACGACGGCCCGGACTTCGTTCGCCTCCGTCGCCTCGGCGCAGCGTCGGGTGAGCGCCACGAACTGCCGATGACGATCCGCGACCTTCTTCGGTGCGGAGTCCGCGCGTCCGATGCCGAGGACGTACTCTCCGTTGTCCGCCAGGAGCTTCGGCTTGATCCCGGCGGCCCGAACCACACTCGGAACGAGCATGTTTTCGCCCCTGGGATTCTCCTTGTCCCCGCCCCGCGAGACGAAGCCCGAAAGTTCACCGTCCGGTTTGAGCACTATGGTCCAACGCACCGGCGCGTTCCCGTACATCACGGGGGGCAGTTGCATCCTGCTGTCCGCGTACTCCAGTAGACGCTGCAGGATCATGCGTCGCCCCCTCCGGCCCCCCGGTAGAGCTCGTGCGGCACCTTCAGGACCCCGCCGGAGAGCCGGGCCTGGAAGAACTTCGGCCTCGCGTCGCCCCGCTCTACCGCCCTGCCTCCGGCTCCGTGCGCGGCGTAGGCGACCTTGCCCTTCGCCGCCGGCTCGAACTCGACGTCGAAGAGCATGAGGCCGAGGCCGTACTCTTCGTCCGGCTCGATAGGCTCCTCATCCCCGTCCGGCGGTCCAAAGAACGCAGAGAACTCGCGCGTCCCGAGGTACGGCTGGGTGAAGCACTGGCCGCGCTTAACCCTGCGGCGGAACTGGTCCCGGTACTTCGCCGGATGGTCGTTCGCGTGTTCTTTCAACTCGATGTCCGCGCGGATGACGTACGCGACGTCGCACAGGCATAGGGTGTGGCGCTGGGCGCGGTCGTCGTCTGCGTAGTAGCCCCCGCCGTTCACCTGCCAACTCCGCGCCGAGCGCTCGCTCTGGACGCTGTTCATCTCGTTGCGGAGAATGGAATAATGTCGGATGGGCTTGAGCACCGCTATCTCCCGCACCCTCCACCGGAACTCGGGTTTCCAGAAGATGGCTTCGAGGACGCCCCGTGCGGCGCTAGGGGTCATCACCTCGTAGCTGACGCGCTCTACCCCGAACTCGGGCCGGGTGAAGCAGGCAAAATCTCCCCATACCTTTACCTCCAGAGGACTCCCGCCGTTCATGTATCTCCTTTAGTCCGACATCCGCGTCACCAGATCAGGCGCGACGGGTCGAGCGAGCCTTCGTCTAGCTCGATCCCCCGCAACTCCTCGTCGTATTCGCCGTGCCACACGTAGACGCCTTCGTTTACCTCCTCGATCCAATCCCGATTCCGCTCGAACTCCTGCTCGAACAACGAGACCACGTAGGGCTGGAGCACCCGATGGTCCCCGGCCCACAGCCCGGTGTGCCTGATGCGTTCTATGGTCCTGTCTCGGGTGTCGTTCTGTTCCTGGTTTGGTCCGTCGTACCGCACGATCACGGGCACGCTCACCCCGTCTATGAGGCGGAACCTGCTCGCCACCTCCGGGTAGTCGAACTCTCCGCGAAGCCCCTGTATGCCCTTTGCGTCGAGAGAAACGTCCCCGTACAGGAGCCGGAAGTACCGTCGGAAGACGTCCGGGTCGTGCAGGTCGACGTCTTCGTTTTCGAGCATCATCCTCGCCTCGTCGGTCCCCGACCGGTACTCGTTGCCGGGTGGCATCGTGCCCTCGGCGGGCCGGAACACGACGACCCGCCCCTTGCCGGGAAGCGTCCCCTCCCGGTTGCACCGCCCGGCGGCCTGCGCGATCCTGTCGAGCGGCCCTAAAGCCCGGAAGACGACCGGGAAGTCGAGATCCACCCCGGCCTCTACCACTTGCGTCGCCACGAGAAGACACGGCTCCCCCGCCCCGAGTCGCCCACGCACCTCTTCCAGCACGTCGCGCCGGTGCGCGCCGCAGAGTCGGGTAGAGAGATGCAGCGTCGGCTCGCCTTCCAGCTCGGCGAGCAGCGCGAGCGCGTCCTTCCTGGTGTTCAGGACGGCCATCGCCCGCCTCTCCGGAGATGCCTCCAGCAGGCGTTCCGCGACCTCCCGCCAGGACCATTCTTCCAGAGGGGCCTCGTACTCGACGCGGCGCAGGCTCGCGAAATGTCGGGCCGCCGTCTCCTCGGGCACGATGTCGGTGACATCCTCAAAGCCTTCGAGGTGGGGACTTCGCTCGTCCAGAGCGGGCTGGGTGGCGGTACACAGGACGACCGTCACACCGTAGCGCCGGACCAGCTCTCGCAAGACGTTCAGGATCGGTTCAAGCAGACCGAGCGGTAGGGTCTGTACCTCGTCCAGGACGACGACACTCCGGGCGATGTTGTGCAACCTGCGGCAGCGGCTCGTGCGGTTGGCGAAGAGGCTTTCGAAGAACTGAACCATCGTGGTGACGACGAGCGGCGCGTCCCAGTTCTCGGCGGCCAGCCTCGCCCGAATCTGCGCCTCCTCTTGACGCTCGGACTCTTTGGGATCATTGCGCGCGCCGCCTTCGGAGTCGCGACGCACGGCGGAATGGTGTTCTAGAACGACATTCTCACCCAAGTCCTCGAAGATCTTGCGGTAAGTCGCCGCGGTCTGCTCGATGATCGAGGTGTACGGTATCGCGACGACGACCCGATCCAGGTCGCGCTCGACAGCGTGTTTCAACGCAAAAGCGAGGCCGCTCCTGGTCTTACCTCCGCCGGTCGGTACGGCGAGCCGGTAGACCCCCCGCGGCAACTCCGCCGCCCGGAGGCACTCACGGTAGACCTCTTCTCGCACCGTGTTCACCGGCGTGGGGTCTGCCTCCGAGATCACCTTTTCCTGATCCCGTTCCAGAACCTCCCATAACTGCCCCGCCTTGAGCTTTGTCCCCCGCCTCGCAGACCGCTTCGGGTCGAAGTGCGTCTCCGTGTCGAGGAAGTCGGCGTCTACCAGGGCCGAAAAGACCATCCTGAGTAGAAGCTCCGTGAATAGTCCTATCTCCCGCTGATCGTCCGGAGCATCGGAGATAAGAGCCCACCAGTCGCCTTCGTAGCTCAATCCCGCCACCTCTTCCCGCGCGACGGGCAGCACCTCTTCGTAGACTTGCCGTATCTCTGCCCTTTCGGTGGCTTTCTGCACGTCCCCGAACTTCTGAAGACCCATGTGGTGTCCGTGTAGGACCGGCGTCAACATTTGCAGGGATTCGCGCGCGAGCATCGCCCCGTAGACCGCGTGCGGCACGCTGCCGCCTCTTGGGGCCTCGCTCCCAGCCATGTCGGCTTCGTGGCAGGCATTGAGGTACTCTTGAAACGCGGGATTGAACTTGCCCAGATCGTGCCAGAGGCCGGCGAAATACCCCAGATCGCCCGCGCCGAACTTTGCCCCATTCTCTCGCGCCTTCGCGGCGGTACGTTGCAAGTGGCCGATCAAGTCATGCCAGACCCCCGCCTCAGCCGGCGTGTGAGCGTGATACGCCATCTCGTTGCAACCTTCTCCGAGAACAGGACAAGAAGCAGTATATTGAGCCGCCGATCCCGCGCAACCCGCCCTCTGTCAGAGCGCAGCGCCTCCCCCTGGGATACTCTTCCGATGTTTTGTAAGAAGCAACGACTAGGAGCGGTAGCTTCGTTGATCGTCCCCATAGTTTTCCACTCGTGACTTCTCCGATGCCCGGCTCGCCGACGGCCGAGTGGTTCGTCGGCGGAATTATCGAGCGGAGAAAGCTGGAAGAGTATCTGCTCTCCCCCGTGCACCCGGTCGGCAGGCACAAGCTAAGGTTGTGGCAAACCGTATTCGGTATTGGCGAGGGGGACGCGGAACTGCTGGAGCGCCTGATCCGGGAGCAACTCCCCCAGGCCAAGCCGGAAGAACGCGTGTCGAAGGTGATCGAAGAGCCGGAGCGTGTCATCCGTCAGTGGCAACTCCTTATCCCCAACTTCCGGGGGCCGAACGGCCATGAGGGACCGGTCAAGACCGGATGGGCATTCGATCCGGCCTCGCCCACGAACGAAGATCGCCCGCATTTCACAAACGCTTACCCGTCCGTCTAACGCCCCTTCTCTATAACGCACACGCTATAATATTGTTCTATGGCATCAAAGACACATACCACGTATCGGGAACTCGATCTGGTCGCGATCCCTGAGGGCGTACCGGAACTCGGCATCGAAGCAGGGACATGGGGGACCGTGGACACTGTCTACACCGACGAACGCGGCGGCCAGGGCCTCTATGTCGAGGTCAGCCGCGAGGACGGCACCACGGCGGGGTTCGTGCACCTCGAAGCCAGCGGAGCCTCCGGGGACGAGTGGCGCGTGATGGCTTACTCCTCCTTCGACTAACTCGCCCCGACCCGAAGGCCGGGCGCAACGTGCACACGAAGATCGCCATCAAGTGCGCGTCGTTGTTCCAATCCTCGCCCGACCCGAAGGCCGGGCGCAACGCCGCCGCAACACCCGCCCGGGTCCACCCGAACAGTTCCAATCCTCGCCCGACCCGAAGGCCGGGCGCAACACTACGAGGAGACCGGCGACGAGAGGCGGGCCAGAGAGTTCCAATCCTCGCCCGACCCGAAGGCCGGGCGCAACGCATTCCCCGTCCCGCAAATCCCTCACGGCGAGCGTGTTCCAATCCTCGCCCGACCCGAAGGCCGGGCGCAACCTTGCCGCGCCCCGGCCTGGCGATGCCGTCGTGGTTCCAATCCTCGCCCGACCCGAAGGCCGGGCGCAACTTGGCCTGCCGGGACCGGCCCGTAACGCTGCTCATAGTTCCAATCCTCGCCCGACCCGAAGGCCGGGCGCAACTCCGGCGCTTCGGCGTCCACTACCTCATCTACTGGTTCCAATCCTCGCCCGACCCGAAGGCCGGGCGCAACGCTTACCGTCATGGGTCCACTCGTGGTTGTAGATGTTCCAATCCTCGCCCGACCCGAAGGCCGGGCGCAACCAAGCCCTTGCCCCGCCACGGCGCGCCCAAGCCCACGTTCCAATCCTCGCCCGACCCGAAGGCCGGGCGCAACCCCGAGCAAGGCATCGGTCTCGCCCATCTTGGGCGAGTTCCAATCCTCGCCCGACCCGAAGGCCGGGCGCAACCGCTTCTCGGCCATGACGGCATCGGCGGTCACGTTGTTCCAATCCTCGCCCGACCCGAAGGCCGGGCGCAACGTTGCGGGATGGTGGCGGTGGTGGCCTCAAGCTGAGTTCCAATCCTCGCCCGACCCGAAGGCCGGGCGCAACGGCGCCATTCTAAACCCCGTTGGACAAAGGGGTCTGGAGTAGATCCGCGCGAACCTGCGGAATAGGTGCTTTCCGGGACCGCCAGCGAGGGTCTCTTGCCGAACAATACTTATGTTTTGCAGCTACTTTACGGATGCGCGAACGTAACCGGGTTTTGCTCCCTGCTTCTGGTTCGCGCAAAAGGCTCCGTGGGGCCCGACGTCGATCATGGTCGCCCTCTACGACTCCGTACCTCTTCCAGCCTCTCGCCACCGTGCCACCGGCTCACCGACAGGACGAAATCAGCGGCGTTTGGAACAGCGTAATCGACGGTGACCTCGACGACGGGTTTGTTTTTGGGATGGTCCTCGATGCGTCGGAAGGTGTCGGTGCCGCGAGGGGCCGGGTTCATCGTAAAGGTGGCGCCGGAGTTGATCGGGGAGACCATAACGTGGTTGGCGTGTCGTCGGAGCAGTTCTTCGGTGTCCAGTTCCAGCACGAGGTGCGGGCGATCCCGGTAAGCCCTGGCACCGAGCAGCTTGAGCAGGCGCTTCCGGTCCACCCAGAAAAAGACTTTGCCGTTGAGGGTCTCGTACCACTCGCGCGGGCTCATGCCCGTCAGGCACCGCTCCAGGGTCTTCTCCTGCATCGGCTTGTTGTCCCGGATCAGGGCACGACCGTGCTCCGTATGCTCCACAAGCTCCATCTCCGGCCGGCGGGCGGATTCTATCTGGAACCTCCGCCCGCCCCCCACCTCGAACCTGTCGAGCAACGCGCTGGTGCTCAGTAGCCCGAGCCTCTGAATGCTCTCCCAGCTACCGTCCTCCGCCATGTGGTACAGCACGGGATAACGGGAGACGAGCTCCGGGATCTCCAACCCGCCGGCCGCTCAGGAACCCGACGGCAATTCGTGCGCCGCCCGCCACCTCGCCGCCAACTCTTCGCTCTCAGCCGTGCGCTCCCGCGGCAGCCCGTCGTCGGTAAAGAATGGCTCTACGATGCTCTCGGACCCGAAGTGCCCGACGGGACGCGCACGTCCCGGCTCGTCCAGGCTACCGACGGTCACGTGGATCTCCTTCTCGTCGTCCAGGTACTCGAACGTCAGCGGCGTCCCGCATTCCCGACAGAAGCCGCGACGCGCTATCGCGGAGGACTCGAAGTACGCGGGCTCCCCGTTCTCCCAACCGATGTTCTCCCGTCCAACGGCCAGGAACACGCCAAAAAGATTACCGAAGGCCCTCTGGCACATGCGGCAGTGGCAGCAGTAGGCGTCCGTGCTCTCAACCTGGACCACGTAACGCACCACACCACACTGGCAACCACCGCGCAGAACCCCGTCGCTCCTCACAGGTCAAACCTCCTCGCGTGACCGTGAGTCTACCGGGCGGACGACGCGCTCGAAAGAGGGAACCCGACGTCGGGAACCTTTAGGAGACCTGCTCCATCTCCGGCTCGGCGGTCGGGGCTTCCTTGCGATTGTAGGACAGGCACCCGTTTCCCAGGATCCGCTTGAGCTCCGCGTGCAGGTCGGAGGAGTCCTCGACGTCGAGGATGCGCTCCTCCAGGCCGTCGGCGTCGGAGACGAGGAAGACGGGGCTTGCCCCCGGGCTCTTCGCGAGCAGCCCGAACGCCTCTTCCGCCTCCCGACGGGACCGGCCGACGAAGGAGGCTGCGTCGAGGTAGATCGGGTCGGGGCCCGGCTCCAGGTGTAGCTCCTCCATCTCCATCGCGATGACGCGCGGGATGCCTTCCTTGCGCTCCACCCGGCCCTTGACCTTTACGACGGCGTCCTCGCGCACGCAGGTGGCGCATTTGGCGTAGACCCGCGGGAAGACCATGATCTCGGCCAGGCCGCGCGTGTCGTCCAGCTGGATCATCCCCATCATGTCGCCCTTGCGCGTCGTGTTCGTCCGAACACTCGTCGCTAGCCCCCCGACCCACACCATCTCCCCGTCCCGGCAATGATCGAGGTCGGAGACGGTGGTGTCGGTGTGCTTCTTGAGCTTGTGCAGGACCGGACGCAAGGGATGGTCGGAGACGTAGAGCCCGAGGGTCTCCTTCTCCCACTCGAGGGTCTCCCGCCGGTCGTCCTCGACGTCGGGCAGGGCGGGCTTTGGCGGCGCGATCTCGG
>CAXUFZ010000086.1:0-12268 GCA_964250345.1 uncultured Rubrobacteraceae bacterium
CGCCGGTTCCAGGAGATAGCCGACGCGAACGGCGGCAACCGCGCCGCCGGCACGCCGGGCTACGACGCCTCGGCGGGGTACGTCGCCCGCACGCTCCGCGAGGCCGGCTACGACGTGACGGTCCAGAGCTTCGAGTTCCCGAGCTCCGCCGCCCTCCGCGACGCGGAGTTGGAGGTCAGCGCGAGCACCCAGGACTTCCGACCGAACGAGGATTTCGCGCTCATGGAGTATTCGGCCGGTGGGGAGGCGGAGGCGTCCCTCGCGCCGGTGGACGCGGACTCTTCGTCGAGCGGTTGCGAGGCGGAGGACTTCGCCGGTTTCGAGGGAGGTTCCGTCGCGCTCATGCGGCGCGGCACGTGTGTTTTCAGGGAGAAGGCGGAGAACGCGGAGGAGGCGGGCGCCTCGGCCGTCGTGATCTTCAACTCCGGCGAGCCCGGCGAAGAAGGGCTGCTTCGCGGCACCCTCGACGGTCCCGGCGTGGGCATCCCGGTCGTCGGCGTCAGCGCGGCGGTCGGCGAGGGTCTCCTCTCCCGGTCCAGGGACGGCGGCCAGGAGGTCCGGGTCTTCGCCGCCGGGGCCTCGGACAACGAAACGACCAACGTAATAGCGGAGACGCCGGGTGGAGACGCGGGCAACACGCTCGTGGTCGGGGCGCACCTCGACTCCGTCCCGCAGGGGCCCGGCATCAACGACAACGCCTCAGGGTCGGCGGCGGTGCTCGAGATCTCGCAGGAGATGGCAAAGCTCGACGCCGTTCCCCGCAACCGCGTGCGCTTCGCCTTCTGGGGCGCGGAGGAACTCGGCCTCGTCGGCTCCCGGCACTACGTCGAAGGACTCGAAAACGACCAGATAGACGACATCTCCGCCTACCTCAACTTCGACATGGTCGGCTCCCCGAACTTCGTCCGCTCCGTCTACGAAGGCCCGGACGACGTCGAGAACGCCTTTACCGACTACTTCGAGGGCCGCGGGATAGAGGTAGATACCAACTCCGCGCTCGACGGTCGCTCGGACCACGGCCCATTCCAGGACGAGGGCATCCCGACCGGCGGCCTCTTCTCCGGCGCCGGCGGCGCGAAGACCGGAGAGCAGGCGGACGCCTTCGGCGGCGAGGCGGGCGCCCCATACGACGCGTGCTACCACGAGGCCTGCGACGACCTGAGCAACCTGAACAAAAAGTCCCTGGACCAGCTCTCCGACGGCGCCGCCCACGCCACGGCCGTCCTCGCCCAAGAATCCCCGGAATAGACCAAAGCCCGACCCGACCGCTCCGCACGCGCCCGATCCCCGTAGAGACGCCCCGCCGGGGCGTCTAACAACCGCCCTCCACCCGCCGGCTAACGCCTCCCAACGAGCGTCGGGCGTTCGGACCACGATCTTGCGCCGGGGAACGCGCATGGAGTAGGGTTCACCGAAACGCATCCGAAAGGACCTTCGATATGCGCCGATCCCTCGTCTCGGGCTTGTTCGTGGCCACGCTCCTGGTCGTCTGCATGGGCGATGCCCGGGCCGACGAGGGCTCCCTGTTCCGCGAGGCGGTGCGGAGCGGGGGCGGTGTGGTCGCTTCGGAGTCCCCGGCCGCGGCACGGGCCGGGGCGGAGATCCTGGACGCCGGGGGGAACGCCGTGGACGCGGCGGTCGCCACGACCTTCGCCCTCGGGGTGGCCCAGCCGCAGTCGTGCGGCATCGGGGGCGGCGGGTTCATGGTCTACCGCTCGGCCGGCGGCGAGGTGGCCGCCCTGGACTTCAGGGAGACGGCGCCGCGGGGCATCACGGCGGACGCCTTCCAGGGGGACGGCATCTACACCGCCTACACCGGCCACAAGACCGTCGGCGTGCCCGGCACGGTGGCCGGGATGCAGGCGGCGCTAGACCGCTTCGGCAGCGTGGATCTGGCCGCGGCCATCGCCCCGGCCACGCGGCTCGCGCGCGAGGGGTTCGAGGTCCCCGAGTCCCTCTCCGAGTCCATGGGCGAGAGCGCCGGCCGGCTGGGGCTCTTCCCGGCCGCCAGGGAACAATTTCTCGTAGATGGGGCTCCCTACGAGCCCGGCTCCACGCTGGTCCAGCCAGACCTCGCCGACACGCTGGCGCTTATCGCCCAGAACGGACCCGACGCCTTCTACAGGGGCGAAATAGCGGACGCCATAGTCGCCGACATGCAGAACGCCGGCGACTACCCGGGAGACGAGGGCCTGATGACCCGCGAAGACCTGGCCGGTTACGAGGCGAGGTGGCGCGAGCCGATCAGGGGCCAGTACCGGGGGCACGGCATTATCGGCATGCCCCCGCCAAGCTCCGGCGGCATCGCCGTCCAGCAGATGCTCAACATCCTGGAAGGCTACGACCTCTCCGGGATGGGCCTGTCCTCCGCCGACTTTCTCCACACGCTCTCAGAAGCCCAGAAGATCTCCTTCGCCGACCGCGAGGAGTACGTGGCCGACCCGGACTTCGCCGACGTCCCGACCCGGGAGATCCTCGCCGAAGCCTATGCCGACCGCCGCCGCAACGACATAAACCCCGACGAGGCCGCCACCTCCTACGACCCCGGCGACTTCGGCGACACGAGCCAGAACTCCGGCGGCGGGGACAACTTGGAGGGCAGCACCACACACCTCTCCGTCATCGACGCCGCGGGCAACGCCGTGGCCCTCACCTGCACCATCGAACAGTCCTTCGGCAGCGCCGTCGTAGCCCCCGGCACCGGCTTCCTCCTCAACAACGAGCTCACGGACTTCTCCGATCCCGGCGCGGCCAACGCGCCCGAACCCGGCAAACGTCCCAGGTCATCGATGAGCCCGACCATCGTCGTGCGCGACGGCGAGCCGGTGCTGGTCGTCGGCGCCTCCGGCGGGTCCCAGATCATCATGGGCGCCCTCCACGCCATCGTGAACAGCGTAGACTTCGACCAGAACCCCGCCCAGGCCATCGACGCCGAACGCCTCGACGCCCAGTTCCCGCCGGAGCTCATCCTGGAGGACGGCCGCGTCCCCGCGACGGCCGAGGCCGAGCTCATCTCCCGCGGCCACGTCGTCGTCTCCGAGGGCGAGTACTCCGACGTCCCCCTCGTCCAGGCCGCCGGAATAGACCCGGCCACAGATGAGCGCCTCGCCGCGACCGACCCCCGCAGCGGCCCGCAGGCCTCTACGGGCCGGGGCGTCGCCTCCCTCCCCCACACCGGCGGGGTCCCGTTCGACGGCTGCTCGGTGGTCTCCGGCCGCGTACCGCCGTGCTAGCGGTCCGGGGCGCTAGTCGTAGTGCTTTGTCTGGGGCCACAGCTCTTTCATGGGGGCCACCGGGTTTCGGGAGACGTAGACCGGCAGGTTGTCTTCGTCCGGCATGCAGTACTCGCAGCGGACGGTTGCCGCCCGCCGGACCTCCCGGAACATGCCGAGCAGGTCCTCCCGGTCGACCCCCACGCTGACGATTAGCTCTCCGGTGCAGTCCCCCGGTCCCCAGACGTGGTAGCTGTTGTGCCCGCTGATGGCGTCTGGTAGCCCGTATCGGTCACCGAAGAAGTCCACGGCCCCGGCCTCGCCGTAGTTGCCGGTAAAGATGCACGCTGCGGACCTCTCGCCTTCAGGCAGCCCATCGTAGACCCCGGCCACGGTCGCCACCATCCCCTCCCAGCCGAACCTGTCGGCGAAGTTCTGCGGCAGCTCGGCCACCTCGCGGGTCTCGGTCTCGATGCCGGCGTCGCCCCCCACGGAGCCGGTGATCCCCGCGAGCGTCTGCACCGGGAGCGCGGGGACCACCGTGAGCGGGGAGACGATCAGCCCGCTAACCGCCAGCACGACCAGGTAGGCGGGCTTCAACCATCCCCACCGGCGGTCCGTGAACCGCTCGATCGCGACGGCCCCCGCGGCGAACAGCATGGGATAGGCCGGGGCCAGAAAGTAGAAGCGGCTGTTCGAGATCGCGAACAGCGCGAACAGTATCAGGTAGACCAGCCCCAGGGCCCGGTAGGGCCTGCCCCGCCTGGCGAACAAGAGAAAGCCCAGCCCGGCGAGCCAGAGCGGCAGGGCCGGCGGCTGCATGGTCACGATCTGCTCGACGAGGAACTCCAGCGGCGAGGCCTCGTCCACCTTCCCGCCGTAGCCTCCCCAGAACTCCGGCGTGGGCCACCCGTGCGTCGCGTTCCAGTACACGTACGGCGCGAGGAACGCCAGCGCGATGATTCCGCCGACCCACGGCCACGGGGTGAGCAGGTGCCGCCGGGCGGGCACGAGCAGCAGGGCCACCAGCACCGCGAACCCGAAGGAGAGCATCGTCAGCTTGGTCAACAGCCCCAGGCCCGCCACGAGCCCGAAGACGGGCCAGAGCCGCGGCTCGTCCCGCTTGAGGATGAGCAGCAGGACGTACGCCGCCGCAACCCAGAAGAGCTGGTCGAAGGCGTCCATGGAGATCCAGGTCCCGAAGACGAGAAAGTTGGGCGCGACGAGGGCCGCGAGCGCGGCCAACCCCTGCGCGAAGCGTCCGCCCCCGAGCTCGCGCGCCATGAGCCCCGAGAGCACGACGACCGCGCACCCCGCCAGCGCCGGCAGGAGGTGCAAAGCGAGGAGCGAGTCGCCCAGCGTGGCGCGCGCGGCGGCGGTGACGAGGGCCACGAACGGCGGGAAGTCCACGTAGCCGAGCTCCAGGCGCCGGCTGGCGGCCATGTAGTAGAGCTCGTCCCTGAAGTAGCCGTAGTTGTCCGCGGTGAGCAGGTGCGCCGCGAGCTTGATCAGGGCCAGGTACGCCAGCACGGCCGTGGCGCCAAAGAGCGTCCCTTCCCCGGGGCGACGCCTCTCGGCCTCCACGCTCGCGTACCCGCTCACGGGCCCATCTTACGCGAGCCGGGGACCACCCGCCCCTAGACGTCGAGCTCCGCGAGAAGCCCCTCCAGGTCGAGCGGCCGGGTGACCATGACCAGCCCGCCCTCCGCGTCGCGGGGCCATTCCTCGCGCGGGCGATCCCGGTAGAGCTCCACGCCGTTCTCGTCCGGGTCGCGCAGGTAGAGCGCCTCGGAGACGCCGTGGTCGGAGGCCCCGTCCAGCGGGTACGCCGCGTCGAGCAGCCACCGGAGCGCCCGGGCAAGCTCCCGCCTTTCGGGGTAGAGGACAGCGAGGTGGAAGAGACCCGCCGATCTCCCCGGCGCCGGCGGGGCGTCGCGGCTCATCCAGGTGTTCAGGCCGATGTGGTGGTGGTAGCCGCCGGCCGATAGGAAGACCGCGTCGTCCCCGTACCACTGCGTGACCTCGAAGCCCAGGATGTCCCGGTAGAAGCCCAGGGCCCGTTCGATGTTGGCGACCTTCAGGTGGACGTGCCCGATGCGCGTCTCCGGGCTGACGCGATGCCTTTGGTCCTCAGCCTGCATGGGATCCTATCCTCTCGTATTCTGCGACCCCCCGATTCTACCCGCAAGGATTCGGGCGGTGGCGCCCCCCCCCACCCCTCCCCTGGGGGGGGGGGGGGGGCCGCCGCCCGCGCCGGGGGCGCCCCCCCCCACCGCCGCGCGGCTTCATATACTCGGAGGACAGGAAACTTCAGCCAGTGGGAGACGTTATGGAGACCGTAGACACCCGCCACAAGAGCCGCCGCATCCTCGACGGCCGCGACCGGGCGCCGGCCCGCTCATACCTCAAAGGCGTGGGCTTCACGGACGAGGACCTCAGCCGGCCCATCGTCGGGGTCGCGCACTCGTGGACCGAGACCAACACGTGCAACTACAACCACCGCCACCTCGCCGAGAAGGTCAAGGAGGGCGTCCGCGAGGCCGGCGGCACGCCGATGGAGCTCAACACCGTCTCCATCTCCGACGGCATCACGATGGGAACGGAGGGGATGAGGACGAGCCTCGTCTCGCGCGAGCTCATCGCGGACTCCATCGAGCTCGTCGGCCGCGGCTACATGTACGACGCCGTCGTCACCATCGTCGGCTGCGACAAGACCATCCCGGCGGCGGCGATGGCCCACGTCAGGCTGGGTATCCCTGGCGTGATCGTCTACTCCGGCTCCATCCAACCGGGCCGCTTCAAGGGCCGCGACGTCGTCGTCCAGGACGTATTCGAGGGCGTCGGTGCCAACGCCGCCGGCAAGATGTCCGACGCCGACCTCCTCGAGCTCGAAGAGGGCGCCTGCCCCGGTTCCGGTGCCTGCGGCGGCCAGTACACCGCCAACACGATGGCGATGGCCCTGGAGTTCCTCGGCCTCTCCCCCTTCGGCTCCGCGAGCCCACCGGCCCTCGACGGCCGCAAAGACGCCGCCTGCGTCGAGGCCGGAAGGCTCGTCATGCGCCTCCTGGAGAGCGGCCTCTCCCCCGACCGCATCCTCACCCGTGAGTCCTTCGAGAATGCGATAGCCGCGGGCGCCGCGAGCGGCGGCTCGACCAACCTCGTCTTGCACCTCCTGGCGATAGCCCGCGAGGCCGGCATCCCGCTCGACATCGACGACTTCGACCGCGTCAGCGACCGGACCCCGATCATCGCCGACCTCAAGCCCGGCGGGCGCTACACCGCCGTCGACCTCGACCGCGCCGGCGGCACGAGGCTCTTCGGCAAACACCTGCTCGACGCGGGCCTGCTCCACGGCGACGAGCGCACGGTCTCCGGCAGGACCGTCGCCGAGGAGCTCGGGGAGGCCGAGGAAGACGAGGGCCAGGACGTCGTGGCGACCGTCGAGCATGCGCTCAGGCCGACGGGTGGGCTCGTGATCCTTAAAGGCAACGTCGCCCCCGAGGGCTGCGTCGTCAAGGTCGCCGGCTACACTCGGATGCACCACTCGGGCCCAGCCCGCGTCTTCGATTCCGAGGAGGAGGCGATGGCCGCCGTGCAGGCCGGGGAGATAGTGGCCGGGGACGTCGTCGTGATCCGGTACGAGGGACCCCGCGGCGGGCCCGGGATGCGCGAGATGCTCGGCGTGACCGCCGCTCTCGTCGGCCAGGGCTTCGGAGAGACGGTCGCCCTCCTCACCGACGGCCGCTTCTCCGGCGCCACCCGCGGCCTCATGGCCGGCCACGTCGCCCCCGAAGCCGCCCACGGCGGCCCCATAGCCGCCCTCCGCGACGGCGACACCGTCACCTTCGACATAGAGAACCGCACCCTCAACGTGGACCTCGACGACGAGGAGCTGCGCTCCCGCCTCTCCGGCTGGACGGAGCCCCCGCCGCGCTACTCGACCGGCGTCCTCGCCAAGTACGCCGCCCTCGTCTCCTCCGCCTCCGAAGGCGCCGTCACGGATGCCGGATTGGGTGCGGGCTAGGGGTTGGCGGCCTTCGTCCGCGCGGCGCGGACGAGGTCCACGGCCTCCTGCCGGATCAGGCCCCGTGAGGCCGCGTGCTCGGCCGCCGACGAGCTATCGCGGACGAGGACCATCTCCGTCCCGAGCTCGGCCACGCGCCGGGCTATCTCGCGCACCCCGGCGTCGCGCCTGTCGCCCGACACGTCGCGGATGTAGATGGTCTCTATGCGGCCCGGGTGCTCCTCGACGGCCCGATGGTAGATCTCGGGGTCCTGCTCCCCGGAGTCCCCGAGCAGGACGAACGGGAGTTCGGGATAGGTCTCCAACAACGTGCGGATCATCCCCAGCTTGTGGTCGTGGTGCTCGCCGAGCACCGTGGGGCTCCAGTCCTTCAAGAACAGCGGCCCGGCCGGCACGCCGTGGACGTCCAGAAAGTCTTCCAGAAGGTCGTAGATGTTCCACGGGCTGCTCGACACGTAGAAGATGGGGTTCTCGAGCCCGTCTTCCGGCCCGATCCTCAAGGCCTCGTAGAAGGCCGCCACGCCCCCGAACGGGAGCCGGGTGTGGGCGTTGTTCCTGACCACGATCCAGGCCATCTTCAGCACGTTCGTGGCGCTCGAATGGACCACCGTGTCGTCGAGGTCGCTGATCACCCCGAACCGCGCCCGCACCGGCACGAGCACCTGCCCGGTCGAACTCACCGCCCCCCCGCCCGGAGAGGAGGGACCGACAAGATCCAGCCGCATCTCCTGCCACCCACCCGGGCCGTCCAGCGGCTCGTCGAGCTCGAGCCGGATATCGAAGAATCCCTCTTCGTCCGCGACCGTCACGGCCTTCACGCCGCGAAACGAGGCCCGCACCCGCGCGCCGGCGATCTCGTCGCTGCCGAAACGCCGGACCATGTTGCGCAGGTTGCTCCAGATGGTGTCGTCCTGCGAGGAGCGGGAGATGCCGCTCTCTTCGAGCACCCGTCCCCTCAGAAAGAGACGTTCGGCGGTGCCGTGTCCCCTGTACGGCAGGATCTCGAACCGATCCAACAGCCCGAACCGGCGCTTGAAGTTGAAGCGGAGCCGGTCGAACCAGTGCTCAGCGTCCCTCGCCGCCGTCGCAAACCGCCAACGCCAGGCCAAACCTAACCCCCAAACTCCGTCCGCCGGATCAGCCCTGGAGGAACTTTACCCGCCGCTGGGTCACCGCCCGTATGTTTACCTGCTCGATGCTGGTCCACGGCAAGAACGAGTACCCGTCCGCGCCGTTGCCGTCTTTCTCCACGTCCAGGAGCAACCCGGCCGTATCCCGATCGCAGACCACCCCGATAACCTCCCGCCCGCTCCAGGTCTGCACGGAGACGACGATACCCCTCTTCAACGCGTCCGCAAGCTTGGGAGCCCGGTCCAACCGCTCCAGCCCGTCAGCGTGTGATGTCGTCGCTTTATCGTCCAACGTTCAGCCTCTGACCTCTGTGTACCCGCGCTTTCCCAAAGTAATCACGGGCGCATTAGGGTATCTCCACGGGGGTCACGCGCCCCGTGGCACGCCGGATCAGGCCGGGAATGCGGAGACACACCGGACGCCCGACACCCCAATTCCACGAGTCGTCAGGCGTGCGAAGAGGTGAAGATCTCCAGCTCCGAGCAGTCGGGGCACCACTCGAGCAGGCAACGCTCGTCCACGCGTAGCTCGACGGGGCCGTCGCCGCAGGCGGTGTGGGAGAGGGCGAAGGCGACGAAGGCGAGGCTCGTGCGGAGATCCGCGGCCTCGCCCGCGTCTTCTTTTCCGCGCATCAGATCCATGACCGGGTTGTCGGCCGGTCCGCCGCGCGGCTTTAGCGGGCCGCCTACTCGGCGCTCGGCGTCGGGACGCCGAGGTGGTCGTAGGCCCGGCGGGTGGCGACGCGCCCGCGGCTGGTGCGTTGGATCAGGCCGCTCTGCAACAGGTACGGCTCGTAGACGTCCTCGACCGTGTCCCTGGCCTCTCCGAGCGCGACGGAGAGCGTCCCGACGCCGACCGGGCCGCCGTCGAACTTCTCGACGATGAGGCCGAGGTAGTCGCGGTCGATCTTGTCGAGGCCGAGGATGTCGACGCCCTGCATCTTGAGCGCCGCGTCCGCCGTCTCCGCGTCGATGCGGCCGTCGCGCCTGACCTGCGCGAAGTCCCGCACCCGCTTGAGCAGGCGGTTGGCGATGCGCGGGGTCCCGCGGCTGCGACGGGCGAGCTGCTCGGCGCCGTCGTCGGTGGTGGGGATGTCCAGGATGTCCGCGTTGCGGACCACGATCTTCTCCAGGTCGTCCGGCCCGTAGTAGTCGAGCCGCTCGGAGATCCCGAAGCGGTCCATCAGCGGCTTGGTCATCAGGCCCGTGCGGGTCGTGGCGCCGACGAGGGTGAACGGCTGGAGGTCCATTCGGATCGTGCGGGCCGACGGCCCCTGGCCGAGCACGATGTCCATGGCGAAGTCCTCCATGGCCGGGTAGAGGACCTCCTCTATCTGGCGGTTGAGGCGGTGGATCTCGTCGATGAACAAAAAGTCCCCGTGCTCCAGGTTCGTCAGGATCGCCGCCATGTCCCCGGCACGCTCGAGCGTGGGCCCGCTCGTAGTGTGGATGTTGACCCCCATCTCGGACGCCAGAATGCGCGAGAGGCTGGTCTTCCCGAGTCCGGGAGGCCCGGCGAACAGCACGTGGTCCAAAGGCTCGGCCCGCCGCTTCGCCGCCTCGACGAAGATCCTCAGGTTCTCCTTCATCTGCTCCTGCCCGACGAACTCGTCGAGCGACTGGGGCCGTAAGGTCCGGTCGTCCTCGTCCTCGAGCTCCTGCGGGTCCATCGGAAGGTCGTGGACCCCCGCGGCACCCGTGATGTCCTCTTCGATGGGCGGCCCGTCCGTGGTCTCACCCCCGCGCGTCGTAAAATCGTCCATCTCTTCGGCGCTCACCGCCTGCTCCTTATCCGCCGTAACGCCTCCTTTATATACTTCTCGGTGGAGTCCTGGGGCGGCACCTCCTTGAGGGCCTTCTCGGAGTCCTCCAACGAGTACCCGAGCGCCGTGAGCGCCTCCCGCGCCTCCATGAACGGGCCGCCACCACCGCCGTTGCCACCGGCCAGTGACGGCTCCGCGCCGAAGACCGCGAGGTCCTTGCCCCTGAGCTCCAGCACCAGCCGCTCGGCCGTCTTCCTGCCCAGGCCCGGCACGGAGGCGAACTTCAGGATGTCGGCCCGGCCGACGGCCTCCACGATCTCCTCGGGGGACATCGACGACAATATAGCGACGGCGATCTTCGGCCCGATCTTGCTCACCGCCGTGAGCGCGTCGAAGGCCGCCCGCTCCTCGCGTGCCGCGAACCCGAACAAGAGCATCGCGTCCTCGCGCACCACCATCCGCGTGTGCACAACGCACTCCTCGCCGAGGGCGGGCAGCGCCCGCAGCGTCGACAGCGACGCCGAGGCGCGGTATCCGACACCGCCGACGTCTATCACCACGCCCTCGGCGTCTTTCTCTACCAACGTTCCACGAAGCCTGTATATCATCGGCTAATTATCCCGCACGTTGGCTATTTCCCCACCCCCACCTTTCCAGACAAGGGGCTGGAAAAGGCGTGGGTGATGGCGATGGCGAGGCCGTCGGCGGCGTCGTCGGGGCGGGGGATCTCCGGCAAACCCAACAAGGCCTTGACCATCTCTTGGACCTGCCGCTTGTCCGCCCGCCCGTAGGACGTCACCGCTTGCTTGACCTGGAGCGGGGTGTATTCCGAAACCTCGATCCCGGCCCGGTATGCCGCCAGTATCGCCACGCCCCGCGCCTGCCCGACCGTGATCGCCGTGGTCACGTTGGTGTTGAAGAAGAGCTCCTCGACCGCCACGGTGTCGGGCCGGTATCCCTGGACGAGCTGCGTCACCCCGTCGAAGAGGCGCCCGAGGCGCCGCGGCATCGGCCAGTCGGGGGGCGTCGTGATCGCGCCGTGCTGCACGTACCGCAGCCGCGTTCCCTGCTGCCGGATGACGCCCCAACCCATCGTCGCCGTGCCAGGGTCTATCCCCAGGATCGTATGTCCTTCGGCGGTCGCGGTCAGCATGGGCTAAGGGTACTCCCTGGCTCCCGTCCTTGCACCCGCTCCTACATATGGTGTTCCTGGTGGCGGGGACCACCAGCGCATGTTCGGTACGCGATCGGCCGCCGGGCCGTACGGTCCTAGTCTGCCGCCGGCGAGGTGGAGGCGGACGCCCCCGTCGTCCTGAAGCCGGTTGCCTCGGGCGCGGTCGGCTCCAGCATGGTCGGCTCCGGCGCGGTGGTCTCGGGGGCGGTCGTCTCGGGCGTTGTGGACTCTGGCGGGGGGTCTTCTGACGGGGGCGCGAACTGCGGGACCTCGGCGGCTATATCCGCCGCGAGGTCGTCGCCGAGGATTAGGCTCCACGTTCCATCCGTCTTTACCATGTCCTGCACGACGGGGGCGTTGAGCACGGGGTCGGAGACCGGATCCCCATCCCGGCCGTAGAACGTGCGGTCCATCTCGAACGAGGCCTCGTCGCCGGCCACGAAGAGGCGGGTGAGGGAGTCCAGGCCGAGGTAGGCGCGGCCCCAGAGGGGTTCGTAGAACGTCAGCCAGTCCCCGAGGGTGACGTCCCCGGTGGTGGTCGGGTCGATCATCTCGTAGGCCTCCTCGTAGGCCCGTTGGTTGAAGTACAGGTGGTAGACGCGCAGAAAGTCGTCCGGGGGCAGGAGGTCCCGGCGGTCCGTCAACAGGTCGAACCTGACGTCCTGATCCGCGGCGCGCAGGCCCAGCCGCTCCGGCGTCACCCCGTTGGGGACCCGGAAGAAAAGGGTCGAAGCCCGCCGTTGACCGCCGTCGAGCACCATCCGCCCACCCGCCAGGTTGGGCGCCTCGATAGAGCCGTCGAGCCGGTACCGCCCCCCGCCGTCCCCTTCCAGGATGGCCCTCGGGCGCACCCCCACGCGGGCGCCGGTCTGGTTGGCCGCCACGAAGTCCACCGCGACGAACTCCCGGTCCCCGCTGTCCTCCGTCGCCGCCCGCGCCCCCGGCCCGGCCACGCTGTACACGAC
>CAXUFZ010000087.1:0-11641 GCA_964250345.1 uncultured Rubrobacteraceae bacterium
GGCAGGCGACGCAGCCGGCCGGCGTCGAGCTCCCCCCTGCCCGCGGCCTCGGCGACCGCGTGGAGGCGGGAGATCCGCTCATCCGAAAGACCGCGCATCCCCTGCACCTGCAGGAGCTGGCTCGGCGCGGGCAGGGCCGAGACCGACTGACCGGCGAGTCTGATGCTCGCCCCGAATTGCTCGGCGAGCCGGGCCAACTGGGCGAGGCCCTGACGCCTGCTGCGGCGCGCGCTGACGATCGAGCAAACCGCCGCCTCGTATGGGGAGTAGAAGAGCTCGGGACGGAACCCGGGAGCGCGCCGGTAAGCGGCGGCAAGCACGGGGTCGGACGCGCACAACCTCTGGAACGCAGCCCCGTCGTGATCCAGCGAGATGACCCGACCGGCCTGGGCCCGCAACCGCCCGGCCTCGTCCGAATTCAGCGGGGGGGCACCGGACGGCAGGGCAACGTCCAGCCTGACGGACTCCTTCGTCTGGCGGGCTTCGACCCCGACCTGACGCTCGTAGTCGCCGTCGAGGCAGAACGCCAGGCGCAGTACCCCGTCGAAGTCCGGTTCGTCCCGGTTGCCGAAGCCCATGATCGCGACCTCGGCCAGGTCGAAGGGTCCGCGCACCTTCAAATAGTGACGCTCACGAGAGGTCATTCTGGCGTTCCTCCTTCGCTGGCTGTCCCGGCCAGACGCCGGCCGGAGCACATACTCGCGCCGCGTCGTGCGGGCAACACCACGACGAGCGCGGCGGTATCGTTGGAGCTTGGGGCTTCAACGGCTACCGGCCCGCTGCAGTGCCTCCTTGTCGGACCTCTTGAGCCCGTCGACGACGATGTCGTAGGAGGCGTCCAGCAGATCCGCTACCTCCTCGTCCGGGACGGTCCCGTCGCAGGTGAGGACGTTCCAGGTGCGTTCGTCGAAGTACCGCGCCGGGTCGACGACGGACGGGTAGCGCTCGCGCAGGAGGCGACTCTCTTCGGGGTCTGACTTGAGGGTCACCTTCACCGGCGACTCCTCCACGTACAGCACGGCGAAGATCCTGCCCCGCACCTCGAACGCCAGGAACTTCGGGCTGAATGGAAAGCCCGACGTCGAACCCGGCTTGCGACCGCAGTAGTCTTTCAGGTGATCCAGCGTGCACGTCTCTCGCATCGGCCCTTCTCCTCTCTCCTGCTTCCGGTAGTACTCTGTCGGGGTCACGCGGGGGCCGCCGGGAGCTGGCCGGTCAGCCTCTCCCAGTTGCCGGACCCGATGGCGGCTTTTTCCTCGTCGGTGAACGGCGCGTCCTCCAGGAACGACCGCCCGACCCCGCCGCTCGTGTCGAGGAAGGGGTCTCCGGTGCCGTAGGTGAACGGGTAGTCGGTCGAGTACATCATGCGGTCCGTGCCCACGACCTCGGCGGTCCACCGCTGGTAGCGCTCGCTCGTCGTACCGCTGCCCGTCACCCAGAAGTTCTGGCGGAAGTAGTCCATGAGCGGGCGCTCCAGGTCCGCCGTCCCCTGGATGGTCTGGATGTGGTCGAGGAAGAAGAGCACGACCTCGCCCCAGTGACCCGAGATCACCTGCAGGTCCGGGTGCCGATCGAAGACGCCGGTGAAGACCATGCGCAAGAGCTGCACGCCGAGGTCGTAGTACCACCCGAGGCCGAAGGTCGCGAGGGCGAAGTCGACGCCGCCGCCGATCCCGGCGTAGTAGGCCTCGATGACCGGGCCGACGGGCGCCTGCGGGTGGAAGTGCAGCGGCACCCCGAGACGCTCGGCGGCGGCGTAGAGGTCTTCGAACCGCGGGTCGTCGGCCTTCGCGTCCCCCGTACGCCCGTAGAGCATCGCGCCGCGGAAGCCGAGCTCGGTGACCGCGCGCTCCAACTCCGCGGGCGCCGCCTCCGGGTCCGGGGTCGGGATGGCCGCGAGCGCCTGGAACCGCCCCGGGTTGCCGCGCACGATCTCCGCGAGCCCGTCGTTCGCCTCGCGGGCGACGGCCACGGCGTCCGCGGCCGAGAGGTTCTGCACGCCGGGGTTGCTCAGGGACAGCACCTGCATATCCACGCCCTGGTCATCCATGTCGGCCAGGCGCTTTTCGGCGACGTCCCGCAGCCGCCGGGCTATCGGCTCCTCGCCGTAGCCGTACTCCGGGATCCGCGGCACCCCCACCCGCGACCAGGCGTCGAGCAGCACCGGCAAAACCACGTGCTCTTCAAGTCCCACGATACGCGTCGGCATCAGATCTCCTCCTTCTCGAAGTTCGTTACCGGCGTTCCACTGACGGGGGCCGCCCCGACGCACCCCGCGGGGCCGGGGGCGAGATCCGGACGGATAACCAATGCCTGCACGTGAACCTCCTTGTGGTAGAAATACTTCAACACTAAACTAATGGGGAGATTATACTTGAACGCTAAAGTAAATCAAGGGCAGGCCGGGGAGTGTTCGGAGGCGGTCGAGCTTTTCCCCGACGAGGTGCTCGCCTGGACCGGGATGCTGCGCGTCTCGGGCGCGCTCACCCGCCGGCTCGACGTCGAGTTGCGCCGCGGGCACGATCTTTCGCTCTCGGAGTGGGAGGTACTCTTCCTGGTTGGCCGGGCGGGGGGTCGTGTCCGCATGTCCGAGCTCGCGCGGGAGACCTTGCTCTCGCAGGGCGCGATCACGCACCTCGTCGGCCGGCTGGAGAAGGTCGGGCTCGCGCGCAAGGAGCCCGACGCGCGGGATCGCCGGGTAAACCGCGTGGCGTTGACCGGGGAGGGCCGGACCCGGCTGGAGGCCGCGACGAAGACGCACTTCGCCGGGGTCCGCGAGCACTTCACCGGGCGCTTCTCCGAGGAGGAGCTCTCGCTGCTGGCCGGGTTCTGGGAACGCCTGCTGCCCGACCACGCCGAGGCGGCCTTCGGGAGGGCCGGAGACCCTCGCGAGACCGCTGGGCAATCCTGAGCCGTCCAAAGGACCTCGGCTGGTTCTCGTCCCGGAAGTACCCCGGCGGCTGTCGGGGCAAGAGACGAGGGCGGGAAGGGCGAGCGGGAGCCTCCGCTCGCCCCCGGTAGAGCCTGAGCCAGGCGCTCTTCGGCTCGTCGCGGTCGTCGTTTCTCGGCCGGTGAAGCAGGCCGACGGCGCCTCCGCTCGTGGGGCACGACGCTTCACGCGGGTTGCTCGACGTTTCGGATGAGCTATCTCGTCGGGATGAGGCCCTGCAACTCGTCGGGATCCAGCCGCTCGACCAGACGTTGCGCCCTCCCGAAGTCGTGGGTGGCGGTGTTCACGTTTGGAAAGGCAACGCAACTCAGACCCGCCGAGACCGCCGCTTCCACCCCTTCGACGTTGTCCTCGACAGCGATGCTGTCGTCCGGCCCCTCGCCCAGGGTCTCCAGCGCGAAAGAGTAGGCCGCCTTGTCCGGCTTGGGCTGCGCCACGCTGGAAGAGTCCACGATCAGGTCGAAGTCGCCAACCTCAATCCCGGGCCGCAAGGCTTTCAGCAGCGACGAGACGTTTTCGGGGGACGTCGTCGTTACCAGGGCGACGCTCGAACCCCTGCTCTTCGCGTCCCGTATCGTCTCGGCGACGCCGGCGCGGGGCTTCGCTCGGGACTCGGCCAGGAGGTTCTGGAATATCTCCGACTTCGAACGGTGGATCGCCCCGGCGTCGACGGTCTCTCCCAGGGAACGGGCGTAGTCGGCGACCCGCTTCTGCCCGCCGCTCTTCTCCAGCATCTCTATGTACCCTTCTCGGTCCCAGTGCCAGTCGAGCCCGTGGGCTTCGAAGGCCCGGTTGAACGCCTGTCGCTGCAGCTCGGACGTGTCCGAGATCGTGCTGATGGAGCCAAACAGAATGGCCGTCACAGTACCTATCCTTTCCTAGCGCCTGTTCCCAGGCCGCGCGGCCCGGGTGTTCTCGGTAACCGTGCAAGCGAGCAACCCGGCGGTCCACGAATGTTGCCCGCCCACGACGTCGCGCCGCTTCCCGGCGCGAGACGCCGCGTTTCTCTCCCGCGTCCGCCCGGCAAGCACCGTCCCTCGTCGGCGGCGCCCGCGGAGATGGCGCGTCCCACTGTTGGCCGGCTAGGCGTTGGCCGGGACACGCGCGCCGTATCCTGCCACCATCCCGCGGTGCATCACCCGGTCCCCGACGACGCCGTCGTGGTCGGCGCGGTGCAAGACGCAGGCGTTGTCCCACATGACGACGTCGCCGGGGGACCAGGCGTGCCGGTAGGTGTTGTCTTCCCTGGTCGAGTGCTCGAAGAGGGAGCGAATCGTCTCTTCGGCTTCGGCCTCCGGCAGGCCGCTAACGGCGACGCAGCGCTTGGGCGTGGACATGTAGAGGGCGGTGCGGCCCGAGAGTGGGTGCCGGCGGAACACGGGGTGCTCGGCGGCCGTCTCGTCGTTGTCGTCCAGGTCCAGGCCGGAGACCACGTGCTTGATCTTCCTGCCCGCGAGCCTCCCGCGCACCTCGGGGGGCAGCGTCTCGAACGCCCGGTACTGGTTGGTAAAAAGCGTCTCGCCCCCCTCCGATGGTATCTCGACCGCGCGAAGCGCCGTGTAGGCGGGCGGGCGGCGCACGTAGCTGGTGTCCACGTGGAACGTGCTGCGCGGGGGCGTCTTGCGCCCGACGTTGCTGACCACGTTCAGGTCGGGGAAGCCCGGAGCTGCGGTCTCGCCCTTAGTGAAGGCCAGCTCGCCGAACCCCTTCAAGAAGGCGACGAAAGCGGCGTCGTCGATGTGTTGGCCGGGCATGATCAGGACGCCGTGCTCGGCGAGCAGGTCCCTGAGCCGCGAGACCTGTCCGGGGTCGAGCTCTCCGAGCGACAGCCCGGTCACCCTGACGCCGATGGGGTCCAGAACGGTGTGATTCACTTTGCCATCCTTTCGCTAGGTTCAAAACTCGTGGGTACGAACGGGACCGGCGAGTGCCGGTCGAGTCCGTGTCGGCGGCGCACGGTGGTGGTGGACGCCGGCGGGATGTGAAGGCCGCTGCCGGCGCTCCCACGCCAGACTCCGGGCGCGATGGACCGTCGTCCGATCGGTAGCCACGGGATCCCGATCTCCGGCGGCCACGGCTCAGTTCCCCCGTCCCATCGAACTGTTTAGTGCCGTCTGGAACAGCTTCTCCAGGGGCATACCTGAGGCTTTTGCCATCATGGGGATCACGCTCTTCCGGGCGAAGGAGCAGTAAAGGCCGGCTTCCAAAAACCAGGGTCGCCCGCCCGGGTCGATGCGGAAATCGAAGAGGCTGTAGTGCCGGCAGCCCAGGGCGGCGTGGCACTTTTTGGCGGCGTCCCAGACCCTCTCCGTGAGGGGGTCTTCGGGATCGACGATCCAGGCTCTGGTGGTGTCTTTGGCGACGAGGTTCAGGTCTCCGTTCTGGTTCTTGTTTATCTTGTCGTCGTAGTCCCGGATGGGCTTCCGCTCGCTGTCGATGCTGTACTCTTCTAGGGGCAGGCAGACGAGCTGACCATCCCGGGCGACGATGCCACACCGGACTTCCCTGCCGAGCCCGATGTACCGCTCCACCAGCACCTCGTCTGAATGGGCGAATGCCGTCTTTAGGGCGGCAGCGTAGTCGGAGCGGTCGCGGACGAACGCCAGCCCGAGGGAATTGTCCGCGTCCACGGGTTTGATCACCGCCGGCAGGTCGACGGAGGGATCGTCGCCGGGCCGGAGCAGCTCTCCCCGGGGCACGCCGACCCCCGCCCCCGCCACGGCCGCCTTCGCCCTCGCCTTGTTAGTGGAGAGCGCCATCACGTCCGGGGTGTTGCCGACGTAGGGGATGTCCAGAAGATCGAACAGGGCCCGGTAGTACGTCATGCCGGGGACGCAGAACATCTGCGGCACCACCACGTCGATGCCGAGCGCGGTCAGCCGCCGAACCGCCTCGGCAAGAGGCATGGGGCTGGCGGCGGCTATGGACTCGCGGCTAAGGTCGGCCGGGAACCGCCACCGGCGATCTGGCGTCACGTAGGCGATGTGGAACTCGTAGAGCTCCGGGTCGGCGCAGGACTCCAGGCAGTCTTGGGCGTAGAGGCGGGACAGATCGCAGTAGAACTCGCTCACCGCGGACCCGGTCAGGTGCAGAACGCGCAGCGGCATGATCAATCTCCCCCCGGCTCGATGAGCTTGCCGATGTTGAAGTCGATCCGGGTCCAACCCTTGAGCTGTCGCAGGTTTTCCAGGAGCAGCCAGGGGATCTGCGCGTGGTGGACCATCAGGAACGGGAGCGGGTCGGACCAATCGAAGATCGCCTCCTTGCCGCCAAGAACTATCTCCAACCTCTGCCTGGCCTTCCTAGGGTTCGACAACATCCGCCAGACCTCGTGGTAGAGCCAGTAGGTCGGGCGGCTCGATTCAGTGGGGAGAACGACGGGGGGACCCTTCTCCAGGTAGGCCCTCGCCAGGTCCGGGTGGTCGTAGAACATCGTGATGGCCGAATGGGTGCGGGGGTTGCACTCGATCGCGTAGACCCGTCCGTCGTCGGCCTGGATAAAGTCGAAGGAGACCTGTCCGGTGAGCCCCAGACCGCCGACGAACCGGCGGACCCACTCCTCGATCTCGGGTTTGTCCACCATCTCGTAGTTGATCTGGAAGGCCGACGACTCGCAACAGCAATGCACCTGCAGTTCTCCCTCGCGCACGGTGCTGTGGGTGCAATACTCCCGCCCCGGGATAAACGCCTGCATGACCCACGGCTTGTCCTCCGAGATCGGCAAGGCCCGGACAAACGCCTCCGTCTCCCGCGCGGTGTCGCGGGGCAGCCGGGTCAGGTCCAGCCGCCGGATGGGGTCGTAGGGGATGCTCTTGAGGATGTACTTCCGCCCCCGTCCGTCAAAGTCGAAGTCCATCACCTGCTCGGGCTCCGTGATGCGGTGGGAGTCCGCCACGGCGAGGCCGAACGAGGCCGCGGTGACGGCGAACTCGTATTTGTCGTCCAGTCTCCGGAGCGTCTCCGGGTCGAAGTGCATGACCTCGCAATACTCCGAGAGCGCCTCCTTCGCCTGGGCGTCGTAGTAGCTGCCGGCCGGGCTGCACACCGGGACGTAGACGTCCACGCCTTCCCTCCGCACGATGTCGATGAGCGCTTCGGCGTAGTCCCTTGCCTGGGGCTCGGGTATGGTGTAGAAGCGGTCCACCGCCCGGGAGAAGCGGTGTCCCGAGAGCCAATATTTGTGCGCTTCGGCCAGGATCACCCGATGACCCGCCGAGTGAAACGATCGGGCCAACTGCAGGGCTTTCGTCATCTTGCCGCCGCTGACCAGGATCGTTTTGGGGTGAGGGGCGACCTTCCTGGACGGACGCACCACGATCATCCTGAGCAGCGCGATCGCGGTCAGTGCGAGGTTAAAAGGGAGCGCCAACGCAAGCAGAACCAGCACCCCCGACGTCTTCGCCACCGTCCGTAGCGACCCCTGATCCGCCTTCCCTGAACCTGTCTTGAAAAACAACGCGACCACCCCCAAAAAGAACTCGAGTAATGTGCCTGCAACGGCCCCGCGCCAGCGCGGGGCTTCTACGCCCGGCGAATCAACGTGAGACCATCCCTGAGAGGAAGCAGCACCTGTTCCAGGCGAGGGTCGTCCGCGACCGCCCGGTTGAACGCCGAGATCTCGACCCCGTTGGCCGTGGGCTCGCGCGAGGAGTAGGGTTGCCCCTGCATCAGCGTGTTGTCCACGCAGACCAAACCGTCCGGTGCCAGGAGGCCCGCGTCCAGCACGACGTTGAGGTAGGTCGAGTAGCCAGCCTTGTCGGCGTCGATAAAGACCAGGTCGAACGTCTCGTTTGCGGCGGACAACTGCTCCAGCGTGCGCAGCGCCGAGCCTACTTTGACCAGGATCTTGTGACCGCTCGGAGACTCGCCGAAGCACCGCCGGGCGAACTCCGCCACGTACGGGTCGATCTCGCAGGCGACGACCTCGCCGCCGTCCGGCAGGGCCTCGGCCATCGCGAGGGCGGAGTAGCCGGTGAACATGCCGATCTCCAGCACGCGCTTCGCGCGGACCAGACGCACGAGGAACTTCAGGGCTTGGCCTTCCACGTGACCCGAGAGCATCTCCTGCTCCAACGGCGCCGGGGTCTCGTCGCCCGAACGTCGGCTCCAATCTTCCGCCTCGGTGCGCCGGGCGAGCGACTCCAGAGCCGGGGACTCCGGCGTCGTGCAGTGGCTGAGGTAGGGATCCAGGCCGCCCGCCAACTCGCGGGCCTGCCGCAGCTCGGACTTCAGCCCCGCGTCGACGCCGTCTAGTGCTTCGAGCCGGCGGCCCACGTGCTCCAGCTTTGCCGCCAGGATGCTCAGCGGCGTCACGGGCCTGGGCGACCTTGTCGATCCTGAGGTCAACATCATCGCACCCGCATCCGGACGGGAGCGGCGGCCGATCTCAACGATGCGAACATCTCCTCGCCGTCCCCGCCGCGGGGGTAGTCTCGACAGGTCTCTCTGTGGGCGGCCAGGGTCCGGTCCAATTCGGACCTCGTCAGGTCGTTTATGAAGAAGCAGCTGCCGATGGGGCGCGGGACGGCCGCTCGGAGCAGTCCGTCCCTCGTTTGGCTGATCGACTCTGTCGCCTTCCACAGCAGCTCGGGGGTGAGGTAGATGCTGTCGATCGCCAGGCCGATACGGCTCATCAACCCCAGGATGCGGTCGCGGTCCGCGACCGAGATGTAGCCTCGTCGCTCGGCGATGCTGGCCGAGAAAGCCATGTCGACGTTGACCGCGTGACCGTGCAGCATGGGAGTCTCGGGCGCTAGCTCCAGCGTCGGGCTCCAGGTGTGGCCGTAGGCTATAGCGCGGTCGAGGTCCAGCTCGTGCAGGTTGGGCACCTCCAGGCGGAGCATGGTCTCTATCGCGTCGTACGTGACCCTGTGCGCCACCTCGCGCAACTCGGGCGTCCCGTCCAGGTAGCCGAAACGGGTGTGCAGGAGGTCCTCGCCGTATCTCTCCAGCAGCTCGAAGATCCCACCATCGGCGACGACGGCGATTTTGATGAGCTCTGCCATGCCGTTGCGTACCTGATCCACCGGCAGGGTCTCTAGAAAGGAGAAGTCCAGGATCACCTTCCGGGACGCGTGGTAGGCGCCCAGTCGGTTCTTCAACTTGCCGTGGTTGGCGGCCACCTTGATCGCGACGCTGGCGTCGATCAGCCCGATGAGCGTGGTCGGCACCCGGATGTAGTTCGTGCCCCGGCGATAGGTGGCGCAAGCGAAACCCGTCACGTCGGTGACCAAACCCCCGCCGACCACGAGCACGGGCTCTTTGCGAACCAGCCCGAAGTCCGCGAAGGCGTCGACGACCCGCTCGACCGTCCGCAACGTCTTCTCCGTCTCCCGGATCGTGACCGGAAAGACGGTCAACTCTATGCCGTGGTGGCCGAAGTAAGCCCGGATCTTCTCGCCGTACAAGCCGCAGACCGCCTCGTCCACGACCATCAGACACCGCCCGAACCCCCGGTAGCTCTCCGCGATCTCGTCGTTCTCGGGCTCGAACGCTCCCTCCGCGTAGAGCAAGCTGAACTCGATCTTCTCGTACCCCTGGACGTGAAAAGCTCTCTCGGTTGCCGTGAAACTCGCCCGGACGTTACCCACGGTACTCACCCGCTTTCTCTAATAGGTTTGTGCTCACTGCGTCGGTTTTCTTGAGGTTGCGGACTTCCCCAGGGCAACTCCGTCCCCAAGAGATCTCGACGACCGATGGACCGGCAACCGAAAGCGTCGCCGTTCTTCTCCGTCGCCTCCCTCTCCGCCACCGTCTCCTGGGTCGGTCTCAACAGCCCTCCCATCCGAACGCCTGTTCTTTACCGTCGGTAACAGTAACACACGTTTTTAGGTAACACAACCACAGGTAACAAATTTGTGTTACCATAATGCTATGGATGAGACGGTGGCGAGCAAGAGGGCGGACACGAGGGACCGCATCGTGCGGGCAGCGGCGGGTCTTCTTGCCGCGGGGGGTAGGGAGGCGGTCACCCGGCGGGCGGTCGCGGCGACCGCCGGGGTACAGGCGCCCACGATCTACCGCCAGTTCGGGGACATGGGGGGGCTGCTCGACGAGGTCGGGACGCGCGGCTGGGCGACATACCTGAACGACACCGAATCGGGGCCCGGTAGCGATCCGATCGAGGACCTGCGCGCCGGCTGGCACCGGCACGTCGGTTTCGATGACGACCCGGTCGAGGACCTGCGCCGGGGGTGGGACCTGAACGTCGGCTTTGGCCTCGCCAACCCGACGCTTTACAAGCTCATGTACGGCGACCCCCGACCCGGGAGCACGCACGTCGCGGCGCTGGAGGGCGCGGAGATCCTGGGTCGGTTGGTGCGGCGCGTAGCCGAGGCCGGGCGCTTGCGGGTCGGCGAGGAGCGCGCCTTGGGGTTGCTTCAAGCCGCCGGGTCGGGCGTCGTCCTCCTCCTGGCCGGCGCCGAGCCCGAAGAACGCGACGCGGAGCTCTCCAACGCGGCCCGGGAGGCGGTCCTCGCGGCGATCACCACCGACGCTCCTGCCGAGGCCGGGCCCGGCGCGCCCGGCGCCGCGGTCCACCTGAGCGCCTTGCTGCCGCAGACCTCCGCCCTGACCGATCGGGAGCGGGCCATGCTGCAGGAATGGCTCGACCGCATCGCCGAAGGCTAAAGGTCGTCGGCGTCTTCCCGTCCTCGGCTACGCCTCCGTCCACTGCGTCGTGGACCTTGTAGCCCACCTTCCCGGTCCGTACCCGACGACGAGAAGAGGCGTTGAGTCTCCCGATCGGGTCGGTGCGGCCGTGCGATCCGACGAGTGTCAGTATCCGCTGCCGGCCTCGACGCGGGCGATGACGGCGTCTATGCGCGCTCGGGCGCCGTCGTGGTCGACGACGTTTACGGGGGGCTCGCCCTTCATCGCGGCCCACGGGACGAGCACGTCGAAATCGAGGTCCCTGATCAGGCGGAGGCTGTCGAGCGAGGCGGCGCGGTCGCTGCCGCCCAGCACCACGGCCTTCCATTCGCCGTACTCGACCCAGAGAAAGTCGCCGGTGAACAGGAAGCGGTGCGCGCCGCTCTCCCAGAGGTACGAGGTCGCGCCGGGCGTGTGGCCGGGGGTGGGGATGACTTCGAGGTCGTCGTCGATCATCCGCCGGCGGGCGAAGGTGCCCGAGACCGGAAGGCCTCCGGCGGCGGTCTCCGCCCTGTCGCGCTCGTGCACGAACACCGGCGCGTCCAGCCGAGGGGGACCGTACATCGCCTCGTGGCCGTGGTTGATCAGGAGCCGGGCCACGTCGCCGAGGGCACGGATCCCGTCCGCGGCCTCGCTTAGACCGGGGGAGTTGTAGACTATCACGTTGCCCTCGGGGCGCTCGAGAACGAACGACCTGACCTGCGCGTTCGCCATGAACGGCAACTCGGCGGGCGGCGTCGCGCGCAGTCCTTCAATCGGCGTCTCCAGGGCCGCCGAACGTCTTTCGAACATGAGTTGTGTCCTCCTATTTCGTCAGGCGGTGGGGGTCGGAACTCGGGCGTCGCTCTAGTGTGCGCTACCCCGCGGACGCTGTGTTGACCTCGACCGCGAAGTCTTGCTCCTGGTCGAGGTCCGAAAGGAGGCCGGGTTGGGTCGGCGTCCAGCCGAGCGTGTCGCGGGTGATCCGGCTCGATGTGGGGTTGCCGAGGACGCCGAGACGGCGGCCGATCACCGCGGCGATGTCGCGGAGGGGGATGCCTT
>CAXUFZ010000087.1:11651-12249 GCA_964250345.1 uncultured Rubrobacteraceae bacterium
GTCGCGGGTCATCCGGCCCGAGGGGGGGTTGCCGAGGCCTACGAAGATGCTTAAAGGGCCGAAGTGCCGCTCGGCGTCCTCGGCAGCGACGGGCGCGGTGGGGACGCCGAGACGGCGGCCGATCACCGCGGCGATGTCGCGGAGGGGGATGCCTTCCTCGGCGACGGCGTGCAGCCTGGCTCCCGCGGGCGCCGATTCGAGCGCCAGGCGGTAGAGGCTGCCGACGTCGCGCGCGTCGGCGGACGGCCAGCGGTTGTCCCCGTCGCCCAGGTAGCCGGCGAACCCCGCCGCGCGGGCGATCTCGCTCAGGCCCGAGACGACGCCGAAACGGCCGAGGCTGTGCACCGTCGGCGGCAGCCGGACGACCGAGGATCGCACCCCCCGCCCGGCGAGCGCGACCACGGTGTTCTCGGCGTCGATCCGCGGGCCACCGGGCCTCGCGTCGCGCTCCGTGAGCCGCCCCTGGAAACCGGCGAGGGCCAGCGCGCCGGTCGCGTTCGTCCCGACGAAGGGTTTGTCCGACCCCCCGAGCGCGGCCCCCAAAGCCAACAACACCCCCAGGTCCCAGGCGACCCCGCCGGCCAAATCGCCCGAGTGC
>CAXUFZ010000088.1:0-12104 GCA_964250345.1 uncultured Rubrobacteraceae bacterium
GTCCAGGACTGTGTTCGGGGCCGTCAGGAGCGCGACGCCGGGGCTGCCGGCGGAGGAGAGCGGGGTCCCGCCGTTCGCCTCGGGGCCGTTCGCGTTCATGCACAACGGGGCCATAGACGACTTCCGGCGCGGCGCCATGCGGGCCCTACGCGACTCCCTGAGCGACGAGTCTTACGCCGGGCTGCTCGGCGTGACGGACTCCGAGACGATCTTCGCCATCATCCTGGACCGGCTCCGCGAAGGCGCGGGGCTGGGCGACGCCCTGGAGGAGTCCGTCCGCGTCGCCTCCCGGGTGTGCGGGAAGCTCGACACGCGGGCCACGCTCAACCTCGCGCTGACGGACAGCGAAAGCCTGGCCTTCACCCGCTTCTCGACCGGGGGCCCGGGCAACTCGCTTTACGTGATCGAGGACGGCGAGGCATTCCCCGACGCGGCCGTCGTGGCGTCGGAGAGGCTGGACGGGGATAAAGGCTGGCGGGAGGTCCCGGACGGGTGCCTGCTGACCGTCGACCGCAAAAGCGGCGCGGCTTTGCGGCCGTTGAAGGTGTAGATCCAGACAAAGGGGGTGGCCGTGACCCAGGCCGGGACGCTGAAGGTGACCGTGCTCGACGAGGCCGGAGAAGAGACCGGCAGGATGGCGCGGGACGTGCGCGAGGGGCTCTCGGCCGTGCCGAAGGACCTGTCGCCATGGCCCAAGTACTTTTACGATGCCGAAGGGTCCCGGCTCTTCGAGGAGATAACCGGGCAGCCCGAGTACTACCAGACGGGCACCGAGCTCTCGATCCTGCGCGAGAGGGCATCGTCCATCCTCGCCCGAACCGGTTGCCGGGAGCTCGTCGAGCTCGGTTCGGGCTCGGCGGGCAAGACCCGCGCCCTGATCGACGCGATGCTCGACCTTTCGGATGACGGAACGGCCCGCTACGTGCCGTTCGACGTGAGCGGGAGCGCCGTGCGTGGGAGCGGCGAGGGCCTGCTGGCGGAGTACCCGCGACTGGAGATCCGGGGCTTCGTCGGCGACTTCGACCGCTCCCTGGGACGCCTGCTGGACCGCCCGTCCGACCGCAACCGCCTCATCGCCTTTCTCGGCGGCACCGTCGGCAACTTCACCCCCGAGAAGCGCCGCGAGTTCCTGGGCGAGGTGCGCTCCGGGCTGCGCGAAGGCGACCACGTCCTCGTCGGCATGGACCTCGTCAAGGACCCAGACATCATAGAGGCCGCCTACAACGACGCCGCCGGCGTCACGGCCCGGTTCAATAAGAACATGCTCAAGGTCGTCAACGACCGGCTCGGGGCCGGCTTCGACCCCGACCTCTTCTCCCACCGCGCGTTCTACGATACGGAGAAAGAACGCGTCGAGATGTGGCTCGACTCGGCGACGGACCAGACGATCCGGATCTCCGACTTCGAGGTCCGCTTTGGGCGGGATGAGGGCGTGCGGACCGAGATCAGCGCCAAGTTCACCCCCGGATCCGCCGCCCGAACCTTCGAGGAAGCCGGCCTGGAGCTGCTCGACCTCCACACCGACGAGCGGGAACTGTTCGCCCTCGCGCTCGGGAGGGCAGCGTAGGACGGGGCTACTTGTAGCGGGCGATAACCCATACCGCGTGGATGATCCCGGGTATGTACCCGAGCAGCGTGAGCAGGACGTTCAGCCAGAACTGCCCCCTCAACCCAACCTGCAAGAAAACCCCGAGCGGCGGCAGGAGTATCGCCAGCACGATGCGCAACACGTCCATCGTTCCTCCGTTCTTCCGGTAACGTCGCGGGAGAGCCTCTCTCCCACCCACCGTTACGCGGAAGAATTGCCGGGGTTTCACAGCGCAACGGCCGCGAGCAAGACTCCGACAAAGCCTTCACTACAGACCGCCGTCGATCCCACAGAACACGCCCCGCTTCCTCACGCGCCGTCCCTACGGATCGAAGATGTCCGACTCGGAGTCTGCTATACTTACGTTGTAAGTAAATGAAGGCCGAGGAATCGGTAATCGTGATGGAAGAGGCCGGCGTCAGGTCCGTTGTGTGGTACCCGGTTGTTCTGGCGGCTGGGCTTATCGGTGGGCTCGTGTGCGGCGAGTTCACGCCGTTGCTTTTCGTCCTGGTTGGCGAGAAGCTGTCCTACGTCCTCTCGTTGGGCTTGACCGCGCTTGTTGCCGCGCTTTGCGCCGTCTTCGCGGGTAACGCGCTGGCCGGCGACGGGCGACGGGTGCGGCTCTGGTCCGTCGTGGGTGTCGGCGAGCTCGCCGCCGCCCTGGCGGTTTCGGCGAACCTCGTCTTCGAGAACTCGGGCGGCCTGTCTTGGGTCGGTCTCGGCACGACGATGACCGTCAGCGCGGCGGCTATAGCGGTGGTCTGCGGCGTGGCCGCCTGGCTGCTTCGCCGTCCGCCCGTCGCCCCGGGTGCCGAAGCACCGCGAGACGCGGGGAGCGCCGCGTTCCTAATCGCGTTGGCCCTCGTCCTGCTGGTGTCGGGGGTGGTGATCTACGATGCCTTGAACCCTGTCGCCTGACGGCCGGCCGCGGGATGTTTCTTTGGAGATCGAAAGTTTCCTACCCGAGAACAGCCGATTTTCCGACCCGCACGTGACGACCGGAAGAATGTCTGACGGGTCGCTACAAGGCGGAGTCCATCCAGCGCGGGAACCGCGACCAGAAGATCCCCTGCGAGAGGTTCCATATCCCGACGAACGGCCGTCGCACGAGGGCCTCGAACCGGAGCGTGACGACCGTCCCCCCATCCCTCTCCCCGGCCCAGAACTGGAGCCGGGTGGGCCGCGCGAGGCGCGGGCTTATCGCGTAGGAGCCGTAGAAGTATTTGAGGTCCCGGTAGGCGGGTTCGGCGCCCTCCGGTCCCCGGACCTCGCCGATGGCGCCCGCGGCGTTCAGGAGCGGCCCGTGGTGGACGTTCAGCACCCCGGGCTCGAAGCCGCCGTCGACGAACTCGACCCTGAAAGGCCAGACCTGGCCCTCGACGAACGTCGCCGGGTCGTTCAGCCACGCCCAGACGCGCCCGATGGGGTGATCCACGACGAACTCCCGCTGGATGGCGTGTTCGACGAAGCCGTCGGGGGCTCCCGCCGGAACCTGGATGCCGCCCGCCTGTCCGACAAAATGCGTCACGGTTCAGAAAGCGTAGCGTATCCGGCAGTACGGCGCGTGCTCGGCGAGCAGGTCGCGGAACTCGCGGACCAGGCCCCGCTTCAGGTTCCGCTCGTAGCGCAGCACCCGCTCCCCGCTCGCCTGCGAGGTCTTGTGCTCCTGGATCTCCGGCCGCCAGAGCACCTTCTCCCCCTCGGGATGCCACCCGAGGTTGACCTCGTGCAACTCCTTCGTGTGGGTGAGGAAGATGATCTCCGCCGCCAATTGCTCCTTCGCGGCGGGTGAGAGCGCGTCGCCCAGCATCCCGAACAACTCGACGTAATCTTCCTGCCACCCGTCCTTGATGATCACCGGCCCGAAGTTCACGTTCACCTCGTACCCCGCCTCGACAAAGTCGTTTATCGCCGCGACGCGCCGCTCGACCGGCGACGTCCGCACGTCCACCAGCCTCGACGTCTCCGGCGGCATGAGCGAGAACCGCAGCCGCGTCTTGCCCCGCGGGTCGTAGTCTAGGAGATCCCGGTTCACGAACTTCGTCGCGAACGTCGCCTTCGCGTTCGGCAGCTCCCGGAAGAGCCCAACCAGGTCGCGGACGTTGCCGCTGACGGCGGCGTCCACCGAGAGGTCGCTGTTCGTGCCGAGCTCGTAGACCCAGAGGTCGTCGTCGGCCTGCGTGGTCTCGAACTTGAAGCCCTGCTTCGCCGCGTGCTTCTCCACCGCGCCCGTGATCTCCTCGATGTTCACGAACGTCGTGATCGGGTTGGCGTAGCCCTTGCGGCGCCCGACGTAGCAGAACGAGCAGGCCATCGCGCAGCCGTTCGCCTGCGACGGGGCGATAAAGTCCGCGCTGCGGTAGAAGGAGCGGATGCCGAGCCCCTTCTTCGCCCCGAGCACGAGCACCGTCTTCTTGTTCCTGGTCCAGTTCTTGACGCCGCCGGGATCGCCGTTCAGCTCCGGGATGTTCCAGTGCGACGGCACCTCGACCCGCTCGGCCCCGGGGAAACGGTCGAGCACCTCGCGGCCCCGGGCGTAGTCGGCGACGTCGGGCTCGTGGTAGATCTTCTCCACCCGCAACAACCCGCCCGCGACCGCTGGCGTCCTGATCTTCGTCCCGTCTCTCACGTGAGAAGTCTACATGAATCGCCACGCGGGACAGCAGGCCTGCAGGGCGTAGGCTGGTGCGCGGTCGGGAGGGCGGCCTCGCGGGCAGGGCCAGGTGGAAACTGGAGCTCGACCGGGATCGGAAGTTCGGGGGGTACGTCTTCGGGGCGTTCGTCCCCGCAATCGGAGAAGCGCTCACCGCTACCTACACGAGCCGCTCGATCGTGACGTTCGTGGACTTCCTGGAGAAGGTCGAGGCTTGGGTTCCCGAGGTCATCGGCAGGATCTACGCGATCATGGACAACCTCAGGGCGCGCAGGGCCCACGACGTGCTGCTGTTCAACGCCGCCCACCCGCGCTGGGAGTTCGTCTTCCAGCCGAAGTACGCCGCCTACCCGAACCCCATCGAGCCTTGGTGGAATACGCTCAGATCCCTGGCCCTCGCCGGGCGCTTCTTCGAGACCTGGGATGAGATCGAGGACGCGATCTCGCGCGCCGTCGACTACTGGAACGCCCGCCGCCACCCCTACGTCTGGGGACGGCGCGGGCGTCATCGGGCGGTCCGGAAACCGGGCGTCGGCGCCATGCCGAACATACCGGCGATGGGTGGATGAAAGAGTATGGAACTTAGCGGATGCGCCAGATGCTATCCGTACCCCAAGACTTAGCATTGCGACCGGGGACGTATCGTCGCGGTACCCGCGCGGTGGGCGCTCGTGCACGAAGGCGGGTGGTCATCGCCCCCGACCGCCCGCGCCATTGCCTCGGGACGGGTCGAGACGGGGCGGGTCCGCTCAGCCGCCGGCGCCCAGCTTGGCGAGCAGTCCGCGCAGCAGGGCGCTCTCCTCCTCCGTCAGCGGCAATGCCCGTGAGATCTCGGCGGGTATACCTTCGGCCCGCTGCCGTAGCGCTGCCCCCTGGGGGGTCAGCTCGACGTCGACGCCGCGCTCATCGTCGGTGCGGCGGCGGCGCACGATGTGACCGGCCGCCTCCAGGCGCTTGAGCAGCGGCGTCAGCGTGCCGTGGTCGAGCTGGAGCTCGACACCGATCTCCTTGATCGTGGCACGGCCGCGCTCCCACAGCACCAGCATCACCATGAACTGCGGCTGGGTGAGCCCCACCCGCTCGAGCAGGGGCCGGTAGAGCGCCGCCACCGATCGCGACGCGGTCGCCAGTGAGAAGCAGATCTGCTCGCCGAGCCGCACCCCTCTAATCTACCATGTACCATTTTAACTTGTGCACAAAATTCTTGTGTGCTACGCTTTGGATATGGGTGCGTGCATGGTAGCAAGCGTCACCCCCAACCAAGAGGAGGACTCGATGAGCGCGTACATGGTGATCAGCGTCACCCCCGACGACGAGGAGAAGTTCCGCGAGTACGAGGCCAGGACCCTGGAGGTCGTCGGCCGCTACGGCGGTGTCCCCGTCGCCCGCGATCCGCAACCGTTGGTCTGGGAGGCCGACGCCAAGCCGGCCCTCGGTGTCATCCTCCGTTTCGACGACAAGCGGGCCGTCGAGGCGTTCTACCACTCGGACGACTACGCGCCGCTGAAGGCGTTCCGTCAGACCTTCGCCAAGGCCAGCGCCCTGGTGGTCGAAGGCCCCTGATCACCTGACGCCCGGCTACGGGGTCCGTCGCGGCCCGTCGTGCCTCTCCCTCCAGAGGGATAGGTGCGGGCCGGGAATGATGCCACGACTTGCGGATTGCAAGCAGTTACGAGCTTTTCACCCCTCTGCTTTTTTCGTCCTGCAAACGCGTTCCGCCTGCCCTCGGTAGGGGCCACGGTTAAGCCCGATCCAGGAGGGCACGCACGGCTCGCACGAAGCCTTCGACGTCCGTCAGGCCGAATGCGGTGCGCTGCAAGATAAAGCCGTGGAGCAGGGCCATCAGAGCCCGGGCCACGCCCTCCGGGTCCAGCCCGGCGGGCACCGCGCCGGCCTCCTGGCCGCGGCGCAGGGCCTCGGCCATCCGCTCGAGGACGCCGTCGAAGCCGGCCGCCGCGCGCTGGCGCATTCCCTCGTTGCGCAGGAGTTCCCCCCACACCTGGACCCCACAGCGCAGCAGCTCATCCACGAAGACCGGCCTGCCCGTCGCATCCCGGACGGTCTCCCCGCTTACCGGGTCGACGGCAGCGGCGACGAGGTCGGCGGCCGTCGGCGGGCGGCCTTCCTCAAGGAAGCCGCCGATGCGTCCAAACATCGTCCAAAACGTCTGCCCGGCGACCTCGAGGACGAGGTCCTCCTTGCTCGGGAAGTACCGGTAGGATGCCCCGACCGACAGGCCCGCCTCCGCGGCGATATCGGGCATCGAGGTCTCGTGGAAGCCATCGCGGGAGAAACAGCGTCTGGCCGCGGCGACGATCTGTGCGCGTCGAGCCTCCCGGCGCTCGGCGGTGATGCGGGGCATAGCGGATACCTCCTCGGTCTTGGCTTGCAGCAATTCAGTAAATGAGCATTCACCTTGACTACTGTGGCGTCAGCCCTCATACTAAATGAACAACTATTCACGAAACAAGGTGGTGACGGTGGGCGAACGGTGGATTGTAGGTTTCTTGGCGGGCTCTCGGACGCCCTCTGCGAGTCGGGATGTGGCGCAACCGGGGTATCGCTCCGCGCTTCGCAAGTTGGGATTTAAGTGGCGAGGATGGTTTACCGCTCCCAGTGGTTACTCCTGTTTTGAAGTGAGGTCTTGGCTGTCGAAGGAGCCTACGCGTGGATGATCTCAAGCTTGAACTAGCTTTCATGAACTACGACCGGACTCGGGCATTGGCCGACGGGACCGTCAAAATAGACGGCGTCGACGCCAGCTTCCACGGTGGCCGCATCGTCACCGAGATCTTCGAGAGCATGATCCGGGATCGTGCCTACGATGTCTCGGAACTCGGGCTGACCTATTTCCTGCGCACCTTCGACACCGACGATCCGCCGTTCCTCGCGCTCCCGGTGTTCCCGAACCGGTGCTTCCGGCACTCCGCGATCTTTGTCAACAAGGCGAGCGGCATCGAGCGGCCCGAGGACCTCGCCGGCAAGACCATCGGCGAACTCGCGCTCTACGGCCACGACGCCGGGGTGATGCCCAAGGGCATGCTCTCTGACGAGTACGGCGTTACCCCCGAGCAGTGCCGCTGGATCATCGGGGGCATCGACTTCCCCTTGGAACCCATCGACTTCGTCCCTCAGCCGTACCCCGACAACGTCGACGTGACTTGGGCCGCCCCGGAGGATGATTTAGGCGAGATGCTCGAAGCTGGGGAGATCGACGCCCTGATCTCGGCGGACGTGCCGAAGTGCGTTCTGGAGAACTCACCCAAAGTGGGCAGGTTGTTCGAAGACTACGAGACCGTCGAACGCGAATACTACCGGCGTACCGGCATCTTCCCGATCATGCACGCGGTCGTAGTGAAGAGGGAGCTTGCCTCAGAGCACCCGGAGATCGTGAAGGCGGTCTACAAGGGCTTCTGCGATGCAAAGGATGTCATGACCAAACAGTACGTCCAGGGCATGACGTTCATGAACATGGCGACCATGATGCCGTGGTTCAGCAGGCTCATCGACGAGGACCGTAAACTACTCGGCGAAGACTGGTGGCCGTACGGACTAGAAGCCAATCGGAAGGCCGTCGACGCTTTCTTGCGCTACTACTTCGAACAGGGCCTGTCAAAGCAACGTCTGACGGTCGAGGACATCTTCATCCCCGAGCTACTCGACACGTGACGACCACGAACATCATCGGCCTGGAGGAGCATTTCATCACCGCCGACGTGCTCGGTGCCTGGCGCGTCCTCGATCCGCGATGGCAAGATCTCGCCCTCAAAGCCTCGTCCGGGGGTGAGACCGGCCGCCGCCTTCTCGGTCTGGGGTAGGAGCGCTTCGCCGCGATGGACGACAACGGCGTCGACGCGCAGGTAATGTCACCCGCCGCCCCGGGCGTTCAGAACCTGGGGCCCGCCGATGCTGTGGCGCCGCAGACCGCCTCAAACGACCTGCTCGCCGAGTCGGTGCGCGCGCACCCCGACCGCCTGCGGGGCCCGGCGACGCTCGCGACCCCGGCCCCGGCCGAAGCGGCTCGCGAGTTGGAGCGGGCGGTGGTGAGGTCGGGGCTGAACGGCGCGATGCTGTTCGGCCGCACGCGCGGGCGCAACCTGGATCACCCCGGTCGATCTGCGGGACAGTAACCCCCAACACCCAAAAGCCTCCGCCTCTCGACGGAAGCTTCGGGAGACCGCCGGCTTCCTGACGGTCGAGATCAGATACTCGAAACCCCTAGGCTTCATCCCTGCCGTGGACCTCGGCGGGTGGGCTCGTGGCCTCGACGGCGGTGAAGGCTTCGAGGATGTTGTAGGTGTGGGAGGCGTTCTTCGGGACGAGCCAGGAGTCGCCGGGCTCCAGGACTATCTTCTGGCCTTCGAGGTGGAGCTCCGCGCGGCCTTCTATGACGTAGCCGACCGTCTCGTAGTCGCGGCGGGCTTCCGGCTTGGGCTCGCCGGGCTCCTCACCCTCCCACATCCGCATCGAGACGCTCTTGCCGTCGGCGAGGTACTTCTGGCCCATCTCGCCCTTCGGCGAGGCCTTAGAGCTTACCTTCTTGACCGTGGTGTCTTCGGACATCTTGCGCTCCTTTCGTCTCCGAGAACGCGAAGGGCCGGCGTGTCGCGCCGGCCCTTCCGCCTGCTTGAGGCCTTTTCCGGCTAGAGGCGCTTGGCGATCTCCGCGATGTCCTCCTCGTTGACGCCGGGGGCGTAGAGCGGCGGGGCCGGGGTGAGGTCCGGCACTGCGCCGCCCTCGGGCGGGCCGTCCTCGACCGTGCGCTCTTCGCCGGTGTCCACCTGCAAGCCGTTCCAGATCTCCCCGATCTCCTTGTAGTCGTCGGGGCTGAAGCGGTACAGGATGCGGTGGAAGCCCTTGTCCATGTACTTCTTCGCGTCCGGGAAGTTATCGGAGCGGATCTCCGGCACCGGCAACAACTTCGTGATGTCCGCGCCCGAGAGGTCGGAGAGCGCCTTGGCGTAGGCCTCCTGGTGGACGCCGCCGCGGACGATGAGGTAGCCGACCATCTCGCGGGCCACCGGGTTCTGGGTGGCCTCGTAGACCCGGATCTTGCCCATACGGGCCCCGGACTCCAGGAAGAAGTTGTGGAGCAAATCCAACTTCAGGTTGCCGGAGTTGAAGACGTTCTCGCCCGTCCAGGCCTTGCCGCCGGCGCCGCCGGGGATCGCGCCCAAGCCGTAGTTGAGGAAGTGGTCGGGGTTGCCGGTCATGCCGCTGAAGTTGAGGGGCGGCGTGACGCCGTCGGTCGAGGCCTCGGTCTGGTCGAGCAGCAGGTTGACGGTGTTGGCGACGAGCTCGATGTGCCCGAGCTCCTCGGCGGCGATGTTGGCGACGAGGTCGTAGTAGGGGCGGATCTTGCTCTTGCCCCGCATGTTGAACGACTGGTACGTGTAGTTCATCAGCGTGGACATCTCGCCGAACTTGCCGCCCAAAAGCTCCTGCACGACGCCGGCCGACTCCGGATCGGCCTGCGCGGGCCTCGGCAGCTCTATCTGCAGCTTGTCTATCCGCAGAAACATGCTTCTCCTATCTGTCTAGTTTCCCCTACGAGACGCAGGGTGATCTACCCTCCCGCGCCCGGACTAAACCGCCCGCGGGACGCCACGAATCTACGCGAGAGAGGAGAATCCGGGCGTGAGTTGGCGCACAAAGCCGGCCCGCGGGCCGGGGCCTACGGCTCGCGCGGCCCCGCGCCCTTGACCTCGTCCGAGACGCTCGACTCGAACTTCTCGAAGTTCTCGCGGAAGAGGCCGGCGAGCTTCTTGGCCTGCTCGTCGTAGGCGTCCCCGCTCTCCCAGGTGCCGCGCGGGTCGAGGACCTCGGCGGGCACGTCGGGCACCTCCGTGGGCACGTTGAGGCCGAAGAACGGGTCCTCCCTCGTCTCGGCCCCGTCGAGCTCGCCCCCTATGACGGCCCGGACCATCGCCCGGGTGTCGTCGATGGCGACGCGCTCCCCGACGCCGTAGGGGCCGCCGGACCAGCCGGTGTTGATCAGGTAGCAGCGCACCCCGTGCTCGCGCAGCCGCTCGGAGAGCATCTCGGCGTAGGTCGTGGCCTGAAGCGGCAGGAAGGGGGCGCCGAAGCACGCCGAGAACGTCGCCTCGACGTCGGAGCCCATCTCCGCCTCCGTGCCGGCGAGCTTCGCCGTGTAGCCCGAGAGGAAGTAGTAGGCGGCCTGTTCGGGCGTCAGGGCGCTTATGGGCGGCAGCACGCCGAAGGCGTCGGCGGTCAGGAAGATCACGGCCGAAGGGTGCGTGCCGCGGCCCGAGGGGACGGCGCCCTCTATCCACTCCAGCGGGTAGGCCACCCGCGTGTTCTCCGTGACGGAGGCGTCGTGGTAGTCCACCTCGCGGGTGCGGCGGTCCATCGAGACGTTCTCCAGGACCGCGCCGAAGCGGATGGCGTCGAAGATCTGGGGTTCCTTCTCGGGGCTGAGGTCTACGGTCTTGGCGTAGCAGCCGCCCTCGAAGTTGAAGACGCCCGCGTCCGACCAGCCGTGCTCGTCGTCCCCGATGAGGTTGCGCTCCGGGTCGGCGGACAGCGTCGTCTTGCCCGTGCCCGAGAGGCCGAAGAAGAGGGCGACGTCGTCATCGTCCCCGACGTTGGCCGAGCAGTGCATGGGCATGACGCCGTGCTCGGTGGGGAGGACGAAGTTCAGGACGGTGAAGATGCTCTTCTTGATCTCACCGGCGTACAGCGTGCCGCAGACGAGCACGACCTTCCTCGTGAAATCTATGCCGACGAAGGTCTCTGAGTTGGTGCCGTCCTCCTCGGGGTCGGTGAGGAGACCGGGCATCGAGATCACGGTCCACCCCGGCTCGAAGGAGTCGAGCTCCTCGCCCTCGGGGCGCCGGAAGAGTTGCCGCGCGAAGAGCGCCTGCCAGGCGTGCTCGGTGACGACCTGCACGTTCAGGGCGTAGCGCTCGTCGGCCCCGGCGTAGGCGTCCACGACCCAGACCTCTTCCAGGTCCTCGACGTAGGCGGCCACCCGGTCGAGCAGGGCCTCGAACGCGTCGGGGGCGAACGGCTGGTTGACCGCCCCCCAGTCGACGGTCTCCGCCGTGCGGTCGTCCTCGACGATGAAGCGGTCCTTCGGGGAGCGGCCCGTGCGTTTGCCGGTGCGGACCAGGAGGGCGCCCCCGGGCTCGGAGATCATGCCCTCCCGCCGCCTGACGCTCGCCTCGACCAGCCTCGCCGGCGGCAGGTTCTCGTGCACCGCGCCCAAGTTCTGCACGCCGAAGCGCTCCAGCGACTCTTTGCGTACCGCCAGATCCATGTATTTTCCCTTTCACCCCTTGCAGTTCGGGCGCCCCAGCGCCACCGGCAGGATTCTAGCAAAGGTCCATCGTTCGCGCGGCGAAAAGACGGGCTCGGAAGACCCGCAACGACCCTTCCTCGGGCCGTTTTCGCGGCCGGGCGCGCGGGTAGGTATCATAAGATCGTGTTTATTGAACAGCGGGTCATGCGAGGAGGCAAGCGGTGACGCAGCAGATAGACCAGCGGACGGCCGGTTCCGAGGAGTGGCGGGCGCTCGCCCAGCAGCTACGCGCGGACAGCATCCGTTCGAGCGGGGCCGCGGGCTCGGGGCATCCGACGAGCAGCATGTCGGCGGCGGACCTTATGGCCGTGCTTATGAGCAAGTACCTGCGCTACGATTTCGACGAGCCGGACAACCCGGCGAACGACCACCTGATCTTCTCCAAAGGCCACGCCTCCCCCCTGCTCTACTCGATGTACAAGGCGGCCGGCGCCATAGAAGACGAAGAGCTCATGACCTTCCGCCAGTTCGGCAGCCGCCTCCAGGGCCACCCCCCCCCCCCCCCCCCCCCCGGACACCAGCCCCCCCCCCCCCACCCCCCC
>CAXUFZ010000089.1:0-12020 GCA_964250345.1 uncultured Rubrobacteraceae bacterium
CAGGAGCTGGCGGGTTCGCGCCGGAAGGAGTACGAGGATCTGCGGCGCCGGCTAGGTATCACCACCCAGAAGGTCTGGCTCGTGCGCACCCGGCGCGGGGAGACGGCCGTCTCGTACCTGGAGTGCGAGGAGCCGACGCGGATTGTTACACGCCTCGCGGCTTCGACCGAGGCCTTCGACGTGTGGCTCAAGGGCAAGCTCTCCGAGTTCCACGGCTGCGATTTCGCCAGGTTTGACTCCGGTTGGTCTCCGGAGCTGGTCTTCGAGGCCAGAGAGAACAAAGACGCAACATCCGAAGGCGAGCGACACGGCGGAGCGAGGGGAGCTTGAGGTAAAAGAGATGAACGGGACGTGTAAAGCCAAAAACGCTCGTCCGGGCGCGACGGCGCTCGTCCCGGGGGATGGCGACGAGGCCGCCGCACATCTCCTTCGAGCAGGCCAAGTCCATGACGCGAGCCCTCTACCGCGGCGACCCGGCCGCGCCGGAGATCATCCGCCACTCCTTCGCCGAACTGCTCGATGGGTACATACCGCGCCGTTAGCAGAGAGAGGAGGCCGCGACGAGTAGCCGAAACGCCGATCCGCGGACCAACGAGAAAGGAGAAAGAAGTGGCTTACGAGCTTCCATCACTTCCCTACGACTACGACGCCCTGGAGCCGTACATAGACGAACAGACCATGCGCCTCCACCGTGAGAAACACCACAACACCTACGTGACCAACCTAAACGCAGCCCTCGAAAAGCACCCCGAGGCCGACAAGAGCAACGTCGATGAGCTTCTGGCGGATATCGAGTCCGTCCCGGAGGACATCCGCACGGCGATCAGGAACAACGGCGGCGGACACGCCAACCACTCGATGTTCTGGCGGATCATGGCCCCGAGCGGGCAGGGCGGGGGCGGTGAGCCTTCGGGGGATCTGGAGGACGCAATAAGGTGGTCTTTCGGCTCTTTCGATCGGTTCAAGGAGCAATTCGCCGCCGCTGCCGCGCCGGGCGCCTTGTTCGGGAGCGGCTGGTGCTGGCTCATCGTGGCCCCCGACCGTTCGCTCTCCTTAGGGTCCACCCCCAATCAGGACAGCCCGCTCATGGAGGAGAAAACCCCCATCCTGGGCCTCGACTGCTGGGAACACGCCTACTACCTCAAGTACCAGAACAGAAGGCCCGAGTACATCGAGAACTGGTGGAACGTCGTGAACTGGGAAGAGGTCGCCCGGCGCTACGGGATCGGCCACACCTGAAAGGCATTGCCATGACGAAAGGATTCGGAGGGAACGCGCTCACCCCGCCCGTGGGAGAAAGAGACCACGCGAGTGGATCGGCCGAAGCGCCGCTGACCTTGGTGGAGTACGGTGATTTCGAGTGCCCCTACACCCGCAGGGCCAGACCCGTAGTCGAGAGGCTCGGACGGGATTTCGGCGGCCGGCTGCGCTTCGTCTACAGGCACTTCCCGCTCACCCAAATACACCCGCATGCCCGGCACGCCGCCGAGGCGGCGGAGGCCGCCGCTTCGCAGGGCAGGTTTTGGGATATGCACGACATGCTCCTGGACAACCAGCGGCACCTCGACGCGGCGGACCTCGTCCGCTACGCGGCGGAGCTAGGTCTGGATGTGGCGAGGTTCGAGCGGGAGCTGAGCGAGCATGCCCACGCCGGGCGGGTTCGTGAGGATCTCGAGAGCGCGATGGCGAGCGGCCTTACGGGGACGCCGGCGTTCTTCGTCAACGGGGTCAGGCATCGGGGTTCTTATCGTTTCGGTGATCTGCTCGGGGCGGTGGAGGCCGCTGCCCGGGTGCCTGAAGGACATCCTACGGTCTCGACGCCGCGCCGGGGATTCGCTGGCGCTAGGGCTACCCGGTCGACACCGTCCGGGGACATGGGCAACAACCAACCGAAGCAACCGTCTTGAAAGTCAAGGAGTCAGGGCATGAGGACACCTCCAAACAGCCTGGTCCCCCATAAGGGAGTTGTCTGTCCCAGTGTGGACTTCCCTTTCGGTGTTCATCATCGGGTTTCTCTCCGTTTCCTTCGTTGTGGCCCGGTCTTACGGATACGGGCTTGCCTCCGAGGGAAGCATTGGCCCCGGCACCGTTCGGGCTCCCGCGAAACAAGGGCGCGACGACGGGTGCTTTCGCGCGGTCTTAGCGATGTGCATGCACCAAGGAGGCATGGAATGAGACGCAAGCGATGGACGAAGGAGCGACAGATGGCTGCGGGACAGACATTCCTCTCGGAGATGAGGCTTCCGGACCTGCCCCTCGAAGAGTGGGAAGACACCAAAGAGACGCTGCACCGCTACTGCCAGATAGTTGGCAAGGTCCGTATGGAGCTTTCACCTTTCAGAAACCACTGGTGGCACGTAACCCTCTACGTAACCCCGCGTGGGCTCACAACCGGCCCCATCCCCTATGCCGCGGGAACCTTCGACATCTCCTTCGACCTGCTGGACGGCAGGCTGGTCGTCACCACCAGCGAGGGCACGGGATTCGACTTCCCCATAGACGACCTGCCGGTTGCACGGTTCTACGGCAAGCTCTTCGAGGGTCTCGACTCTTTGGGAATAGAGGCTTCCATAAACGCGAATCCCTTCGACCTCGACGACGAGCACACGCTGGAATCGAACACTTATCACAGCGCCTGCGTCCCGACGTACGTGCGGCGCTACCACCATGCGCTCTCCTGGATAGATCAGGTCTTCAAAGAGTTCGCCGGACGCTTCAACGGCAAGCAGAGTCCGGTGCACCTCTACTGGCACAGCTTCGACCTCGCGGTCACCCGCTTCTCGGGAAGGCGCGCCCCGCAAGGGGAGGTAGACCCCGTAACGCGCGAGGCCTACTCCCACGAGGTCATCTCCTTCGGCTTCTGGGCCGGGGACGAAAACCTCAGAGATCCGGCCTTCTACTCGTACACCGCCCCCGAGCCGGACGGCCTCACCAAAGAGCCGCTCGAATCAAAATGCGCCTCCTGGCAGGAAGGGGGGATGGCGCTCCTGCCCTACGAACAGGTGCGTAAGAGCGATTCTCCGAAAGATACCTTGCTCGATTTCATGGAGAGCGCGTACGCAGCCGGAGCGAAGGCCGCCGGATGGGACGCCGAAGAACTCCGGGCCGTGCAGCCCCGTTAAAAAAGCCGGAGGACGCAGAAGACGTTTCGTAGAACGAGAGGAGGCACCCCATGCCGAGCGCCGAAGAGAACGCCATCGTACAGGAGCAGATCGAGGAGCTCCACGCGCTCCACCTCACCCTCGGCGACGAGAAGGTGGCGAGTTTTTATCCGCCGGAGATGGAGTCCGAGGCCCACCGTTTCGGCATCGCATCCACGCACATAGACGGGACGTATTGGCACTATGGAGACTGCGAGTATCCCTTCCCGCTGCACTCGATCTCGAAGGTCTTCACCTACGCCCTCGCTCTGGAGGACAACGGAAGGGAGAAGACTTTAGAGCACGTCGGCGTCGAGCCGAGCGGCGACCCGTTCAACTCGATCACCTTCGACGAGGCGAACAACCGACCGCACAACCCCATGATAAACGCCGGGGCGCTCGTCGCCGCGAGCCTCGTCCACGGCGGGGACTACGAGGAGAAGGTCGAGCGGATCGTCGAGAAACTCCGCATATACGCCGGAAATCCGGACCTCCACGTGGACGAGGAGGTACTCGAACAGGAACTCGCCTCGAACGACCGGAACCTCGGACTCAGCTACATCATGCGGAACCTCGGCATGATAGACGGTGACCTCGAAGAGAATTCTGCGGTGTACCTCTCGGCGTGTTCGGTCAAGGTGACCAGCGGGGATCTCGCGCACATGGGGGCGACCCTCGCCGCTGGCGGCGTGAACCCCAAAACCGGCGAGCGGGCGCTCGCCCAGTCGCGCGTCCGGGACGTGATGACGGTGATGGTGACGTGCGGGATGTACAACGCCGCCGGGGAGTGGGCCTACGACGTGGGCATCCCCGCCAAGAGCGGCGTGAGCGGCGGTCTCCTCGTCGCCGTCCCCAACTACTTCGGCGGAGCGTTCTTCTCGCCGGGACTCGATCGCTTCGGGAACAGCGTGCGGGGCGTCAACATGTGCCGCGACCTCTCCAGCCGCTTCGGGCTTCACGCCTACGCCGACCCCGAGGAGGCGATATTCGGGCGCATGGAGCCGGTGGGGCCGCCGCCCGGGATGACCGAGCCGTCGAGCTAAAACGCCGGGCGAGCGCCGGGTACGAGCAAACCCGGGATGTCGCATCTGCGCAGGGAGACTCTTGCGTGCGGCAGGGATCTATCCCCGCTGGATGCGTTGGGCGATGTTCACGGCCGTCCGAGTGCCTCCGGGGTTCGAGGCCGCGAAGCACGGCAGATACAGGGGTGCTCGCTTGAAGTTTCGTAGCTGAAGCGGGTTCTCAGCCACCCTCTCGAAGACCGTCTTGGGGCGCTCGACGGAAGAAGCTCCCGATAGCGTCGAAGTTGGCTCTCTTGTCTTCTTCCGACTCGTCGAAGATACTGGCCTGGTATTCTTCTACCGGGTAAAAGGCTTCCTTCCAGTCCTCGGCGCCGAACAGGCGAGCCGGGCGGTCCGCGTGGGCGCCCGTTGTTACACTACCGTGCGTCGGGAGCCGGTTGACCGCATGCCCTAGCGGGAATAGGAGCCACAGGTCGACGGCTTTGACGGTCATACCGCGACGGCGATCCGGCGGGATGGTCCCAAAGCTAGCGGTGCTGTGACGAGTGACAATCCGGGTTCGCTCATCAGCGCCACGCATTCGGGACTGCCTCCGTCTGTGAGACTTCGTCCGACCTACCCCATCACTCAGCGGCTGGTACAGGAAGACGAGGGGTGGTGAGTGGTGATGCGCGACGCGCAGGTAGCAGCCTTCACCGAACCGTAACCGCAGACGGACGCAACGCTCCACAGGGCCTTCATGAATTTGTTTCGCGGGTCCTGCCACGCCCCGCTGCCGCCGCACGGTGCGCTATTGTTGGCCGAGTCTGCCCCTCTCGCCTCACGTTTCGCTTCCAGGCACTGGTTGCATCGGTCCGGGGGCAGCGGCCAATACTCGATCAGGCTGCACCGCCAGGGCGATGGACGAGACCCTCGACTTAACCCTACTGCTGACGCACTGCTGACAAAACGCCTCAACGATACGCCGAGGCCGATCTATCTGGCTGTGTTTGTTCTGCAAATCGGAAGAAAAAAGGAGAGCCGACGAGCGGACTCGAACCGCTGACCTGCTCATTACGAGTGAGCTGCTCTACCTGCTGAGCTACGTCGGCCTGTTTCGAGCAGGGAGTATATCGTAGAGGGACACGCGTTTACACGTGCCGACGCGTCGAGGCATTCGCGAAACGGACGCGAGCCTGGATCGGATAGTATCTCGGCATCGCGTAGTTGGTTTCCTGAAGGTTGGAGGGGCATTGACAGGACAAGACGCTTCTTTCGATTCGTCCGTGAAGTACGCGCAACGGATGGACGCATCGGACGGATTGGTCGGTTTCAGGGAAGGGTTCTACGTCGAAGACGGCGTCGTCTACATGGACGGCAACTCCCTAGGCCTGCTCTCGCGGCGCGCGGAGGGGGCGTTGCTCGACGTGCTGGACGACTGGAAGACGCTCGGTATCGGCGGCTGGACGCGGGGAGAGCGGCCCTGGTTCCATCTTCCCGAGCGGCTGGGGGCGTTGACGGCGCCGCTGGTTGGCGCTTTGCCGGAGGAAGTCGTGGTCGCGGGGTCCACGACGGTGGATATCCACCAGATGGTGTCCACTTTCTACGAGCCAAAGGGACGGCGGGCGAAGATCGTCGCTACGGATCTGGATTTCCCCTCGGACATCCATGCCCTGGAGAGCCAGATCCGGCTGCGCGGCTTCGACCCGGCCGAACATCTCGTCAAGGTCGGGAGCCGAAACGGCGGGCTTGTGGAGGAGGATGATCTCATAGCGGCGATGACCGACGAGGTGGCCCTGGTCTTCTTGCCGACCGTGCTCTACCGCAGCGGCCAGTTGCTCGACGTCGGGCGTCTGACGGCGGCGGCGCGGGAGCGGGATATTGTTATCGGGTTCGACGCGGCGCACTCGGTCGGGGCGATTCCGCACGCGTTTTCGAAGTGGGGCGTGGACTTCGCCGTGTGGTGCGGCTACAAGTATCTGAACGGCGGTCCGGGGGCAGTGGCGGGGCTGTACGTGAACGAACGACACTTCGGGAAGAGGCCGGCGCTAGCCGGGTGGTTCGGGTCGGACAAGGGGCGGCAGTTCGATATGGAGCACGAATTCACGCCGGCGCGGTCGGCGGGGGCTTACCAGATCGGGACGCCCCACATCCTCAGCCTCGCCCCCCTCCTCGGCTCCCTGGAGACGCTCGCGGAGGCCGGGATAGACCGCGTGCGCGACAAATCGTTGCGCCTCACGCGGTACTTGATGAAACTGGTCGAGGCCGAGCTAACGGGCATGGGCTTCGAGATAGGGACGCCGCGGGACGACGACCGCCGCGGCGGGCACGTCGCCCTGGAGCACGAGCGGGCCGCCGGCATCTGCGAGGCGCTGAAGGAGGCCGGCGTCGTCCCGGACTTCCGCGCCCCGAACGCCGTCCGCCTCGCCCCCACCGCCCTCTACACCTCGTTCGAAGACGTGTGGCGGACGGTGCGGAGACTGCGAAGCATTATGGAAGACAAACGCCACAAGAGGTTCGGGAACCGGCGCGGCGTGGTCGCGTGACGCTCATAGACATCTCCCAGGCTCTGCATCCCGGCGTCCCGACGTGGCCTGGGGACACGGCGTACGCCTTCGACCTCGCCTGGAGCAGGGAGCAGGGCGGTTCGGTGAACGTGGGCCGGCTGAGTATGAGCACCCACACCGGCACGCACGTGGACGCGCCGTTCCATTTCCGCGACGACGGCGCGAGGGTCGCCGACCTCGACCCGGAGGTCTTCGTAGGTCCGGCACGCGTGATCTCGGTCGACGGCGATGGAGGTATCGGGCCCGAGAAGTTGAGGCGGCACGACCTGGACGGCGTTCTCCGGCTACTAATCCGTACCGGCTCCTGGTCCGACCGCGGGCGGTTCCCGGAACGCATCGGCTATCTGGAGCCGGACGCCGCCAGGTTTCTGGCCGCGAAGGGCGTACGGCTCGTCGGGGTGGATACGCCCTCGGTGGACCCGCTGGATAGCGAGGAGTTACCCGCGCACAACACGCTGCTCGACAACGGCGTGCATATTCTCGAAGGGCTCGTTCTCGACCGGGTCGATCCGGGGGATTACGGTCTGGTCTCGCCTCCACTCCCCCTCCGCGACGCCGACGCCAGCCCGGTGAGGGCGATGCTTCGTCCTCCGCCGGACGCGTAGACGTCCGGCGCCGTTCGGAGACCCGCTACCGCGCCACCTCAGGGAGGGCGGCCTCGCCAGCGAGGAGAGCGCGGCGTTGTTGGCCGTAGGCGTCGGCGGCGAGCATGGCGTCCACGACCATCGGCGGGTGGACGTCGAAGGGCATGTTGTGGATGGTCTCCCCTTCTATGCAGGCGGCCTCGGCGACCTTTGCGAGGTCCTCGCGGGTCACGTCTTCGAGGCCGATGTCTTCGAGGGTGACGGGGAGGCCGACTTCGAGACAGAAGTCGACGACCTCGGCCAGGAGCTCGGCGGGGCGCTCTTCTAGCATGATCATCGAGATCACCCCGAACGCGACCTTCTCCCCGTGCCAGTAGTGGTGCGTGCCCTCGAGCGCCGTCAACCCGTTGTGGATGGAGTGCGCCGCCCCGAGCCCGCCGGACTCGAAGCCCAGCCCCGATAGCAGGGTGTTCGCCTCGACGACCTTCTCGACGGCGGGGGTCACCGCCCCCTTCTCCACGGCAAGGCGGGCGGCGAGGCCGTGCTCCAGCAGCGTGTCGTAGCACAGCCGGGCGATGGCGAGCGCCGCGAGCGTGGGCGCGCCGCCGGCCATGGTCTCCCGGCGGGTGCGCGCGGAGGCGTCGGCCTCGAAGTAGGTCGAGAGGCCGTCCCCGATGCCAGCGACGAGGAAGCGGACCGGAGCCCCGGCTATGACCGCCGTGTCCACGACCACGGCCGTCGGGTTCTTGCCGAAGAAGCGGTACTCCTTGAAGGAGCCGTCTTCCTCGTAGACCACGGAGACCGCGCTCGTCGGGGCGTCCGTGGAGGCTATGGTCGGGACTATGACGAGCGGCAACCCGGCCGGGTGCGCGACGGCCTTGGCCGTGTCCATCGTCTTGCCGCCGCCGATCCCGACGATCGCGTCCGCGCCGTTCTCAGAGGCGGCTCCGGCGACGCGGGCTATCTCCTCGGGCGAGCACTCGCCGCCGAACTCGACGCGCGTGGCGTTGGGGATGCCTTCGAGGGCTCCGCCCATGATCTCGTCCACTATGGGGTCCGTCAGGATCAAGGGACTCGTCGAGCCGACCTGCTCCAGAACCTCCCCGATCCTGCCCGCGGCCCCCGCGCCCTGGATGTATTTGCCGGGCGCCGCGAACACCGCCGCGAGCGGCCTTCCACCGTTCTCCTGCATAGGATCCCCTCTCCCTGCCGAAAGCGACAGGTTACTGGCCGCCGTCCTTCGCCTGTTTGGCGTTCTCGCGGTCGATCTGCTCCCTCACCTCCGGGGGCGGCCCCTGGACGTACAACACCGCGCCCCAGGACATGAAGATCGTGGGGTCCGTGGGGTTGCGCTTTACCTCGATCCCGAGGTCCCCATAGTCCTCCAAGAGGAAAGAGGCGGTCACCGCCTCGGGCCTGTCCCTGACGGGTTTGGCCGGCTCGTCGGCGTCGAGGTTCGGGCCCGCCATGTACGAGACGAAGACCCAGTAGCCGACCCACTCGGCGATGACGGGGGCGTTGGCGGTTCGTCCGTTGCTCGTCGTCTTCACTAGTAGGGCCTCTCTATCCAGACGGGGGCAGGCGTTATCTCTTCTTCGGGCTTGCCCCCGGCGGAGTTGGCGCCGCCGCCGCTCACGGTAAGGCCCGGCTTCACTTTCATGTCTTCTTCGACCAGGATCTGGCACGAAAGCCTCATCTCTCCGACGAGGTCGCGCATCCGCAGCGCCATCATCTCGGCCTGCGTCATGTCTTCGGGCTCCCCCTCTAAGAACTCCACCCGGCACGTCGTGCAGTGCGCGTAGCTACCGCACTGGTGCTGGATGTCCACGCCGGCATCTTCCTCGATGGCGAGCACGAGCCGCTTGCCCTCCTCGACCTCGACCGGCTCCGCCCCCTCTACCTCCAGCTTCGGCACGTCGTTCCCCTATCTTCCGGCCTGGACCATCGCCGACGCCTCGCGACCGGCCCACTGCACGAGCTCGACGAGGTGCTTCTGCCCCTCCTCCCGGATGCGCCGCGGCGTCGTCGACAGCCCTATGGCCCCCTGCACCTTGCCGCGCTCGTCCTGGATCGGCGCCGCCACGCAACACAGGTTGAGCGCGAACTCCTCGAAGTCCGTCGCGAGCCCGACCATCCGCGCCTTGTTGAGCTGCGCGTGCAGCAGCGCCGGCTGCGTGATGGTCCGCGGCGTGAAGGCCTCTAGCCCATGGTCGTCCACGTACTCGTCCACGTAACCGGAGCCCTGGCCGGCCAGGAGCACCTTGCCGAGCGCGAGCGCGTGCGTCGCCCCCTGAAAGCCGGGGACGACGCCTATGGGCGGTCCGTCCGGCGGGGCCTTTACCTGCGTCACGGTGACCTCACCGTCGGAGAGCACGGCGGTGTAGACGTTGCGTTGGGAGCGCCGGGCGAGCTCGGCGACGATGGGCTCGATGGTGGCGTCGAAGTTGGTCCTCGCGTTGTGCTTGAGGGCGGCGACGGCCGGGCCGAGTTTGTAGCCCCCGTTTCTCGGGACCCGCTCGATGTAGCCCTCGTCCACCAGGATGTGGATCAGGTAGTAGCAGTTCGACAGGCTGGTCTCGACCTCGCGGGCGAGCTGCTTGGCCGTCAAATCCTCCCCGCGCCGGCTCACGAGGTCCACGATCCTCAAAACCCGCCGCACGCTCTTGAATTTGGGACCCGTCTCGATCTCTTTGACCACCGCGCCGCCAGCCCTATCCGAATAGTGCGGCCTCATCGAACCGTCACCCCGATCCCGCGCCCCTCTCAAAGAACGCCACGCTAGCCTCTCCCGAAGCCTGATTTTGTAACATTCGTGCTCCCGCGCAAGCCCGATGGGCCTTCTTGTGTGATTTTTCTCACATTATTGGAAAAAACGCTGGGGCGTCTTTGCCCGCCCATTCATGGAACATAAGATGCTATCGCAAGAAGGGAATGGGCGGGACGTCCCGGCATTCGAGCAGAGGAGGTTTTCGGAGGAAACACCGTCGAGAGGTGCGACCGTAAGCGGGACTTTTGAGAGGAGTCATAGCCTGTGGCGCGAAGAAGCGTAACGAAGGCCCACAAGAAGATCCAGGAGCTCTCCTGGGAGCCGACCTTCGTGGAGAAGGACCCGAAGTACAAGACCGACTACGTGCTGACCAAAGGTTCGCAGAAGGACCCCATGAAGCAGGTCATGCAGTCCTACTTCACCATGCAGGAGGAGAAGGATCACCGGGTCTACGGCGCGATAGACGGCGCCGTGCGCGGGAACATGTGGCGCCAGGTCCAGCCGCGGTGGATGGAGTGGCAGAAGCTCTTCCTCTCCATCATCCCGTTCCCGGAGATCTCCGCGGCCAGGGCGATGCCGCTGCTTACGGAGGCGGTCCCTAACCCCGAGATCCACAACGGGCTCGCGTTCCAGATGATCGACGAGGTCCGCCACTCGACGATCCAGATGAACCTCAAACGCGAGTACATGAAGAACTACATCGACCCCGCCGGGTTCGATATTACGGAGAAGGCCTTCTCGAATAATTATGCTGGCACGATAGGCCGGCAGTTCGGCGAGGGCTTTATCACCGGCGACGCCATCACCGCCTGCAACATCTATCTGCAGGTCGTCGCCGAGACGGCGTTCACGAACACGCTGTTCGTCGCGATGCCTTCGGAGGCGGCGGCCAACGGGGACTACCTGCTCCCCACGGTGTTCCTCTCGGTGCAGTCCGACGAGTCGCGGCACATGAACAACGGGTACGGGACGTTGCTCATGGCGCTGGCCAATGATGAGAACAAGGACTTGATCGAGCGAGATCTTATCTACTCGCTCTGGAACCAGCACGCCGTCGTCGACGCCGCCATCGGCACGTTCATCGACTACGGCACGAAGGACCGACGCAAGGACCGCGAGTCTTACGCCGAGATGTGGCGCCGCTGGTACTACGACGATTACTACCGCAGCTACCTCGTACCGCTGGAGAAGTACGGGCTCAAGGTTCCCCATGATGTGATCGAGGAGTCCTGGGACCGCATTTGGAACAAGGGCTACGTCCACCGGGTCGCCCAGTTCTTCGCCACCGGCTGGCCGGTCAACTACTGGCGCATCGACCCGATGACCGACGAAGATTTCGAGTGGTTCGAGCACAAGTACCCCGGCTGGTACGACGAGTTCGGCAAGTGGTGGGAGCACTACCAGTCGCTCTCAGAGCCGAACGGCCACAACCCCATAGCCTTCGAGGACACCGGCTACGTCTACCCGCACCGCTGCTGGAGCTGCATGGTGCCGTGCCTGATCCGTGAGGACACCGTGATGGACTACGTGGACGGCCAGTGGCGCACCTACTGCCACGAGTACTGCCACTGGACCGACACGGTCGCCTTCCGCGAGCAGTACAAGGGCCGCCCGACGCCGGCGATGGGCAAGATGACCGGCAAGCGCGAGTGGGAGACCCTCTACCACGGCTGGGACCTCGCGGACATCGTCCACGACCTCGGCTACGTCCGCGGCGACGGCAAGACCCTCGTCCCCCAGCCCCACGTCATCTTCGACCAGGACAAGATGTGGACCACGGACAACGTCAAGGGCATCGAGTTCCAGAGCCCGAACGTCCTCCTCAACCAGATGTCCGACGACGAGCGCGAGAAGCACATGGACGAGTACAAGAAAGGATTCGCGATAAACAACAGCATCTGACCGCAAGCACGTTCGACCGGGCGGCCCGGGCTCTCCGGCCGCCCATCTTTTTTCCCCCG
>CAXUFZ010000090.1:0-11949 GCA_964250345.1 uncultured Rubrobacteraceae bacterium
CAGCGTGACCAGCATCGCCTCCGTCAAGTGCGGCATCCCCGCCCGCGCGTCCTCAGGAAACATGCTCACCCTCCATACCTCGCCCGCCGCCGCTTGCCGGAAGCCCCGCACCGCCGGACCGACGGACCCGCGCGTCCTCCGCCGCCATTGATGTGGCGGACCGAACGGACAGCAGGACCGATGTTCCGTTGATGGAGTTCCCCCCTCCGGGCAACGCACCTTGTCGTGACGATACGCATTATCGGTTATATGCGGAGAAAGTTTAAGGGTCATGTGACACACTCTTCGGGAGTTTTTCGACGGCGGGCACGGAGACGGCCGCGGGACAGGGGTTCTGGACCCGGATCTTGCGGCCGATGGAGACGGTGATCGAGGGATTAAAGGAGAGGGGCCGGCGGGTCGGGCAGGCCCTGAAGCAGGCGGGCAAGAAGAGCCGGACGCTGACCCGGCTCTACGAAGAGCTCTCCGGCCAGCGTCGGCGGGTCCGGTTCGAGCTCGCCCGCCTGCGGTCGAGGCTCGCCGGGGACCAGGAGGCGCGAACCGGCGGGGTGAGGCCGGAGAGCATGGTCTGGATCTTCGGCTCCGGGCGCAGCGGTAGCACGTGGCTCCGCTCGATGATGAGCGAACTGGAGGGCGTCCGGGTCTGGGAGGAGCCGATGGTCGGCCGCCTCTTCGGCGAGTTCTACGCCCGCTCCCCGAAGGACAACAGACGCTCCGCGGACTTCATCATGGGCGAGCCCATCAGGAAGGGCTGGGTCAGCTCCGTCAGGAACTTCGTCCTCGACGGTGCCGCCTACTCGAACCCCGGCCTCCGCCCCGACGAGTACCTGATCGTAAAAGAACCGAACGGCTCCGTCGGGGCCGCGCTCCTGATGGAGGCGCTGCCCGAGAGCCGCATGGTCCTGCTCGTCCGCGACCCGAGAGACGTGGTCGCCTCCGTCCTCGACGCCGCGGGCGAGGGCGGGTGGCTGCACGAGAGCCGAAAAGACGCCGCGGCGAAGACCCGTGGCAAGGCCGGCAGGAGGCCCGTCGCCTTCGCCGCCATGAGGGCCCGCGCCTACCGCCGGGGCGTCGAGAGCGCCCGCCGCGCCTACGACAACCACCGTGGTCCCAGGACCCTCATCCGCTACGAGGACCTGCTGGCCGACACCGTCGGCTCCCTCCGCCGCGTCTACTCGGAGCTTGGCATCCCGGTCGCGGAAGAAGAGCTCGCCCGGATAGCGGAGAAGCATTCATGGGAGAACGTGCCGGCGGGGGAGAAGGGCCGGGGCAAGTTTTACCGGAAGGGCACGCCCGGCGGCTGGAGGGAAGACCTGACGCCGCGGCAGGTCGAGGCGGTCGAGAGGGTCACCGCCCGTCTCCTCGACCGCTTCTACCCCGGAGGTCGAACCCCCTGAAGGCCTCCGTCGTCATCCTCACCCTCAACGCCGGCCCCGGTTTCAGAGAATTGCTCGAAAGGCTCGCCGCCCAAAATACGGGCTTCGAGCACGAAACACTCATCGTGGACTCCGGCTCCACCGATGGCACGGTCGAATTGGCCCGCCGACACGGCGCCTCCGTCCACCGCATAGAAGACTTCGACCACGGCGCCGCCCGCAACCTGGGCGCCTCGCAAGCCGCGGGCGAATACGTGGCCTTCGTCGTGCAGGACGCCCTACCGGCGGACGACCGCTGGCTCGCGGCCATGGTCGAGAACCTCGACGGGGACCCGGCGGTCGCCGGGGTGTATGGGCGTCAGATCCCACGCCCCGACAGCAGCCCACTCGCCCGCGCCCTCGTCAACGACTGGCCGACCGCCTCGACCGAACGCCGCGAGCAGTCCGTTGGCGACCGCTACGACGACCTCCCCCCGACCGCCCGGCGCTCGCTCGCCGCCTTCGACAACGTGAGCTCGTGCGTCCGCCGCTCCGTGTGGGAGAGCGTCCCGTTCGAGAAGACCCCCTTCGGCGAGGACCTCCGCTGGGGCAAGGCGGTCGTCGAGGCCGGCCACAAGCTCGTCTACGAGCCGCGGGCGACCGTCATCCACTCCCACGAGCGCGGCCCCCTCTACGACCTCCGCCGCCACTACGCCGATACCCTCCTCGTCCTCGACCTCTTCGGCCTCGCCCCGGCCCCGAACCTCATCCGCCTGGCCCTCAACACGCCCCTCACCGCCGCCCACCTCTTTCTCCGCCTCCTCCGCGAAGACATAGGGGCAAAGTCCGCGCTTATCGCCCCGCTGCTCGCCGCGAGGTACGCCCTCTGCGCGCAGGCCGGCGCCTACCTCGCGGTCCGCAGACATCGAAGGAAGGGGCAAGAATCCAGGATCTCCGCCGGATTGCACAGGTTGCTCGGCAGCGGCGTCTGAACGCGTTCCACGATCTTCCGTGTGCGCCTCGTCCCTGCAACACTCCGGGTAAGGAATGCTATTCTCTTTGTAAGGAAAAACAGGTGACGTAGGAGTTAGCGTGGAGCAGAAGGCCAAGATAACGAGCAAAGGGCAGGTGACCATACCCAAATCCGTTCGCAGGGCCCTTGGGGTTCGGGAGGGGGACAGCCTCGTCTTCAAGGTCGAGGATGGCGAGGCCCGGGTGCGCCCGGCGAGGAAATTCGTGAGCTTCGCGGACTACGAAGGTGCCTGGCGCGAAGGCGAGGGCATGAGCTGGGAAGAGATAAACGCGTACGTCCGGGATCTCCGGGGTCACGATGACGACGGCCCGGACGGGTGAGGGTCGCCGTAGACACCAACGTCTTCTCTGCCATGCTCTCCGGCCGGCCAGAGATCGCGCCCCAGGCTCGTGCTCTGTTGGAGGACGCCCGATCGGAGGGGACGATCGTGGCCTCGCCCGCAGTTTATGCTGAACTCGTGGCTGGCAGGAGCCCGGAGGCGGTGGACGACTTCTTCTCTGATAAAGACGTCGGGGTAGATTGGTCGTTGGGTGCGAAGGTCTGGCGCACGGCGGGCTCGCGGTACGGCGCGTACGCAAGGGACCGTCGGCGGAGGAAGGGAGACTTTGCCCCAAGGCGCGTCCTCGCGGACTTTCTCATCGGTGCGCACGCGCTGCACCTCGCCCGTGCCCTTCTGACCGCCGACACCCGTGTTTACAGCACCTACTTCCCGGAGCTGAGGATCGTGGCTCCCCCGGGCTCGCCGGCGGATACCGGAGGGTAGCCGTGGAGCGGGCACGTCTGAGCCGACCACCGGCCGCACCGGGTTTCGGACCTTGAGAATACTCTTCGCCGCCCACCAGTTCTTCCCGGAGAGCCGCGCCGGCGTAGAGGTCGTCACGCTGGGTTTGGCGCGGGAGATGAAGGCCCGCGGGCACGAGCCCTTCGTCCTGGCCGCCAAACGTACCGTACCGCACAGCGACCTCGAGCCCGGCGAGACGGAGGACTACGAGTTCGAAGGAATCCCCGTGCGCAGGGTCGGGCGCCCCGCGGAAGGCCTCTCCCGACCCTACGAACTGAACTATCGCAACGACGAGATGGCCCGCAAAGCCGGCGAGTACGCGCGGGAGGTAGAGCCGGACATCGCACATGCCATGCACCTCCAGGGGCTCTCCGCCGACGTCCTGCCGGGCTTCGAGGAGATCGGGCTGCCCGTGGTCTTTACGGCGGCGGACTTCTGGACGGTGTGCCCGGTCGTGGACCTGCGGCGGCACGACGGCGTCCTGTGCGGGGGGCCCGAGGTCTCGCATTGTGTCCGGTGCATCGCGAGCCGAAGCCCGAGCGGGCGCGTGAGGCGGGCGGCCGACCTGGTACCGGGCGTCGTCCCCGCTGTCGTGGATCGCCTCTCGCGCACACCCCTCTCGCGCCGTTCTTTCGCCCTGCGCCAGGTCGGGGCCGTGGGGGAGCGCCCCGCGTACATCCGGGAGAGGATAAAACGGGTGGACCGGGTCCTCGCGTACACGCATCTCACGCGGGACCTGCTCGCGGCCAACGGCATCCCCGGTGAGAAGATGCTCGTCTCCCCCTACGGCATCGACACCTCGCACGTCGCCGGGGCCTCCTCCGCGCGCCGACCATCGACGACGCTCCGGGTCGGGTTCGTCGGCACCCTGGCGCCCCACAAGGGACCCGACACGCTCGTGCGGGCTTTCCGAATGCTGCCGCCCGGAACCGACGCGACGCTCTCGGTCCACGGCGGCGGGAAGGGGTATGAGTCCTACGTCGAAGGGCTGCGGGGTCTCGCCGGGGGCGACGCGGGGATCTCGTTCCCCGGCGCCTTCTCCCGGGGGGAGCTGCGCGGCGTTCTCGAAGAACTCGACGTGCTCGTCGTGCCCTCGCGGTGGTACGAGAACGCCCCGGGTGTGATCTTCGAGGCCTTCGCCGCCGGGATGCCCGTGGTCGCCGCGGACCTCGGCGGCATGTCCGAGTTCGTCCATCACGAAAAGAACGGCCTCCTCTTCGCCCCCGACGACGCCGAAGACCTCACCCGCCAACTGCGGCGGCTCGCCGAAGAACCGGGGTTGCTGGCGAAGCTCCGCGCCGGCATCGGGCCGGTAAAGACCGTCGGCGAGTACGCGGACGAGCTCCTCAACCTCTATGATACGCTCCTGAAAAACCGCCCGGAACGCTAGCAAACGGTGGAGATCTCCTCGGCATGAAGGTCCTCGTAACAGGCTCGAACGGCCAGCTCGGGCGCGAGTTGGCAGAGATGTTGCCCGCGCGCGGCCACGAAGTCGTGGCCCTCGACCGGAGCGCGCTCGACGTGTCCGACGCGGGCGCCGTGGACCGCGCCGTGGAGGAGCACGCGCCGGACCTCGTCATAAACGCCGCGGCCTACACGAACGTCGACGGCTGCGAGGAGGAGCCGGGGCTGGCCCACGCGGTCAACGCGCTCGGGCCGCGCAACCTGGCCCAGGCCTGCGAACGGCGGGCCTGCGATCTCCTGCACGTCAGCACCAACTACGTCTTCGACGGCGAGGGGGAGAGGCCCTACGAACCGTTCGATCCCCCGCGTCCCGCAAGCGCCTACGGCCGGACCAAGCTCGCGGGCGAGGAGTACGTCATGCGGCTCACGAACCGCTGGTACGTCGTCCGCACCGCCGGCGTCTACGGGCGCGGGCACAATTTCGTGCGGACCATGCTGCGCGTCGCCGGGGAGCGCGACCGGCTGACGGTCAAGGACGACGAGTACGGCTCGCCGACGTACGCCCGCGACCTCGCGGAAGGCATAGCCCGGGTCATCGAAGAGGGGAGCTACGGGCTCTACCACCTGACCAACGGCGGGGCGTGCTCGTGGTACGAGTTCGCGCGCGAGATCTTCCGCCTCGCCGACGTCGAGGTCGAGGTCGTACCCGTCCCTTCGTCCGAGTACCCGCTCCCCGCCGCGCGCCCGGCGAACGGGGTTCTCTCCTCCCTCGGAAGCCCGGAACTCCGGCACTGGAGGGAGGCGCTCGCGGACTACCTGGAGCGGGAGGCCGCGGGTAAGAGCGCCGGCGTCGCCCGTGGCTGACGCGAGGCGTCGGGTCGGGGACGCGCTGCGGCGGGCGCGGGCCTCGTTCGGGGCGGGGGGACGGCGCCGGATCGCCGTCAAGGACGCCGAGATCGCCGCGCTCAGGAAGGAGCTGGCCCGGACGCGGGGCGACGGGACACGGCCCGAGGTCGGCGGCACGCCCGTCTTCTTCGTCCTGGGGCAGCAGAAGTCCGGGACGACGTGGCTCATGCGGATGCTGGACTCGCACCCCGAGATCCTGTGCCGGGGCGAGGGCCGGTTCTTCGGAGAGCATTGGAGGCGGGAGACCGTCCGGCGGACGGACGCGAAGAGGCCGCCGAGCACGCTCCACAACGCCCTGCTCGACGCGGAGTATCTGAGGCTCTGGATCGAACGCTCCGTCTGGACCCGCGACGACGACCCGGACGAGCACCTGGACAACCTGCTCCGCTTGACCGTGGACTACTTTCTCGCCGCGCGGCTCTCGGGGACGGGCAAGCGGCTCGTCGGGGACAAGTCGCCGCTGCTGGAGCCGGGGACGATCGGGGAGATCTCGCGCGTCTACCCCGAGGCCCCGACCATCCACATCATCCGCGACGGCCGCGACGCCGCCGTCTCCGCCGCCCACCACGCCCGCAACTTCGGCCGACCGGGAAAGCGCCCGCGGGGAGAGACCCTCTTCGATGAGGACGGGCTCCGCAAGCTCGCCGCCGACTGGGCCGCCAGGGTCGGCCGAACCGTCGAGGACGGCCCCAAACTGCTCGGCGACCGCTACACCGAGGTCCGCTACGAGCACCTGCTGGAGCGCCCCGAGAAGGAGGTGCGGCGCCTACTCGACCTTCTCGGGGCCGCCTCCGACGAGAAGGCCGTGCGCCGCTGCGTGGGCTCCGCCAGCTTCGAGAGGCTCTCCAAAGGCCGCGAGAGGGGACAGGAGGACGCCACGTCGTTCTTCCGCAAGGGCGTCGCGGGCGACTGGAGGGAGGCCTTCACCGAGCGCGACCGCCGGGTCTTCAAGGAGGAGGCCGGCGACGTGCTCGTCAGGCTCGGCTACGAGAAGGACGGCGACTGGTAGGCCGGGCGCGGTGATCCCGGCGGTTGACAAGATCGTATACAAAGCTGTACAAAGTAAGACGACGCACGATAAGAATTGGGAACGGGGCGTATACTGCACGAGCTTGAAGCCCCGTCTCGACCGAACAAGGACAAGAGCATGACCGGACGCGCAGCCATCTACGCAAGCCTCGCTTTCGTCGCAGCATTCCTCGCCTACTCGCTGTACGGGGAGCCCGCGAAGGCGCCCGCGGCGCCGGTGCCCGAAGGCTTCTCCCAGGCGAGGGTGGTGGACGTGCCGGCGCCGACCGCGATGGACTTCCTGCCGGACGGGCGCATGATCGCGATCAGCAAGCCGGGCCAGGCGTACATCGTCGACGGCGGGGCGAAGAGGCGGATCCTCGACCTCGGCCCCCAGACCTGCTTCAACGGCGAGCGCGGCCTGCTCGGGGTCGCGGTGGACCCGCGGTTCGGCACCGAGGGCAACAACTTCGTCTACCTCTACTACACCTATAAAAAGTTCGACGTGTGCGATGTCAGGCTGGACAACCCCAACAAACCGGTCAACCGGGTCTCGCGGTTCGAGATGAGGGACGGGGAGCTCGTGAAGGGCAGCGAGGAGATCCTCCTCAACAACATGTTCTCCACCAAGGGCAACCACAACGCCGGGGACCTGCACTTCGGCAACGACGGGAAGCTCTACGCGAGCGTCGGCGACGGGGGCTGCGACTACGCCGAGCTGAACCACTGCCAGTACGAGAACGACTCCTCGCGCGACCCACACATCCTGAACGGCAAGATCCTGCGCATAAACCCTGACGGCTCGATCCCCGCCGACAACCCGTTCACGGGCCCGAACAGCGAGCCCTGCGCCTCCACGGGCAGGACCGAGGACGGCAAGAACTGCCAGGAGACCTACCTCAAGGGCTTCAGGAACCCCTTCCGCTTCGCCGTTGACCCCGACGCCGCCGGAACGGTGCTCCACGTCAACGACGTCGGCGGGCAGCGGTGGGAGGAGATCGACCGGGCCAGGGTCGGCACCGCCGACGACGGCAAAGACTACGGCTGGAACATCTGTGAGGGCCGCCACGACAATCCCGACCGGGTCGGCTCCACCGCCTGCGACGGGGACGTCCTCACCGGCCCCGTCCACGAGTACAGCCACGGCAAGACCGGCTGCGAGTCCATAACCGGCGGCGCCTTCGTCCCCGACGGCTTCTGGCCCGAGAGCTACGACGACGCATACCTCTTCGGCGACTACGTGTGCGGCAAGATCTTCACCCTCAAGCCCGCGGACGGCGGCGGCTACCAGAGAACGCCCCTCGTCACGGGCATGGGCCAGAGCAGCGCGACCGCCATGGCCTTCGGCCCGTACCTGGGGGACAGCCAGGCCCTCTACTACGCCTCCTTCGAGAACGGCGGCGTGATCCGTCGCCTCACCTACGGCACCCCGACCGCGAACGTCGCCATGACGGAGGGAACCAACAACTACGGCCCGCTGACCATGAGCTTCGACGCCTCCGAAAGCAAGAACCCCGAAGGCGGAACCCTCCGCTATATCTGGGACTTCGGCGACGGGACCACCGAGACCACCGACACCCCGACGAACAGCCACACCTACGCCCAGCGCGGCCGGTACACGGTCAAGCTCAGGGTGGAGAACGCGGCGAGCGGCGCCGCCGACACGGCCACCATCGACGTCTTCCCCGGCAACCAGCCCCCCGAACCGACGGTACAGGGCCCGGCGGACGAGTCGCGGTTCGTCGTGGACGAGCAGCTCCGGGCGACCGGCTCCGCGACGGACCCCGACGGGGACGGGGTTCAGAGCCTCGAATGGCAGGTCCTCCAGCACCACGACCAGAACCACACGCACCCGTGGGCCTCGGGGAGCGGGGACACCCTGACCTTCGACGCCCCCGCGCCGGAGGGCCTGTACTCCACGGAGCCGAACGCGAACTACCTCGAGGTCCGCCTCACCGCCACCGACGCGCTCGGCCTCTCGAAGACCACGACCGTCGACCTGCGCCCCGACACGGTGGACCTCACCTTCAGGACGGAGCCGGTGCCGCTCGACGTCAAGGTCAACGGGCGGACGTTCCGGGCGCCGCGCACGCTCCTCTCCTGGGTCGGCTACGACCTGAACGTCTCAGCGACCTACCAACGCTCCGGGAACCGCGCCTACGTCTTCGACCGCTGGTCCGACGGCGGCGCCCGCAGCCACACGATAGACTCCCCCGAGGATCCGACGACCTACACCGCGACCTTCCGCAGGGCCGGAAACTAAGCCGCGTTCGCCTCTAGAACACGGGCCCGTCGCCCCGGGGCGGCGGGCCTTTGTCCTACAACGAGCGGCTCCGGGCATTCCTTTGTATAGTGCCCGGCGGGCGAACGCCGGAGGGTTTTGTTGGCAGACCAACTCATCGTCGCGGGCTTTCACAGGAGCGGGACCTCGGCGACCGCGCAACTGCTGAGCCGCGCCGGGCTCTTCCTCGGCGACGAGCTGCTGGAGGCCACCCCCTCGAACCCCTACGGACACTTCGAGGACAGGGAGGTCGTGGACCTCCACCACAACATCCTCGCTGACAACGACCTGACCTGGCTCGTGGACCGGCCGTTCGTGCCCGTCGTGGATGCCCGCCGCTGGGAAGAGATGCGCGCCCTCGTCGAGCGCCGCAACACCGAACACAGGCTCTGGGGCTTCAAGGACCCTCGTGCGTGCCTCTTTCTGCCGCTCTGGAAGTACCTCATGCCTGATGCCAAGATCTTGCTCGTCTACCGGCATTTCGCCGGCTCGACGTACTCGCTCGCCCGGCGGCACTCGGCTCTGCTGTTCTCCGGCACGATCAGCGGTTTCCTGCACCGGCGTTTCTGGGAGGAGCCGGACCTGGCTTTGCGGATGTGGCTCGTCCACAACAGGGCGTTGCTCGCCTTCGCCCGGGCGTATCCCGAAGACACCCTGGCCGTGCGGATGGGCATGATCCGGGACGGCTTCCCCCTCGTCTGGGCGATAGAGGAGCGTTGGAAGTTGGGCCTCTCTGACGTGCCCGTGGGGGAGGTCTTCGACCCGGCGGCGACCGTCGAGCGGCCCCGCAGGCAACCCGTCTCCGACCGTCGTATCATCGGGGAGGTCGAGGAGACCTGGCGGAGCCTGGAGGAGCTGGGCGCCCGAACCGCGCGTACGCTGGAGGAGACGGTTGCCGGATAACGAGTTCTACGCCCCCGACGACATAGACCTCTTGAGGATGGAGAACGAGCTCCTCGCCTTCGAGGTGCGCTACCTCAAGAGCCGCCTCGGCGAGCCGGCGAAGATCACCGGCTCTTCCACCTCGCTCAACCGGCTCGGCTACCTCGAGGACGCGGAACGAGACCTGATCCTCCTCCTCAAACGCCTCGCCGGCCGCCCCACGGGACCCGTGCTACGCAGGACGAAAGGCTTCCGCACCCTGGAACAGAAGTACCTCCGCTCGCCGCGCCCCGGCGGCTCGTCCTCTCCCGAGCGGCTCGCGTACCTCGAAGAGGCGGAGCGCGACCTGATCCTGCTGCTCAAACGCATGTTCGCGAGCCCCTTCGGCGGGCTCCTCCGCCGCAGGAAGGCGTTCCGCACCCTGGAACTGCGGTACCTCTAGCGACCGTGGCCCTCCCGCGCGACAAGACCGCCGTCGACCCCCGCCCGGTGATCTACGCTGGACGGTTCGCCGACGGGATCCCACCCGCCAAGCTGCCCGGAGACTGCCGCGTCCTCGGCGACCGCGACGTCCTGCCCCTCCAACTGTCTGAGGCCCTAGACGGCGCGACCGCGCTCGTCGTGCTCGACCTGTTCTCGTTCCCCTTCGAGTCCATGACCGAAGAGCAACGCGACGTCCCCCTGACCGCCGTCCTGCCCCCGGGCTTCGACGCCGCGTTCGTGGACGCCGTCTTCGGGGCGCCGGTCCTCGCCACCCTCGGCCCCTTCGACCTCGTCGCCACCGCGGACCCGAACGTCTGGGAAGACCTCCGGCGCGAGTACCGCTGGACGGACGAGCAGCGCGTCGACCTCGACGGCGGCGGCCCCCCGGGGGCCCCGCCGCCGGATGCCTTTCTCGGCCCGCTTATCGGGCGGGCCTTCCAACAGGATATGATGCCATGAGGACTACCCTTTTCGCCGCCGCCGCCCTGCTGTCGCTCAGCGCCGTACCTGCCTTCGCGCAGGGTGAAGGCCGTCTACCGGGTCCGCGCCGGGGCCCTGGGGCCGCAGTTCGACGCCTCGCGCGGGGTGCGGGCCGGGGACGTCCCGTTCGACGTGCTGGAGGTCGGCATCGCGTCCGCCCGCTGGGCGTCGGGCTTCGACCCGGCGACCACGCGCTTCGCCGGGCTAGGCCTTACCAAAGATGAGATAGAGAACCTCTACGCCGGGTCGTCCAAGGCGCGGCTCGACCTCGTGGGCGACGGTCTCGCCTTCCCGTACGGGGACGAGGGCTTCGACCTGGCGTTCGCCGTCGCCGCGTTGCACCACCAGCCGGAGGATTCCAAGCGGGCCATCGTTGCCGAGATGTGGCGGGTGGCGCGTCCGGGGGGGCGGCTGGTGTTTCTGGAGGACTTCGTGACGGGTGAAGGGGTAGACGGCCCGGCGCACGTCGTCTCCGTGCAGGAGTTCGTGAAGCTGGTCGTGGAGGCCACGGCGGGGAGGGTGGTGCTGGAGCACTTCGGGGCGCTGCGGTATCCGAGGGACCCGTTCTTCCGGGGCGGGGTAATGTCGCTCTCCAAAGTGGGAACGCCGCGGACGTGGTAGGCGGCCGTCGGGTGTTCGTGATCTCGAACGACGTCGTGCCCGGCCTCGGGATGCCCGTGGCCGCGCCGGGGCTCAGGGCCTTCGGCCTCGCGGAGGGTTTGCGCGCCAACGGCGTAAAGACGAAGACGCTGGTCGTCAAGGGGTTCGTGGAGCGGCAGTGGACGCGGTTCGGGCGCCCGGTGCCGCACCCGACGGCGCCCGACACGGAGGTCGTGGGGGCGAACGCGCTCACGCGTTACCTGAAAGCACACGCGCCGGCCGTGGCCGTCATGATCAACAGCAACCAGGCGGACAACCTGCGGCGCGTCGACGGCGTGCGGTACGTCATGGACTTCTTCGCCCCGAAGATGCTGGAGGAGCTCTACCACCACGGCGAGGGCTACCCCGGCGAGGAGCTCGCGCGGCTCAGGAGGCGCAAGATCCGGGCCATAGAGCTCGCCGACGCCTTTATCTGCAACGGCCGCAAAAAACTCCCCTACTTCCTCGGCTGGATGCTCCAGGCCGACCGCGACGTCCGCCACCTCTCCGTCGAGGTCGTCAACATGTGCGTACCGCTGGAGTTGTCCGGGAAGGCCGAAAACAACGGCGGCGTCAGGCTCGCGGTGGCGGGCTACCTCCAGTCGTGGAGCACGCTCGGGGGCTGGGTCGGCGAGTTGGAACGGCGGCTCGACCGGCCCGGGGTCGGCCTCGACCTTCTCGTGCCCTGGCACTGGGG
>CAXUFZ010000091.1:0-11850 GCA_964250345.1 uncultured Rubrobacteraceae bacterium
CGAAAGCGGCGACCCGTCCCGGACCGTCCCCCTGCTCCTGGCCCGCTGGCCCCGCGAAGGCATGACGGCCGAAGACCTCGCGCTCGCCGCGTCAGCCAGCGTCGAAGAGGTGGACGAGGCCGCCGAACGACTACCGGAGATCAATAAGATCGGCGAGTTCTATGCTCCGGCCCGAGAGGTCGAGGATGCCAAAAAACGACTCCTCGACGCGCTGGAGCGCCGGGCCGGCGAGCGCCCCGAGTCCCCGTTGGTCAGCGTGGCGGAGGCGAGGTCGGCGATGGACCTCTCCTCAAGACTCGCCGACGCCCTCATCGGCACCCTCTCCGGGACAGAGCTCCGGTTGACGGATGGCGGACTCGGCTTACCGGGCGGTGCCGAGGTGCCGGCGGCGTTGGAGGAAGAGGCGGGGCGGCTTCTGGGCGAGATCAAACGCGCCGGCGCCGAACCGCCCGCGTCCGAGCCCGGGTCCGCGCTGCGTCTGCTCTTGAAGAGGGGCGAGGTGGTGGAGCTCGGGGGTGGTCTGTTCGCCTCCCGGGCGGCGACGGAGGCGGTGCTGGAGGAGATCAAGACGGGCTGCCGGGAGCAAGGCGAGATCTCCCTGGCCGGCCTCCGCGACCGCCTCGCCACCAGCCGCAAGTACGCCCAGGCCTGGCTCGAATACTCCGACACCGCGGGGGTCACGAGCCGCACCGGCGACGTCAGGGTACTTACGCGGCGCTATCGTTAGCTCTTCGTAGGAGGTTTGGGTCATGCGGGTGATCCAGGACGGTTCGCGGGGAACCTTCGATCTGGACGAGTTCCTCTCCCGCCCGCTGTTCGCGCACCTCGCCACGGCCTCCGAACACGGTCCACGCGACTCCCCGGTCTGGTTCGCGTGGGAGGAGGGGGCGATCTGGATCATCGGCGACAGCGGAGATACCTTCCCCGGACGGATAGAGCAAGACCCGCGGTGCGCCGTCGGGATAGTGGACTTCGACCAGCGAACCGGCCTCGTCCGACACGCCGGCTTCCGCGGCCGGGCCGCCGTGGAACCGTTCGACCGCGACCGGGTCCGTCGGCTCTTTTCTCGCTACTTGCCGGGTGGGGAAGACGACTGGGACAACACCTTTCAGGAAGCGCTCCACGACACCGCCCTCGTCTTCGTCCGTTTCGAGCCGGAGACCGTCGTGGTGCGGGATCAATCTTACTTCGTCGGCCCCAACCAGGGCACGTGAACCCTCGACGTTGATCCGCCGACAGCAGCGTGGTCGGCGGGTCATCCGCCGGTATACTCGGTGAGGGCCGTGCATGCTAACAGCGGGAGGTTGTGCGGTGGCTGAGACGGTTCGGGTCGAGCCGGAGCAGAGGGTCGTGATCCGGAATGCAAGCTGGCAGCTTTACCAGGGCCTCCTGGAGGCCAGGGGCGACGCCGGTTCCCCGCGCTTCTCGTATAACGAGGGAGTTCTCGAGATCATGAGCCCCGGCCTGGACCACGAAGAGACAAACCGGACCCTGGCGCAAACCGTGGAACTGGTCGCCCTGGGACTCGCCGTAGACGTGCGGAACCTCGGCTCCACCACTTTCGACCGGGAGGACCTGGACCGCGGCTTCGAGCCCGACTCCTGCTTCTACGTCCAGAACGAAGGGCGCATCCGGGGCAGGGACACAATAGACCTCTCCGTGGACCCGCCGCCGGATCTGATCATAAAAGTGGACATCACAAGCCCGTCGCTGAACAAGCTCCCCATCTACGCCATGCTGGGCATATCGGAGGCGTGGCGCTACCGCAATGGACGGATACAGGTACTCAAAAGGCAAGAAGAGGGGTACGTCGAAGCCGCGTGAAGCCTCGCCTTCCCGATCCTCACGGCCGACATCCTGTCTCGCTTCCTGTCCCGCAGCAAGACGGCAGGCCGCGCCGAATGGTCCAACGAGGTCCTCGATTGGGCCCGGGACCAAACGGAAAGACTGCCGTAGAATAATCGCCCAGATTGGAATGCGTGGGCCTGGTGGCCCGGCCGGTCTTCAAAACCGGTTTGCGACCGCGGCGCGGTCGTGGTGGTTCGATCCCCCCGCATTCCGCAACCAAGCCCACGAATTGGAGGCCCGTCCGTGGAATTCTCTCACCTCGACAGCGAAGGCGCGGCGCGGATGGTCGACGTCGGAGAGAAGACGGTTGTCCGCCGGACCGCGACGGCCTCGGGGTACGTCCGGATGGCGCCGGAGACGGTGGACGCGCTGCGCGAGCAGGCGCTTCCGAAGGGGGACGCGCTGAACACGGCCAGGATCGCGGGCGTCATGGCGGCAAAGAGGACGTCAGAGCTGATCCCGCTGTGCCACGGCCTCGCCCTTACCTCGGTAGACGTGGAGTTCGAGGTGGGGGAGGACCGGGTCGGGATCACGGCGACGGCCCGGGTGAGCGACCGGACGGGGGTGGAGATGGAGGCCCTGACGGCGGTGAGCGTCGCGGCGTTGACGATCTACGACATGTGCAAGGCGGTGGACAAGGGCATGGTGATCTCGGGCATAACGCTCGTCGAGAAGACGAAGGAACAACCCGCGGGGTGAAGCCTTACACGGTGCTTCGGGGCGGCACATGCAACACTTTGTTCCGTAACCGTGGCGCACGCTGGCTATGCTAGACTCGCGGGCGGACTGGGAGGTCAGGAGACGAGAATCGAGGACGAAAACGCGGTCCTTTACCCGATGTTCGTGAGCGTCGCCGGCAGGCGCTGCGTCGTCGTCGGCGGCGGCGGGGTCGCGGCCAGGAAGGCCCGCGGGCTGCTGGAGCACGGGGCCGAGGTCGTGGTGGTCTCGCCCGAGGTCCGACCCGAGCTCGAAAACGCGGACGTCGAGATCCTGCGCCGCCCTTACGAAGCCGGGGACCTCGAGGGCGCGTTCCTGGCGTTCGCGGCGACGGACTCGCGCGGGGTGAACGCGGCGGTGTCCCTGGAAGCGAACCAGCGCGGTATCGCGGTGAACGTTGCGGATAAGCCTACCGAGGGGGACTTCGCGCTGCCCGCGACGTTGCGGCGGGGCGGGTTGCAGGTCGCGGTCTCGACGGGCGGGGCGTCGCCGACGCTGGCCCGCAGGATCAAGGAAGAGCTGGAGCTGGTTTTTGCCCCGGAGTGGGCCGGGATCGTGGATCGGTTCGGCGGCGCCCGGAGGAACGGCGCGGCGGCGGACGGGGAGCTCGAAGGGGAGGTGGTCCGATGCTTGTCGCGGTTGCGGGGATGAGCCACCGCTCGGCCCCGGTCGAGGTGCGCGAGAGGGTCGCCTTCCCGCCGTGCGCCGGAAGGCCCTTCCTACGCAGGCTGAAAGAGGAGGGCGTCGCTTCGGAGGCCGTCCTGCTCTCTACATGCAACCGGACGGAGGTCTACCTCGTTGTCGAGGACGAGAAGGCGCGTTCGCGGGTGCTCGACCTGCTCGCCGAGGACCGCGGGGTGGATCGGGCGTCGCTCGACGGGGACACGTACTGGTACACCGACGACGAGGCGGTGCGGCATCTCTACAGGGTGGCGGCGTCGCTCGACTCGATGGTCGTGGGGGAGGCCCAGATCCTGGGCCAGGTCCGTGAGGCGTACCGCTCGGCGACCGAGGAGCGCTGCACCGGCCCGGTTCTGAACCGCCTCTTCCACACCTCGCTGCGGGTCGGCAAAGACGTCAGAACGCGGACGGGCATCGGCGACAGCTCCCTCTCCGTGCCGCACGTGGCCGTCAAGCTGGCGCAGGGCGTCTTCGGGACGCTGCGCGGTCGCCGGGCGCTCGTCCTCGGGGCAGGCGAGATGAGCGAGCTCGTCGTCAAGCAGCTCGTGGCCCGCGGCGTGACCGAACTGCGCATCGCCAACCGCACCCCGGAGCGCGCCGTCCGGCTCGCGGAACGGGTCGGCGGCACTGCGGTCCCCTTCGACGCCCTGCCTTCGGAGCTCGCCCGGACCGACGTGGTCGTTAGCTCGACTGGCTCCGGGGAGTGGGTCGTTGGGCGTGAGGTGGTCGCGGGGGCTCTGGAAGGCAGGGAAGAGCCGCTCTTTTTCGTGGACATCGCGGTGCCGCGGGACGTCGACCCGACCGTTCAGGCGCTCGAGCGGGCCTTCGTCTACGACATAGACGACTTGCAGGCCGTCGTGGAGCGCAACGCCGACGGGAGGCGGGAGGCGGCGGAGGCGGGGGAGGCCATGATCCGGCCGGCCGTCGGGGAGTTTATGGGTTGGATCAGCACCCTCCACGCCGTCCCGCTGATAAAGGAACTGCGCGACGGCGCCGAACGGATACGCCGCCACGAGCTCTCCCGCGCGCTCCGCCGCATGGACCTCGACCCCACCGAGGCCGAGGCCGTAGAACGCATGAGCCACTCCCTCGTGAACAAGCTGCTCCATGGCCCCATCTCCGAGATAAAGGCCCTCGCCGAGGCCGGCCACCCCTTGGGCAGCGCCGAGGTCCGCCGCCGGCTCCTCGCCCTCGAAGGCCTCGAAGTGGAGCTCCACCGCTCCGACCGCAACACGGCTCCGTGACCCTTCCCGGGACCCTCACCCTCGGTACCCGCGGGTCCAGGCTCGCCCTCACCCAGTCCGAGACCTGCGCCGAAAGACTCCGCGCGATGGGTTTCCGGGTCGAGCTAAAGGTCGTCCGAACCACCAGCGACCACCACCCGGAGACGCCGCTCTCCGTCATCGACCGCCGCGACGTCTTCACCCGTCAGCTAGACGAGGCGTTGTTGAACGGCGAGATCGACCTCGCCATCCACTCGCTCAAGGACGTGCCCACGGAGCTGCCCGACGGCATCGTCCTGGCCGCCATCACGCGGCGCCACGACCCCTCCGACGCCCTCGTCTCGGAGGAAGGGGTCGACGTGGACGGCCTGCCGAACGGCGCCACCGTCGCGACCGGCAGCCTCAGGCGTCGGGCGCAGCTGCTGCACCGGCGTCCCGACCTGCGCATCGTCGAGATCCGGGGCAACGTCGAGACGCGGGTACGCAAGATGCGCGGGGGCGACGCCGACGCCATCGTGCTCGCCCGCGCCGGCCTCGAACGGTTGGGGTTGGCCGGGGGGATCCCGCACGCCGTCCTCCCGCCGGACGTTATGCTCCCTGCCGTCGGGCAGGGCTTCCTGGCCGCCGCGACCCTCGCAGATCACCCGGCGCGCGACGCTGTGCGGGAGGCGCTGAACGACCGGGCCGGGGAGACGGCGGCGCTCGCGGAGAGGGCGATGTTGCGGGCCCTCGAAGGCGGTTGCAGAGTCCCGGTTGGGGCGCTCGGCGCCGCCAAGGGAGGGGAGGTTCGCCTGCGGGGCCTCGTCGCCTCGCCCGACGGGGCGCTGATGTACGAAGGGTCGGCGAGGGGACCCGCGGCCGAAGAAGTCGGGGAGCGACTGGCGCGGGACCTTCTGAACCAGGGCGCGGGTATCGTGCTCGGCGAGATCCGGGAGGTGAGGTCTTGATCTTCCTGGTCGGCTCCGGTCCTGGCGACCCCGGCCTCTTCACGGTGAAGGGCGTCCGCTGCATGGAACAGGCCGACGCCGTCGTCTACGACCGGCTCGCGCCGGAGGCGTTGCTCTCGTATGCGAGGCCCGACGCCGAGCTCATCTACGTCGGCAAGAGACCCGGCGACGACCAGGCGATGAAGCAGGGGGAGATCAACCAGACGCTGGTCGAGCTCGGCCGCGCCGGAAAGACCGTCGTCCGCTTGAAGGGAGGCGACCCGTACATCTTCGGCCGCGGCGGCGAGGAGGCCCTGGAGCTCATCGAGGCCGGCATCCCCTTCGAAGTGGTCCCTGGCGTGACCAGCGGCGTCGCGGCCCCGGCCTACGCCGGCATCCCCGTCACGCACCGCAACGTCTCGACGAGCGTCGCGTTTATCACCGGCCACGAGGACCCGACCAAGGGCCGCTCGGACGTGGACTGGCGGAAGATCTCGAACGGCGCCGACACGCTCGTCCTGTACATGGGCGTCGGCCGCCTCAAGGAGATATCCACCCAACTCATCGCCGCTGGCCGAAGCCCCGATACCCCCGTCGCCTGCGTCCGCTGGGGAACCTTGCCCGAGCAACGTGCCGTCACCGGCACGCTAGGAGACATCGCCGAGAAGGTCGCCGGGGCGAGGCTGAAGCCCCCGGCCATAACGGTCGTCGGAGACGTGGTCGGGTTGCGGGAGTCCGGGCTCGCCTGGTACGAGCAGCGCCCGCTGTTCGGGCGCAGGATCGTCGTCACCCGGGCCCGCGCCCAGGCCGGGGAGCTCTCCGCCGAGTTGGAGGGCCTGGGGGCCGAGGTGCGCGAGTTCCCGACCATCGAGGTAAGGCCGCCGGAGGATTTCGGACCGCTCGACGACGCCATCCGCGCCCTCGACACCTTCGACTGGCTGATCCTGACGAGCGTGAACGGCGTCGACGCCTTCCTGAACCGTCTGCGCCACCAAGGCCTCGACCTCCGCGCCATCCCGCGCGGAACGAAGGTCGCGGCGATAGGCCCCGCCACGGCCGAAGCTCTGGAGAAAGTGGGCCTTCGGGTGGACGTCGTCCCGGAGGAGTTTCGGGCGGAGTCCCTTATAGACGCCGTCAGCGGCGGGTCGCTTGTCGGCCGGCGCGTCTTAATCCCGCGCGCCAAAGTCGCCCGCGAAGTCCTGCCCGACGCGCTGCGCGATGCCGGGGCCGAGGTCGTCGTGCCGCCGGCCTACGAGACCGTGCCGTCTACGGAAGGCAAGGACGGGCTCGCCGGGGATCTGGAGGCCGGCCTGATCGACTGCGTCACCTTCACCGCGAGCTCGACGGTGGACAACTTCGTCCGGGCCTTCGGGACGGGGGAGGCGGTCCGGCTCCTCGGCGGGACGAAGATCGCCTGCATCGGCCCGATCACCGCCGACACCGCCCGCGGACACGGCCTCGCCGTGGACGTAGAAGCCACCGAGTACACCATCCCGGGGCTGATACAAGCCGTGGTCCGGCTCCTGAGCGCCGAACACTCCTGGAGCGGGTAGGGGTGTGGCGAGGCCCACCGCCTCCGTAATAGAATCCCGGCCAAACGGACGAGGAGATACCAAATGGCATTCCCGGAGCAGAGGCTGAGAAGAACCCGACGCACGGCCGGCCTGCGGGGGCTGGTACGCGAGACGCGGCTCTCGCCGCAAGATCTCATCTACCCGATGTTCGTGACCGTCGGAGAGGACGTCAGGAACCCGGTAGAGTCGATGCCCGGCGTTTTCCAGCTTTCCATAAATCACGCCGTCGAAGAGGCTAAAAGGGCCCACGACCTCGGCATCCCGGGCGTGCTTCTGTTCGGGCTCCCGAGCGAGAAGGACGAGGCGGCGAGCGGCGCCTACGACCCCGAAGGCATCGTCCAGCTCGCCACCAGGGCCATAAAAGACGCTGTCCCGGAGCTTCTCGTCGTCACGGACGTGTGTTTGTGCGAGTACACGAGCCACGGGCACTGCGGCGTCGTCGAGAAGGGGACGGGCCAGGTCCTAAACGACGTGAGCCTGGAGCTGATCTCGCGCACCGCCGCCTCTCACGCCGAGGCTGGCGCGGACATTGTCGCTCCCTCTGACATGATGGACGGCCGCGTCGCCGCCGTCAGGGCCGAGCTGGACAACGAGGGCTTCGAGAACACCCCGATAATGGCCTACGCCGCCAAGTACGCCTCCGCGTTCTACGGACCGTTCCGCGAGGCCGCCGACAGCGCCCCCCAGTTCGGCGACCGCCGCTCCTACCAGATGGACCCCGCCAACGCCCGCGAAGCCCTCCTCGAAGTGGACCTCGACATAAACGAGGGCGCGGACATGGTGATGGTCAAGCCCGCCCTCCCGTACCTGGACGTCCTGCGCCGCGTGCGCGAGACGACCGACCTCCCCGTCGCCGCCTACAGCGTCAGCGGCGAGTACGCCATGATAAAAGCCGCCGCCCAGAACGGCTGGCTCGACGAGAAGACCGCCGTCCTCGAAGCCCTGACCGGCATAAAACGCGCCGGCGCCGATGTGATCGTCACGTACTTTGCCCCGGATGTCGCCCTCTGGCTGTCCTGGGCACCGCGTGGGGACCTTCCGACTCGGGGGCGGGTTTAAGCGGCGAGGACTCCCAGATCGTCGGCGAGGTCTGCGAGGAGCCCGCTCGCGTGGTCCTGATGCACACCCGGTTCGGTGGCACTCGCATGATCGACGTGCTCGGCAACCCGCTGCCTAGGATCTGCTAGGGGCGCCGCAATGCTGCTCGTACCCGCACGCTGGCGGCCCGGAGCAGGGGGGCGCTGAACGTGTAGAGCGATCAGGATCACTCGTGTGGCAGAATGTGGTCTCGCGCGAAGGTTGTGTCGTTGAATTTAGGGGAATGAATAGCAAACCGTTGGGTCATACGTTTGATGCAGTAATCTTCTGGCATGACATTCCGAGGGATGGAGGGATTAGATGGCGAAGCCTCGAGCTTTCATAAGTTTTGAGATGGAGGATAAATGGGCGCGCGATTTTTTCGTGCAACAGGCGAAGAACAAGAACAACAATATTGAGTTCTATGATTACTCTGTCAAGAATCCCTTTGATGCGAAATGGAAGACTGAATGTAGGAAGCGCATCGCCTTGACCAAGGGAACAATCGTCCTTGTTGGACCGACGACATATAAGTCGGAGGCAGTGCTTTGGGAAATCGCTGAGACAAGCCGTCAAGGACACTACATGTTTGGCATTCAGATCAATAGAGACAAGACTTATACAATCCCAGAGGGGCTGCCGAACAAGAACGTCATTCGCTGGAACTTTGACCAAATGGTCAAGTGGTTGAATACCTGGGTCTGATCAGCAATGTATCTCGATGATCTAGCTGCGAAGATTCAAGAGCACATTCCTGAGAACAGATTGCCGGATGGCGATGCCGACGATTTATTTCGACTATACGCGATTCTTCTTCGAGCAAAAGGAACTAGCGTAGCGGAGAGCGACATTCATGATGCGTGGTCAGCATGGATGTCGAGGCGTGATGGAGAGCACGCCTCCCTAGTGCCGTATGAGGATCTATCGGAGGATGTTCGAGAGGAAGACCGGATTTTCGCGACAGCTGTGCGAAACGCGGCTGACGATGTAGCGCAGAGCGAGGCTTCGCGACCCTCGCTTGCGGAAGTACTTTTCCCGTCAGGCTCTCCTGTCAGTGACGAGGAGATTCAGCAAACTCTCGACCTGTACAAGGTAATGGTTCAGAGTTCCGAAGGTCTTGTAAGTCGTCGGCAGGGTGTCAATACGTTTTTCTTGACAATGAATGGGGTACTCTTAACAGCTTCCGGAATTATTGTCCAGAGTTCGGGCGGCGATAGAATTAGCGGGTTGGCGATCGCTGTATTGGCAGTCGCTGGGGCCATCTTTTGCGGAGCTTGGAGGAGCTTAATCATTTCGTTCGGTCAACTCAACAGCGGCAAGTTCCGAGTTATCAACGCTATCGAGCGCCATTTAAAAGCAGCTATTTATGATGCCGAGTGGGAAGCGTTGGGTCGGGGTGAGAATCCTAAAGTTTATCGATCCTTTACTTCCAGAGAGATTTGGGTTCCGAATGCGTTATTGTTCTTATACATAGTGACAGCGTTGGCTGCACTACTGTTTGCTTTAGGCTAGATTAGTTTGGAGATTTAGAGGCGAATAGCCTTCCTTACGGGACGGGTTAGCCTTCCTCCGCGGCCTCGATGCCGTAAACCCCCGCGTCGAACGCATCCTCACCAGCGCCGCCACGGGCCAGGGCGTGGACGAGTAGTGCGCCTGGCTCACGGAGCGGGACGGTGTCTGAGGACCACCGTACCCCAGAGGGTTGCACACGTCGATACCTCCCCTCTGTTGGGGTAAGCTCTGTCACCGCCGGCCTGGGCCGTGGGTAATACACTTTCGTCAGGCGCTTACAAGGGGGTTCGCGCGTTTTGCAGGGTAGCGGCGAGAGCCTGGATGCAAGGACTTTGCTGGAGATGGACCGCTCAGCCCGCCTGATGGAGCGGGCCGCTAGACGCCTGCCCGGCGGCGTGAACAGCCCCGTGCGGGCCTTCCGCTCCGTCGGGGGCGATCCGCTGTTCATGGAGCGTGGCGGGGGCTCCACCATCTTCGATGTCGACGGCAACGCCTACGTGGATTACGTGATGAGCTACGGCCCGCTGGTCCTCGGCCACGCCTACCCGGAGGTCGTCGAGGCCATCGAGCGGACGGCGCGCCGGGGGACCACCTTCGGGGCCCCGACGGAGATGGAGGTCGAGCTCGCGGAGCTCGTGTGCGAAGCCGTCCCGTCCGTCGAGATGGTCAGGATGACCAACTCCGGCACGGAGGCGACGATGAGCGCCGTCCGGCTCGCCCGCGGCCACACGGGGCGCGAGCGCATCCTCAAGTTCGACGGCAACTACCACGGCCACGGCGACGCCCTGCTCGTCTCGGCCGGCTCCGGCGTCGCCACCCTCGGCCTGCCCGACAGCCCCGGCGTCACGAAGGGCGCCGCCAAAGACACGGCCGTCCTCCCGTACAACGACCTCGACGCCGTGCGGGATCTGTTCGAAGAGAGCGGCGAGGAGTTCGCGGCAGTCATCCTGGAGCCCGTCGCGGGGAACATGGGTTGCGTGCCGCCCGCCGAGGGCTACCTGGAGGGGTTGCGGGAGCTGACGAGCCGGTACGGGGTCGTCCTGATCTTCGACGAGGTCATGACGGGCTTCCGCGTGGCCTACGGCGGGGCGCAGGAGCGTTACGGCGTCCTGCCGGACCTGACGTGCCTGGGCAAGATCATCGGCGGCGGGTTGCCCGTCGGCGCGTACGGCGGGAAGCGCGAGATCATGGAGATGATCGCCCCCTCCGGCCCCGTCTACCAGGCCGGAACCCTCTCGGGCAATCCCCTGGCGATGGCCGCCGGCCTCGTCACCCTCAAGAGGGCCGGCGAGCCCGGGGTCCGCGAGCGGCTGGAGGAGCTCGGCGGGCGCTGGAAGAGCGGGATGGAGGCGGTCGCCTCGCAGGGGGATCTTCCTTGTACGGTCAACCAGGTCGGCTCGATGGTGAGCATCTTCTTCACGGAGGGGCCCGTGACGGACTTTGCCTCGGCCGCCGCCTCGGACACGAAGGCGTTCAAGGACTTCTTCTGGCACATGCTATCCCGGGGCGTCTACCTGGCGCCGAGCCAGTACGAGGCGGGTTTTATCTCCGCGGCCCACACGGACGAGGACCTGGACAAGACCTTCGAGGCCGCCCGCGAGTGGTTTGTCGGGCGGGCGGCGTGATGGAGGCGTCGGCGCGGCGGACGCCGGAGGTATCCCTGGAGCGGACGTTCCTGCGGGCGGCGGGCGGGCTGCCGGGCGAGGACCCCCGCGCCGGGGTCGTGGCGGAGGCGCTGCGGCACCTGCAGCGCGGCTTCGACGCGCACTACGAGGTCGGCCCCGGCGGGGCGTCGGACGAGGGCGTGCTCGTGGGCGATGACGCGTACGCGCTGTCGGTCGAGACCATCGCGCGTTTGGACGAGCCCCGCTTCGTGGCGGTGGCCTCGCGCATGATCCGGGACGGCGCCGGCCGCATCGCCGCCGGCGACGCCGTCACCATCGAGACCTGGACGCCCCACCTCGCCGGCCTCCTCGACATCATCTCCGGCGAGGGCGAGGGGCGATCCACGGAGAGGATCCGGCACGCCGCGGAGGAGCCCCGTGACGCCGACGGGTAGCTCGAAGACGAACCTGCCGTCCGGCCGGGAGCGGGCGCGCCTCGTGCGCGACATGTTCGACCGCATCGCCGGCCGCTACGAGCTGCTGAACGCCGTCATGACCGCCGGCCTCTACAAGCTGTGGAACCGCAAGGTGGTCCGGGCGAGCGGCCGCCGCCCCCCCCCCCCCCCCCCCGCCCCACCCAGCGCGGCGCCCCGCCGGACCCCCCCCCGCGCCCCGCCCCCCCGCCCCC
>CAXUFZ010000092.1:0-11850 GCA_964250345.1 uncultured Rubrobacteraceae bacterium
CCTCTACCGGTCCCGCGCCGGCCGGGGGTGCGTCGAGAACGACCGGGGGGCGGTCCTGGACTTCGTCGCCGACGTCGGCGCGAGCGACCTGGTGCCCGAGGTCGTCGAAGGCAGGGCGGTCAAAGACCCTGATGGCTGAAAGCCCGCGAAGCGGGCGTGCTGACAAGCCCGCGCAGCGGCGACTAAAAGGAGGAACTCGATGTCCGAGACGATAGAGGTCCGCGAGGGCGAGGACTTCGACGCCGACAAGGTCGAAGACCTCCTGCGGGAGCGCGTCGAAGGCCTGCCCGACGGCGACCTGGAGGTCCGCCAGTTCCCCTCCGGCGCCTCGAACCTGACCTATCTCCTGAAGGTCGGCGACTGGGAGGGCGTCCTGCGCCGCCCGCCGCTGGGCCCCATCCCCCCCAAAGCCCACGACATGGGCCGCGAGTCCGGCATCCTCTCGAAGCTCAACGCCGCCTACCCGCTCGCGCCGAGGCCGTACTTCTTTACGGACGACGAGTCGATCATCGGCGCCCCGTTCTACGTCATGGAGAAGAGGTCGGGCGTCGTGGTCGACGACGAGTTCCCGCCCGGCGCGGAACCCGACGAAGCGCTCCGCCGGGGTATCTCCCGAACGGTCGTCGACACGCTGGTCGAGCTGCACGCCGTCGATCCCGGGGAGGCCGGGCTCGGGGACCTCGGCAGGCCCGAAGGCTTCCTGGAGCGGCAGACGCAGGGTTGGATCTCCCGCTACGACAAAGCAAAGACCGAGGAGATAGAAGAGGTCGAACCGCTCACCGACTGGCTGGAGAAAAACGTCCCCGAGAGTCCGCCGCCCGCCGTCATCCACAACGACTACAAGCTCAACAACCTGGTCCTCGACCCCGAGAATCTCACAGAAGTCCGCGCCGTCCTCGACTGGGAGATGACGACCGTCGGCGACCCGCTCTTCGACCTGGCGGTGTCGCTGTCGTACTGGATCGAACCGGACGATTCCGAGGACCTGAAGGCCGTTATGCCGACCGTGACGGGGATACCGGGCTTCATGACGCGCAAAGAACTCATCGACCGCTACGCCGAAGAGAGCGGGCGCGACCTGTCGGAGATGCACTGGTACGTCGTCTTCGGCTACTTCAAGCTCGCCGGGATCCTGCAGCAGATCTACGCCCGCTGGAAAAACGGCCAGACCAGAGACGACCGCTTCGCCACCTTCGGCGACCGCGTCCGCACCCTCATCCTCCACGCCGAAACCCTCTCCCGCACCGGGGACGTCTGATGGAACCGAAGGGCAAACTCGGCGTCCTCGGAACCGGCACGATGGGCGCCGGCATCGTCCAGCTAGCCGCCCAGTCCGGCTACGCCGTCGTCGCCTGCGACGCCTCCGTCGAATCCCTCGAACGCGCCGAAGTCTACGTCCGGGAGGGCCTCTCCCGCCTCGTGGACAAAGGCGCCTTCCCCGAAGAAGAGGCCACCGCCCACTACGACCGCATCCACTGGACGACGAACCTCGACGACCTCCGCGGTTCGGACGCGGCCATAGAGGCCATCGTAGAAAAAGTCGGGCCGAAGAAAGAGGCCTTCGCCGCCCTCGACGCCTTGCTCGCCCCGGACGCGCTGCTCCTCACAAACACCTCCTCCATCCCCATAACCGACCTCGCGGGCGCCACAAAACATCCCGAGCGTGTCTGCGGGATGCACTTCTTCACCCCGCCGCCCGTACGCGAGGCCGTCGAGGTCCCGCGCGGCCAGCACACCAGCGACGAAACGGTGGAGAGGACAAAGACCCTGGTCGAGTCCCTCGGCAAGACGCCCGTCGTCGTCGACGGCGACGTCCCCGGCTTCGTCGCCAACCGCTTCCTCATCCCCATGCTCCTCGAAGCCTGCCGGCTCCTCGAAAGAGGCGCCGTCCCCAAAGAAGACATAGACCTCCTCGTCAAGAAGGGCCTCGGCTTCCCCGTAGGCCCCTTCGAACTGGGCGACTTCATCGGCCTCGACGTCGCCCTCGACGTAACCGCCCACGTCCACGAAGCGACGGGCGACCCGTACTACGCCCCGCCGCGGACGCTCGAAGACCTCGTGCGCTCCGGCAATCTGGGCCGAAAGACGGGCCGCGGGTTCTACGGCTATGGCGGCTAGCCGCCGTAGCCGCACGCTCCGGCTTGCGCCTGCGCTTGTCAGCACGCTCCAGCCTTCGGCTTCCGCTTTCAGCAGGAGCCTTTATGATCGCGCGGTTTTCGCGGCAACGGATTGTGTCGGCAGTTGGCTGCGGTTGGCGCGGCAGCGTAATGCCCCCATCCGTACTAAGCTGAAAGCCCGCGAAGCGGGCGTGCCGAAAGGCGCGGAGCGCCGTGCCGAAAGTGTAGGCGTTAACCGGAGCGTGCTGACAAGCCGCCGAAAGCGGCGTGCCGGAGCCGCGTAGCGGTGACAGAAGGGAGGAGCGTTTGGGCCGTCTCGATGGCAGGGTCGCGATGGTTACGGGGGCGGGGCGCGGGATCGGCGAGGCCATCGCCCGCCGGTTCGCCGGGGTGGGGGCGCGTGGGGCCCTTACAGACGTGAGCGCGGACGGGGCCGCGGATACCGCGCGGCAGCTCATAGACGAGGGGATGGACGCGTTCGCGGCGAAGGTGGACGTGACGAGCCGGACGGAGGTCGAGGGCGCCGTCGGGGAGACGGTGGATCGGTACGGGAGGCTGGACATCCTGGTGAACAACGCCGGGATCACCTCGGACAACCTCCTCTACAAGATGACGGACGAGGACTGGAGGAGCGTCCTAAACGTCCACCTGACCGGAGCCTTCTTCTGCGCCCGGGCCGCCCAGAAGTTCATGGTCGAGCGGAACTACGGCAGGATCGTAAACGTCTCCTCGACCTCGGCGCTGGGCAACCGCGGCCAGGCCAACTACGCCGCCGCCAAGGCCGGCATCCAGGGCTTCACGAAGACCCTCGCCGTCGAGCTCGGCCGCTACGGCGTCACCGCCAACGCCGTCGCCCCGGGCTTTATCGAGACGGACATGACCCGCGAGACCGCCGCCCGCCTCGGCGTGGACTTCGACGATTTCGTCGCCGAACGCGTAAAGACCATCCCCGTCGGTCGCGGCGGCTGGCCCGAGGACGTCGCCGCCTCCGTCCTCTTCTTCGCCTCCGAGGAGTCCGCCTTCGTCAGCGGCCAAATCCTCTACGTCGCCGGTGGCCCGAGGGACTAGTGCTCTACGAGGGCTTTGTCGGGAGATCCTCCAGGCCCGTGAAGAACCGCGTCGAGCGAGACGCCGTCCGCCGCTTCGCCGGGGCCATCGCCGACCCGAGCCCGCTCTACGTGGACGAGGGAGCCGCGAGACGGAGCCGGTACGGGCGTCTCCTCGCGCCGCCGACCTTCCCCCGGACCTTCGACTACGGGAGGATAGAGGGGCTGGAGCTCCCCTCTGCTGGCCTGATCCACGGCGAATTCCGCGTCTCCTACGACCGCCCCCTCCTCGTCGGCGACGAACTCCTCTGCCGACTGAAATTGAAAGATTCCTACGACAAAGAGGGCCGCCGCGGCCTTCTCGGCTTCCTCGTCTTCGAACGCGCCGGCGAGAGCGTAGACGGCGGACGAATCTTTACCACCGAGGACATCGTCGTCGTGACGGAGGCCGTGCGGCGGGGGATAGTGGCGTGAGCGCTCCCGTTTGGAGCATCGGCGACGAGTTGGGGGAGCGGACGTTGCCCCCGATCCACCAGGAGCAGCTACGCCGGTACGCGGAGGCGTCGGGGGATCACAACCCCATCCACCTCTCCGACGAAGCCGCCGCGGCGGCCGGCCTCCCCGGCGTCATCGCCCACGGCATGTTGACGGTCGCCACGATGGGCCTCCTGTTCTCTCCACACCTGGAACACGGCCACGTAAAGACCTTCCGCAGCCGCTTCTCCGGCATGGTCTTCCTGGACGACGTACTAACGGTCGGCGGCCGGACGACGGGCGTGCAGGAGAACGACGGGGGTCGACTCTACGCCTTCGACGTGTACGCGAGACGAGACGAAGACGTCGTCGCCTCCGGCGAGGTCGGGTTCCTCGTCTTCCACACCTCCGCCGACAACCCTTCGTAGGGGCGGGTTTCAAACCCGTCCGCGAACGACCGGACCTCGAATAAACCCACCACCGTCCTGTACATTGGTGGCGCGGCCCGGCACCCGGATGTGGAGGGAACCTTGGAGAACACGCAACCGCCCCGCGACAACGAGGAGCTGACCCGCCTCGCGCGATACTTCGACGAGTCGGTGACGTTCTCGCGGCACATAAGGTCCAAGGTCGAGGAGGTCGAGCCGGGGAAGGCCGTCTGCCGCATAGACGTCGAGGACGTCCACCTGAACGGCAACGGCACCCTCCACGGCGGCGTCTACGCCTCGCTCATAGACAACGCCATGGGCCTCTCGGTCGCGGCGCTCGTCGGCCTGCGCACCGCGACCATCGCCCTCGACGTCCACTTCCTCGGCGCCGTGCGCGGGGGCTTCATAACTTGCGCCGCCGAGGTCGTGCACCGCACCCGCCGCATCGCCACCGTCGAGGCCAAGGTTCGCGACGCCGAAGACAACCTCGTCGCGATGGGGACGGGGACGTTCCGCATCTTCGAGAAGCGCGGAGACCCGATCGTCTAGGTTTCGAGGTTCTAGGTTCTGGGGCGTTAGAGGCGTCTTTCCAAGCCGGGAACACACCCTCGGACAGCTCCCGCAAACGCACCCCTCAAAACCTTAGAGACTTAGAGCTTCGAAAGCGCCAAACGCCTCACGCCTTTATCATGCTTGCCAGGCAGGAACGAGGGAGACGGTCCAGCGGACGACAAGGGGTACTTATGTTCGGCACGGAGAAGCCGTGGCTAAAGGTTTACGAGGGTAACACGGAGCCTGAGACGACCATCTTCGATGGCTCGCTCTACGACCTCTTTCGGGACTCGGTCGAGGAGCACCGGGGGAAGACGGCGCTCACGTTCTACGGGACGACCTTCGGGTTCGAGCGGCTGCAGGCGCTGGCGGAGAAGATGGCCGCCTCGCTCGCGGCGGGCGGGGTGGGGAAGGACGACCGGGTGGCGCTCATGCTCCCGAACTGCCCGCAGTACGTCATCTCCTTCTTCGCCACCATCCGCCTCGGCGCCGTCGTCACCCAACTCAACCCGATGTACGTCGAGCGCGAGATCGAGCACATCCTCACCGACTCCGGCGCCGAAACCATCGTCGTCTACAAAGACATGTACCCGCGGGTAAAGGCCGTACTTCCCGCCACCAGATTGAAGAACGTCGTCGTCGTGGACTTCGCCGGCGAGCCCGAGGGATTGGACGCCGGACACCGCTCCTTCGGCGATTTTCTCGGCGTGGATGCCCCGCCCGCGCCGGACGTGGTCATCGACCCGGCAGAGGACGTGGCGGCGCTGCAGTACACGGGCGGGACGACGGGGGTGTCCAAGGGGGCGATGCTGACGCACCGCAACCTCGTCGCCAACGTGCAGCAGGCGCTCGACCTGTTCATCGACACGCCCTCGGCCTTCGCGGACAACCAGAAGATCATGGGCATGCTCCCGATGTTCCACATCTTCGGGCTCACGTGCGTGATGCTCTTCGGCATCAGGCAGGGCTTGAACCAGATCCTGATCCCCAAGTTCGATCCTCAGGAAGTGATGAACATCGTCAGGGACAACGCCCCGGTCATGTTCAGCGGCGTCCCCACGATGTACATGGCCCTGAACGCGAGCGGCGCGGACCTCCTCTCGTACGGCTTCGGCGACATCCGCACGTACAACGCCGGCGGCTCCGCCCTGCCCGTGCCCCTCAAGCGTTCCTTCGAAGAGAAGACCGGCCGGCCGCTCTACGAGGGCTACGGGCTCTCGGAGGCGTCGCCCGTCACGCACTTCAACCCGCCGTTCGCGGGGGTGGCGCGCGAGGGGAGCATAGGGGTGCCGGTGCCGAGCACCGACGCGCGCATCGTGGACGTCGAGACGGGGGAGAGGGAGATGCCGGTTGGGGAGCCGGGCGAGCTCGTCGTCCGGGGACCGCAGGTGATGAAGGGCTACCTGAACATGCCGGGGGAGACGGAGGGCACCCTCAGAGGCGGTTGGCTCTACACGGGGGACATGGCGCGGGTGGACGCGGACGGGTACTTCTACATCGTGGACCGGAAGAAGGACATGATCGTGGCCTCCGGCTACAACGTCTACCCACGCGAGGTCGAGGAGGTCCTCTTCGAGCACCCGGACGTCTCCGAGGCCGTCGCCGTCGGCGTCCCCGACGAGTACCGCGGCGAGTCCGTCAAGGCGTTCGTGGTCCGGCGGGAGGGCGCGGCGTTAACGGAGGAGGGGATCCTGGCCTTCTGCAAGGAACGCCTCGCCCCCTACAAAGCCCCAAAATCCGTCGAGTTCCGCGACGAGCTCCCCAAGAGCGCCGTCGGCAAGCTCCTCCGCCGCGTCCTCGCCGACGAAGAACGCGAACGGACAGGCACCGGAGCCGCCAAGGAAACCGCCACCGGTGCCCCGACCCCGCCGGCCCCGAGCTAGAGAGAGGAGAGGAACCTGAACGCGCTGGACCTCTTCCGCCTCGACGGCAAGACCGCCATCGTCACCGGCGGCGGCCGGGGCCTGGGCCGCTACATGGCCGAGGCCCTCGCCGACGCCGGCGCATCCGTCGTCCTCTGCTCCCGCAAGAAGGAGTCCCTCGAAGAGGTCAAGGCCGGGATAGAGGCCCGCGGCGGAAGAGCGCTCGCCCTCGCCTGCGACGTGACCGACCCCGATGACGTCGAGGGCGTGGTCTCCGAGGCCGAAGGAGCTTTCGGGGGCGTGGACGTGCTGGTCAACAACTCGGGGGCGACGTGGGGGGCTCCGCCGGACCAGATGCCGGTGGAGAAGTTCGATCAGGTGATGGCCGTCAACGTGCGGGGGACGTTTCTCATGTCCCGGGCGGTCGGAGGGCGCATGATCGAGCGCGGCTCCGGCGGCACGATCGTAAATATCTCCTCCGTCGCCGGCCTGGTCGGCGGCCACCCGGACTTTATGCAGACCGTCGGCTACAACTCCTCCAAGGGCGCCATCATCTCCATGACGAGGGATCTCGCGACAAGCTGGGCCCCGCACAACATAACCGTGAACGCCATAGCCCCCGGCTGGTTCCCGACCCGCATGAGCGGCGGCCTCATAGAGAAGTTCGAGGAGCGGATGCTCGACGGCATCCCGCTTCACCGTTTCGGCGACCCGGAAGACCTCAAGGGCGTCGTCGTCTTTCTCGCCTCTCCGGCCGCCTCCTACGTGACGGGTCAGACCCTCGTTGTGGACGGTGGGGCGACGGCCTGGTAGCCGGTCTAAGGGGTGATGCGTGTCAGCGTGCCGCCCCGGTTGGTTCCGCCGCCTAGGATCCAGACGGCGCCTCCGCCGACGGCGAGGTCGTCCGTCTCGTACTCGCCCATCTTTACGGAGGCCAGGACGCGGCCGTCTTCGACCGACGCCGCCGTCGCCCGACCCTGGTTGGCGTTCCACAGAAGGCCCTCCCCGATCTCCGCCCAGGACGCCCCAAAGGGCACGGTCGCTTCGAGCTCTCCGGCCTCCGGGTCCACCTTCTCGAAACGGTCGTCCGTCTTGGCCCAGACCGTACCCCCGCCGGCCTCCACGCCCTCGACGCCGTCCACCGCGTACCGGCCCGTGATCCTGTCGGATCCGGCGGAGATCCGGAGTAGCTGGCCGTTGGGCTCGTTCGCGTAGCCGTCCGTCCGGTCCACGCTGACGGCCCAGACGTCCCCGGTCTCGCCGTCCACCGCGACGTCCTCCGCGCCGCCGGGCGTCTCTATCTCCGCGGCGACCTCGTTTGTCGTCGGGTCTATCCTGCTTACGCGGTTCCCCGACCCCTCGCCGTAGCTGGCGACCCACACGGCCCCGGACGTCGCGACCACCTGGGAGGGGTAGCCCCCGATCCGTATCCTTTTCAGCACCTCCCCCGACCCGGGATCCAGGCGGAAGACGGTCTTCGTCCTGTCGTCTATCGCCCAAACCGCCCCGGCGCCGACGTCCATGACGAACAGCCCCCGGTCCAGCCTCGTCCGGGACACGACCTTTAGGCTCGCGGGGTCCACCTTGAGCAGCAGGCGCCCATCCTCCACCCACGGGTAACCCTCCCCGTAATGGATCGCGGCGGGCGCGCGGCCGAAGGGGACCTTCCGCACGTCCTTGGCGGGCAACGCTTTCTCGACTTCGTCCTCTGTGCGGGACACGGTCTCCGGCGTGGAGACAACCTGGACCACCGAGCCCGGGAACGACTCCTGCGGCGGGGGAGGGTTCTCCCCGGGCTGACCCGGGTTCAGCCGCCAGTGGTAGCTCGCCGGGTCGCCCGCGATGTCCAGAAAGGCCGACAGAGTCCGGTCCCCGGCGTTCCCGGTCGAGGCCAACTCGTAGACGGTCAGGCCGGTTCCCCCGTCTGCCGGCTCCACGGTCGGTTTCGCCGCTTCGGGTCTGCGGCGGGCGTCGAGTGGGCGCATAAAGTAGGGCACGCCGGTCCCGGTGAGCGTGTTCGCCTGGAAGCTCTGGACGCTTGGTTGGTCCTCCCACCCCACGACACCCACGGACACGTCGCCGGGCACACCGCGCCCGACGACCAACAGCGCCGGCTCGTCCGCCCGCACCTGGGCGGTTACCGGCTCGCCCCCGGGCTGCTTCGGGACCACCTCGCCGCCGCACACGTCCCACTCGCAGTACTCGCCGTAGCTGGCCTGCACCGTCCTACCCCCGGAGACGCGCCAGACGGGCAGCGGCCATTTCAGGGTGCCGTACCGCTCTTCCTCCGGCTTCGGCAGCGTTATCTCGCCCGCCTCCGGCGCGGGGGTCGTCCTCTCCGGATCTTTGCGGCCCTGCTCTTCCGGCGGCTGGGCGCACGCCCCGATCAGCAGACCGCAGACCGAGATCAGGACCAACACCGCCGCCGACCTGACCAACGACCCGCGCATCCCGCGTCCGCCGTCACCCATGCTTCGTCTTCCCGTCCGAAGACGCACGTTCTCCCCACCCTTGACCCGGACAACCGAACCCACTATACAGCCCCCTCGTCCGGCATGACATCCGGCGTCCGCATCGTACAATCTCCGTTCTGTGCGATGGACCCGGTTTTAGGAGATTTCATGCCCGACGTGACGGTCATAGGCGGGGGACTGGCCGGCAGCGAGGCCGCGTGGCAGGCGGCGGAGCTCGGCTGCTCCGTCGAACTTTGGGAGATGCGGCCGGTAAGAGAGACGCCGGCCCACCGCACGGAGCACTTCGCCGAGCTCGTCTGCTCGAACTCTCTCGGCAACACGTCGCTGGAGACGGCGTCAGGGCTTCTCAAAGAGGAGCTCAGGCGCCTGGGGTCCGTGATCCTGCGCTGCGCCGAGGAAAACTCCGTCCCCGCCGGCGGTGCCCTCGGCGTCGCCCGCGAGGACTTCCCCCGCGCCGTCACCGCGTCGGTGCATAACCATCCCAACATCGAGGTCGTCCGCGGCGAGATGACCGAACTGCCGGAGGGGCCGACCGTGATCGCCTCGGGACCCCTCACCTCGGACGCCCTGGTCGAGAAGATAGAGGCTCTCTCGGGCGCGTCGCTCTACTTCTACGACGCCGCGTCCCCGATCGTCCACCGCGATTCTCTCGACGACTCGGTCGTCTGGCGGGCCTCGCGCTACGGCAAGGGCGAGGCCGCCTACCTGAACTGCCCGATGACGGAGGAGCAGTACTACGCCTTCGTCGAGGACCTAGCGGGCGCTGAGCTGTCCCCGATCAAGGACTTCGAAGAAGACATGTACTTCGAGGGCTGCCTCCCCGTCGAGACCATCGCCCGCCGCGGCCCGCAGACCCTGAGCTTCGGCCCGATGAAGCCCGTCGGCCTCCCCGACCCCCGCACCGGCGAAACTCCTTACGCCGTCGTCCAGCTCCGCCAGGACGACATGGAGGGCCGCCTCTACAACATGGTCGGCTTCCAGACACGCCTGAAGTGGGGCGAGCAGCGCCGCGTCTTCCGCGCGATCCCCGGCATGGAGAACGCGGAGTTCGCCCGCATGGGCGTCATGCACCGCAACACGTACCTCCCGGCCAACCGGATGCTCGAAGCCACGATGAAGATACGAACCATCCTCAGCGACGCCCCGCTCTTCTTCGCCGGCCAGCTCACCGGCGTCGAGGGCTACACTGAGAGCACCGCCATGGGCCACATAGCCGGCGCCAACGCCGCGAGGGCGGCCCGCGGCGAGGACCTCATCGTCATGCCGCAGGGCACGATGATGGGCGCGCTGGCCCACTACATCACCACCAAGGAGGGCACCCTCCAGCCCATAAACTCCAACTGGGGCCTCGTCCCGCCCGTCCCGAAGAAGGAGAACGGCAGGCGCCTCTCCAAGCCCGAGCGCCGCCAGCGGCAGGCCTGGATGGCGTTGGGGGCACTGGACGAATACCTCGGCGTGGGCGTCGGGGCCGCCGGCCGAGAACATCCCCCGCGGCCCCCTATGGGATGAGCATGATCGGGAGCTTCGCTGGTGGATGCCAAGATATGCCCGCACCGGCGGGGTACTCAGGAGGGTCTGGGCTTGCGTCCTTCCAGGCAGAGAAAGCAGGGCATTAGTTGGAGTCTCTCGTACTCCTCGGGGTCGGCGATTCGGAAGCGCTCGTCCGGCCTAGGCTCGAGGATGTCCGAGAGGACGAATCCGCTGTCCAGGATGGCGCCGATCATGGCGCTGAGCGGCCTCCGGTATGATGGCATCCACACCCTCTCCCCGAATCCCCTCCACTCCATGCCCTCGAGCTTTGTCTCGAAGTAGCTGCCTTCCCCTCCGTATACCTGCTCCGCGAACTTGAAGGTAGGATGCTCGACCGAGAACACCAACTTCCCGCCGGGTTTGAGCAACCTGTGGAACTCCGAGAGCGGGACGCCCCAGTCCTCCACGTAGTCCATGGCGAGCGCGCTCACCACGAGGTCGAAGGAGACGTCCCCTAGCCAACCCAGGGGCTCTTCCATTCTGGCATGGTGGACCTCCGCCGTCCCCCGAAGCCTCTCTCCGGCCAACTCGACCATCCGCCCGCTGGCGTCGAAGGTGACCACCTCGGCGCCCCGATCGGCCAGTATCTCGGCGTAAATCCCGGGTCCGCAGCCTGCGTCGAGGACCCTTTTGCCTCTGACGTCCCCGAGCAACGACAACGTCGCGGGACGCTCATAGTAGGCGTTGTGCGGCTTGGTCGGGGCTCGGGCAGAGAAGGAATCCGCCAGCTTGTCGTACGCCTCGCGGGATATGGGTTTGGGTTCCTCCCCCGTCATCGCGCTCCCCGTCTTCGTTGGTTCATCCGACGAGTTCGTCCGACGAACGGAAGCACACCGGGGATCTCGCGGCAACCCACCCGAACCTGATAGACGGGCCGCTACCGGCCCGAACCCCCGATCGAAGAACTCGTCCTGCGCCTAGAAAATCCCCGCGGCGTCGGCGAGGGTGCGGAGGGCCGCCACGATCATGAAGGCGGCGAAGCCGAGGCGGAGGGCCCTCTCGGGCAACGGCTCGCGCAGGCGGACGCCGAGCCAGGCGCCGGCTATGGAGCCGCCGACCAGGGGCACGAGCGCCCCGAGTTGGGTGAAGCCGGTGGCGAGGTAGCCGATGGAGGCGACGATGCCGACGAAGATGGTTATGGCGAGGCTGGTGGAGACGGCTCTTTTGGTCTTGAGGCCCTGGCCGAGCACCATGAGGGCGACCATCAGGGAGCCGCCGCCGATGCCGACGAGGCCCGAGACCGCGCCGATGACGCCGCCGAGGGTGAGCTCGACGGGGAGGGACATCTTGCGTCCCCCCGCCGCCGCGCCGCCGCCTTTGGCGAGCGGGTAGGCGAGGACCAGGAGCGTGATGGCGAAGGCCACCTG
>CAXUFZ010000093.1:0-11847 GCA_964250345.1 uncultured Rubrobacteraceae bacterium
AACCAGGCTATCTGGGGGACGGGGGCGGGGAAGTCGTCGACGGGGAAGAAGATGCCGGAGACGAGGAAGAGCGGCGTTACTACCAGCGTGAAGTAGTAGGAGAAGTAGTCGATCTGGTGGATCAGGCTGGTGAACAGCGTCCCCATGACGCTGAACATGATCCCGATGACGAGTAACGCCGGCGGGATGAGCACGGCCCACGGCGAACTGACGAGCCCGAGCGCCACGAGCACGAGCAGGAACGCGGTCCCGTAGAGGGCGCTCCTGGTCCCGGCCCACAGGTACTCGCCGGCCACCACGTCTTCGGCGTTGACGGGCGTGGTGATGATGGCGTCGTAGACCCGGTCGAACCTGAGCTTCACGAAGGTGTCGAAGGTGCTCTCGAAGGAGGCGGCGAACATGGCGTTGCTGGCGAGCAGGCCGGGGGCGATAAAAGCGACATAGTCCTGGCCGTTGATGCCGCCCTCCTGGATGAACGCGCCGAGCCCGAGGCCGAGGGCGCCGAGGTAGAGCAGCGGCTCCACGAAGTTGGGGAAGAGGATGCTCTTCCAGTACTTGCGGAAGATGGTCAGGTTGCGCTGCCAGACCCGGAAGGCCCCGCGCGGGGAAGGGATCTTGATCTCACCGAGCATCAGTCCACCAACCTCCTGCCCGTGAGCTTCATAAACACGTCCTCGAGACCGGACTCCCGGTGCACGGTGTTCTCCACCCTGACGCCGGACTCCCTTACCTTCTCCATCAGGGCGTGCGCGTCGTCGGTGAAGGCAACGAGCGACTCGACGCTGCCGCCCTCCTCGACGCTGTCGGCGGCCTTCTCCAACACCGGCCGAAGCTCGGCGAGCGCGTCGGGGTCGGAGCGGAACTCCAAGACCTGCGGGCTGACGTGCTGCTCGACGAGGCTTGCGGGCGAGCCCCCGGCGATGATGTCGCCGCCTTCCATGATGACGAGCCGGTCGCAGAGCCGGGCGGCCTCCTCCATGTAGTGGGTCGTCAGGATCAGGGTCTTCCCCCGCCGCGTGAGGTCGCGCAGCTTGTCCCACACGAGATGCCGCGCCTGCGGGTCGAGCCCGGTCGTCGGCTCGTCGAGCACGACGAGGTCGGGGTCGTTGACGAGCGCCCGAGCGATGAGCAACCGCCGCTTCATCCCGCCGGAGAGCATCTCGACCCGGTTGTCCGCCTTCTCCGTGAGCTGCACGAACTCCAGCAATTCGTCTGCCCTCTGCGCCACGACCTTGCGCGGCAGATCGAAGTACCTGCCGTACACGAGCAGGTTCTCCCGGACCTGAAGCCCCTCGTCCAGATTGTTCTCTTGCGGAACCACCCCGATCCGCCGCTTGACCTGCCGGTCGTTTTTCCGCACGTCAAGACCCACCACGGAGAGCTCCCCACCCGTCGGCACGGCGGCGGCGTAGATCATCTTCATCGTCGAGGTCTTGCCCGCGCCGTTGGGACCGAGAAACCCGAAGCACTCGCCCCGAAAGACCTCGAAGTCCACGCCCCGGACCGCCTCGAAATCCCCGAAGCTCTTCCTGAGCCCGCGCGCCCGAAGCGTCGCCTCCCCGGTCCCGCTCGCGGCGGTCCTCTCCGTCTCCGCGCTCAACCGCCAGCCCCTCTTTCGCCCGAAACGGCCGGCGACGCCGACCCCGCAAAAACCCGCAAAAAACGCGGGAACGCAACTTATACTAACCGATGGAAATTCCCTTACCACCCGTGTTATCGGCCCCGTCCGGCCTACCGTTTACGCTACACATACTACAAGCCGAATAATTGATTACTGTTAAGAGATGTTCTGATAGAGGCTACCGCTTTACGAACATGGCTGATAAAATGCCGCGCGGGTAAGAGCTCATACGAACGGTTTTTTTGGACCTGTGAGATCGGACGGAGAGGGTTGATGGGCAAGAGGTCTACGATGCGGAAGTTCAGGAGGCGGCGTCAGCGGGCAGGTTTCGCGCTGTTGGCGGCTCTCGCCGTCGTGGTGAGCGCGGGCGGCATGCGCTTTGGGTTGGGCCTCGCGAGGACGGGCTTGGCCGCCGTCGCCGAGGGCGACGAGGCCGCCGTCCAGCGCGTCGAGCCGCCCAGCGTGGACGCGGGCCCGAAGGCCGCGGCCGTCGAGAAGCCCGCGGAGGACGCCCGGGTCGATGAGAAGGCCGCCACGCAGGGCGAGAAGGCCGCGACGGAGGATAAGCAGGCCGAAGAGCAGGCTTCTTCCGGGCAGGAGAAGGCCCGGGACGAGGGCGGTGGCGACGATGGGAATGAGGCAAGCGCGGAGCAGAAAGAGTCCGAGCAGGCCGCCGCGAAGCCCGAGATCCCGACGCCGGCGACCAACGATCTGTGGATGGACATTCCGGCGCTCGGCCTCAACGACAACTACATCGCCAACTCGAACTCCCCGGCGGCGTTGGACGTTGGGGCCACGAAGACCGTCGAGTCCGGTTTCCCGTGGGAGGGGGGCGCCAACACGTACATCTCGGCGCACCGGCTCGGCTACCCGGGGACGGCGAGCGACTACCAGTTCTACAACCTGCCGAACCTGGCGATGGGGGACAAGATCTACCTCTACGACGAGAACCTCACCGTCTACACCTACGAGGTCACCGGGTTCGCCGAGGTGGACCCGTCCGAGACGTGGGTCACGGCGCCTCAGGCCGGGCGCGACATGATCTCCCTGATGACCTGCATCGAGAACTACGGCGACTACTGGACGATGGGCCCGAACTGGTACGTCCGCTACGTCGTCCAGGCCGACCGGGTCTCCGTAGACCCCGCCTAGAAGAGCAAGAGCGCCCAGATCGAAGGCGTCCCTCCGGGGGCGCCTTCTTCTTTGGAAGCGTGGGGGCAGAGCGGATATACTGGGTCGCTCTGGAGGGGCTTCGCAGGCAGAGTCCGCGTGCCCTCCGAAATCTGGAAGAGAGCGAGAGGAGAAGGTCAGATGGCACTCGTAACGATGCGCCAGCTACTCGACGAGGCCGCCAAGGGCGGTTACGGCGTCGGGGCGTTCAACGTCAACAACCTGGAGCAGGTGCAGGCGATCATGGAGGCCGCCCGCGAGACCGAATCGCCGGTCATCATCCAGGCCTCCAGGGGCGCCAGGAAGTACGCCAACGACCGCTTCCTGTACCACCTCATGGAGGCGGCGGCCGAGGTGTACCCGGAGATCTCGGTGGCCCTCCACCAGGACCACGGCAACGGCCCCGACACCTGCCGCAGCGCCATCGAGCTCGGCTTCACGAGCGTCATGATGGACGGCTCGTTGCAGGAGGACGGCAAGACCGCGGCGGACTTCGAGTACAACGTGCGCGTCACCCGCGAGGTCGTCGAGATGGCCCACGAGGTCGGCGTCACGGTCGAGGGTGAGCTCGGGACGCTCGGCGGCATCGAGGACGGCGTGGGGTCGGGCGAGGTGCATTTGACCGATCCTGACCAAGCGGTCGAGTTCGTGGAGCGGACCGGGGTGGACGCGCTCGCGGTCGCCATCGGGACGAGCCACGGGGCTTACAAGTTCACCAGCGAGCCGGATCGGGACGTGCTGGCGATGAACATTATCGAGGAGATCAACGAGCGGCTGCCCACCACGCACCTCGTCATGCACGGCTCTTCGAGCGTGCCGAAAGAATTGGTGGACGTCATCAACCAGTACGGCGGTGAGATCCGGCCGACCTTCGGGGTTCCGGTGCGCGAGATCCAGGAGGGCATCAAGCACGGCGTCCGCAAGATCAACGTCGACACCGACCTTCGCCTCGCCGCGACCGGCGCCATCCGCAAGGCCTTCGCCGAGGACCCGGGCGAGTTCGACCCGCGCTACTACCTCAAGCCCGCCCGCGAAGCGATGAAGCAGGTCGTCAAGGCCCGCATGGAGGCCTTCGGCCAGGCCGGCCACGCCAAAGACTACGACCCCATCTCCCTCCCGGACATGGCCGTCCGCTACAAGGAGCAGGGCCACAAGCTGACGGTTACTTAGAGCGCGGGTCGTGGCGAAGTTCCGGCAAGCAAAGCAGCGGGCGGCGTCGGTGCGTTCGAGCCGGTCGGCCGGCGGAAATCGAGGGGCCGTGGGCGGGCTCATGAAGCCTGTCTTGCCCGCGCTGCTGACGGCCCTGGTTGTAGCCGCGCTCTTCGCCGCCCCCGTGCGGCGAAGAGCGCCGACGACGAGCCCATCTACACCACAAGAAAGGGCCCGGGGTACGAGCTATACGCCGACGGCACCCTCATTACCGGCGGCGACGTGGCCGGCTCCTGCGACACGTTGCTCGAATCGTTCCTGGAGACGGACGAGAAAAATCCCCCGCGGGACACCTACAGGTCGGTCGAGATCTGCGAGGAATTTGGCTTCGAGGTACCGGGCAGCGAGTCCCTGCCCGAGACGGGCGGCCCGTCCTTGCCGGTCGTCGCGGCAATGGGGTTGATCCTGGCCTGCGCGTTGTTCCGTATTGGCACGCGGCGGTCGAGCTTCTTGAAAGATGATTGAGCGCACCCTCAACCCGACTGCGGACGTTTTTATTCGGGTAGTACTTAGGGGCCGGACTCGCCCACCCACTTGACGGTCTCCGTAGGACGGTGGTCCAGGAGTTTTTCCAGCAGTCTCTTAGGGTGCTCCTCGACGAGAACCATCGCGCGGTGTTCCTCCGCCAAGAAGCCTTGATTTACCATGCGGTCGAAGACGGCGAGCAGCGGGTCGTGGTAGGCGCCGACGTTGAGGAGACCGCAGGGCTTGTTGTGCTCGCCGAGCAGGGCCCAGGTGAAGACCTCGAAGAACTCTTCCAGCGTACCGGCGCCACCCGGGAGGGCGACGAAGCCGTCGGAGAGCTCGGACATCAGGGCTTTGCGTTCATGCATCGAGCCGACGACGTGCAGCTTCGTGAGCCCCTTGTGCCCGATCTCGCGGTCTATCAGAGACTGCGGCATCACCCCGACGACTTCGCCGCCGGCCTCCAGCGTGGCGTCGGCGATGACGCCCATAAGGCCGACGTGGCCGCCGCCGTAGACGAGGGTGATGTTTTCTTCGGCTAGCGTCTGACCGAGGTGCCGGGCAGCCTCCGCGTAGGCAGGGTTCTTGCCGGAGCTGGAGCCACAGAAGACGCAGACGCTCTTCAAGCGGCTAGAACCTCTGGACGAGGAAGACGCCGGCGAGGATGAGGAGGACGCCGAGGATGCGGGGCAGGGTCACTTCCTGCGCAACCACGCGGAAGAGGCCGAAGTGGTCGATGATCATGGAGGCGACCACCTGTCCGGCGAGGAAGAAACCGATAGTGGTCGCGGCGCCGAGGCGCGGGGTGAGGATCACCGACGCGAGCACGAACCCCGCGCCGAGCAGACCACCCGTGTACATCCACCAGGGCGCGCTCAGGACGGGACCCACATCCGGCATCGCCCGGCGCGCGACGACCGTGGCGGCGAGGAGCACGACGGTCCCGATCAGAAACGAGATGCCCGCGGCGAGCACCGGGCCGCCCACGACGTTGCGCAGTTGCGAGTTGATGGCGAACTGTGTCGGCAGGGCCATCCCGGCGAAGAACGCCAGCGGCAGCAGGAAGAAGACGGTCATGCGGTTCAATCCTTCGGCCTAGCGGGGTTCGTAGACGTCGTAGAGGATAGGTTCGAGGCCCTCGTCGCCGACGCCGGTGCGGTACTGGACGTAGCGGGCGCGCTGGAGGTAGGCGAGCGCCGTCTTGATGCGGCCTTCGAGGCTCGGGATCTCGTCCTCCAGGTCCGAGAGCTCGGAGGAGTCGAGGATCACGTCGTCCTCGTCGTTGTCCTGCCAGATCTCCCACAGCCGCCGCCAGAGCGCCTCGGCCTCGGGGGAGAGGGGTTCGCGTTCCATCTCCTCAACCTCTTTCCTGATGCTTGCGTAACTCGAACACGATGTGCGCCATCTCGGGGACCAGAAGCTTCTCGACGGCGAGCCTGACGGCGTTGCGCGAGCCCGGCAGGGACGCCACGAGCTTCGTACCGACGGCGCCCGCCACCGCGCGGCTCAGGACGGCGGCGGCCCCGATCTCCTCGTAAGACAGCATCCTGAAGATCTCGCCGAAACCGTCGATCTTCTTCTCCACCATCCGGTCCACGACCTCGTAGGTCGTGTCCCGCGCCGAGATGCCGGTCCCGCCGGTGGTGACGACGGCGTCCACGTCGGAGCGGGCGAGCAGGTCCACGAGGTTCGTGCGGATGCTGGAGACTTCGTCGCGCACGATCTCGCGGGCCACCACCTCGTGACCCGCCCCGCTCAGAAGCTCCTCCGCGGCGTCGCCCCCCGTGTCCGTCTCCCTGGTCCGGGTGTCGCTGATGGTCAGGACGGCGACCCGCACCGTCTCGGGCGCGGACTCCCGGTGCTTGTGCACGCTCTCGCTCAAAACGTCCCTCCCCGCAAGAACGGGTTCGTGGCCCGCTCTTCTCCGATGGTCGTCTCTGGGCCGTGCCCGGAGTGCACCGCCGTCGCGTCCGGCAGCGCGAGCAGCCGCTCCTCTATGCTCCGCATCAACACCTCCATGCTCCCGCCCGGAAGGTCCACCCGTCCGACGCCCCCGGCAAAGAGCGCGTCCCCGGAAAAGACGAGGTTCTGTTCCTCGACGTAGAAAGCCAGATGCCCCGGCGCGTGGCCCGGCGTGTAGAGCGCCCGGAGGCTCAGGCCGCCGACGGTCAGGACCTCTTCGTCCTCTATGTAGCGATCCACGGCGGGGACCTTGCCGAAGCGGAGGCCCATCATGACGGCTTGGCTCGGGAGCTGCTTCAGCATGGGCTCGGCCTCGGCGTGCATCAGGACCGGGCAGGCGTACTCGTCCACCAGGGTCGCGACGGCGCCGACGTGGTCGATGTGGGCGTGGGTGACGATGATCTGCCCGATCTCCAGGTTCGTCCGCTCGACGGCGAGTGCTATGCGGGTGGCCTCGTCGCCGGGGTCTATGAGCGCCCCCGTCAGCGAGGTTTCGTCCCCGACTACGTAGCAATTCTCCCCGAACGGGCCGACGGTCAGCTTCTCCAGGATCATGCGGACCTCCCGATCAGGAACTCGACCAACAACCGCGTCGGGACGCCGGTCGCGCCCTTCGTCGTGTACGCGTTGCCCTTCTTGCCGAAGGCGGTCCCCGCGATGTCCAGGTGCGCCCACGGGAACTCCGCGAACTCTTTCAGAAAGGCGCCGGCCGTCAGCGCCCCGCCGCCGCGGCCGCCGGAGTTCTTTATGTCGGCGGTGTCGCCCTTGATCTGCTCGGTGTACTCGTCGAAGAGGGGGAGGGGCCAGGCCCGCTCGCCGGTCGCTTCGCCGGCGGCCTGGACCTCGGAGATCAAGGCCTCGTCGTTCCCCATGAGCCCGGAGGCGTGGTTGCCGAGCGCCACGACGCAAGCGCCGGTCAACGTCGCGCAGTCGACGACGGCGGCCGGCTCGTAGCGGCGGGCGTAGGAGAGGGCGTCGGCGAGGATGAGGCGTCCCTCGGCGTCGGTGGAGAGGATCTCGACGGTCTTGCCGCCCAGCATCTGCAGCACGTCGCCCGGCTTGAAGGCGTTCCCGTCCGGCAAATTCTCCGTCGCCGGCACTATCGCCACGACGTCGAGCGGCAGGTCCATGGCGCCCACGGCCTCCATCGCCCCGAGCACGGCCGCGCCGCCGCTCATGTCGAACTTCATGTCCTCCATACCGCCCGAGGGCTTTATGGAGATGCCACCGGAGTCGAACGTGACGGCCTTCCCGACTACAACGACCGGAGAACCACCGCCGCCTTTTCTATGCTCCAGCACGATGAACCGGGGCTCGTTCTCCGCCGACCGGCCGACGGTGGCGAGCCCGGTCAGGCCTTCGGCCTCGATCCCGGCGCGGTCCAAAATGGTTACGCCCATGCCGTACCGCTCCCCGATCTCGCGCGCCCGCCCGGCTAGATACCCGGGCGTGGCGGTGTTCGACGGCTCGTTGGCGAGGTCCCTGGCGAGCGCCGCGCCGGCCGCTATCCTGGCCCCGGCCTCCGCCCCCGCCGACGCGTCAGCCTCGTCCTCCGTAGGCCCGACGATCAGGTCAAACTCTTCCGGCCCCGCGTCCCGTTCGTTCCCGTCCTCCCCATCCCGTCCGCCGGTCTTGTAGCGCGTGAAGCGGTAGAGGCCGAGCGCCGCGCCCTCCGCCGTCGCCCGCGCCGCCCCCCGCAGGTCCGAGCTTTCCGGCGTCGGCAGGGTGAAGGCGACGGTCGAGGCCTTCAGCGTGCGGGCCCGCCGCGCGACGTTGGCCGCCGCCTGGCGCAGCTTCTCGGGGGTGAAGGAGGACCTGTCCCCGAGCCCGACGAGGAGCAGGCGCGGCGAAGAGAGGCCTTCTCCGGCGTACAGAAGGGAGGTCTGCCCGGATCGGCCCACAAAGTCGCCGCCCGAGAGGGCCGGGTCCGCCGCGTGCCCGAGGCCGTCCGGCGGGTCTTCGTCGCGGTACAGGCCCACCGCGAGCAGGTCTGCCGGCGCCTCCTCCGGCGCGACGCTCTTTACACCGATGCGGACCAAACGCGATTACCTCCTGCTCGACGGCGTGCTACGGTTTGCCCTGCGACGGCCCGAATTATACGGTAAAGGCGCCTTGAAACTGTCGGTCGTGATCCCCACGCTAAACGAAGAGGACTCTATCGGAAAGCTCCTCGCCGCCCTCGACGCCACCCCCGGTATCCACGAGGTCGTCGTCGCCGACGGCGGCTCGACGGACGGTACGATAGACCTGATCCTCCCGCCGCATCGCGCGGTGGGGAGCGAGCCGGGCCGCGGCCAACAGCTCGCGACCGGGGCGCGGGCCGCGACGGGGGACGTCCTGCTCTTCTTGCACGCCGACGTCCTTCCGCCGCCGGACGTGGCGGCCCAAATCTCCGGCGCCGTTCACGCCGGCTTCGTCGGCGGCAACTTCCGGCTGCGCTACCCGAAAGGCGGTTCCCTCGGCCGTTGGCTGGAGATCCTCGCGCCCGTCTACCGGCGGCTGCCCCGCTACTACGGCGACTCCGGCCTCTTCGTCCGCCGCGACGCGTACGAGGCTTGCGGCGGCTTCCCCTGGATACCGATCATGGAAGATATCATCTTCGTCCAACGCCTGGAGAACAGCGGCCCGACCGCCTACCTCCCGGGCCCGCTGACGAGCACCTCCCGGCGCTGGAGGAGCCGAGAGCTGCGAACGCTCCTCCTCTGGGGCTCGATGCAGACCGCCTTCGCCCTCGGCGTCAGCCCCTGGCGCCTCGCGCGCTTCTACCGGAAAACATGAGCTTCCGCATCCTCGTAATGGCGAAAGCCCCGATCCCCGGCACCGTCAAGACCCGCCTGCGCCTCGCCCCCGAAGACGCCGCCCGCCTGCAGGAAGCCTTCACCCTGGACACCGTCGAAAAAGCCCGGAGCCTGGCTCCCACGACCGTCGCTGGCACTCCCAAAAACAGACTAGATCTGATCCGCAAACTGCTGCCCGGCGACGTATCCGTGATCCCGCAGCCCGAAGGCGACCTTGGGAACAGGATGCTCGCCGGGGTCCGCACCCTCTTCGCGGCGTCCGACGACCCCGTGATCGTCCTCGGCACCGACGCACCTACCCTGCCCCCGGTGGGGATCCTGAAGTCCGCCCACGCCCTCGAAAGCTACGATGTAGCTATAATACAAAGCACTGACGGGGGCTACGTACTGTTGGGCCTGAGACGACCCGAGGTGGCGCTCTTCTCCGGCGTCGAGTGGTCCACGGACGCGGTCTACCGGCAGACGCTTGTGGAAGCCGGGGCGGCCGGCCTCTCCGTGTACGAGGGCCGAGCTTGGTACGACGTGGACGAGCCGGAAGATCTGAAGTTGCTCCGGTCGGACCTCAGAGAGCATCCCGACCTCGCGCCGCGTACCGCCGGGGTGCTCCGGGGCTTGGCTTACCCGCGCGAGTAGCGGGCCCACCGGGGTGCTATCTTGGCGGGGTGGACCTGCGGCCTTACCTGGAGTTCGCCGTTCAGACCGCCTACGAGGCCGGGAGGCTCACGCTCGGCTACTTCGGGACGGAGGCGGCGCGTCCCGAGTTCAAGGCCGACGAGACGCCGGTGACGGTGGCGGACCGCGAGGCCGAGAGGCTCATACGGGCCAGGATCGGGGACCGCTACCCCTCGCACGCCATCATCGGCGAAGAGTTCGGGGCGGATGAGGGGGACGACGCGGACCACCGGTGGATCCTGGATCCCATAGACGGCACCAAGGCCTTCGTGCGCGGCGTGCCGTTGTACGGCGTCCTGATCGGGCTGGAGATAGAAGGAACCTGCGAGGTCGGCGCCGCCTACTTCCCGGCCCTGGACGAGATGCTCTGCGCCGCCACCGGCGAGGGCTGCCTCCTGAACGGCCGCCGCGCCCGCGTCTCCGAAACGGAACGACTCGCAGACGGCATCGTTTGCTTCGGCGACGCGACGGGCTTTGCGAGGTACGGTAGGGAGAGGGAGTGGGCACGTATCCTGTCCGCGGCCGGAGACGCCAGGGGTTGGTCCGACGCCTACGGTTTCACCCTCGTGGCGACCGGCCGCGCGGACCTCATGCTCGAGCCCGACATGAAACCGTGGGACTGCGGACCGTTCCCCTCGATCCTGCGTGAGGCCGGCGGCTTCTTTGGCGACTGGTCCGGCAACGAAACCATCTACGGGGGAGAGGGGATCGGCACCAATCGCGCGTTGCTGCCCGAAGTGCTACGCCTGACCAAAGGCACACACCGTCCCTGAGCGCGCGCAAAAGCAACCTCCTCGCGTCTCGCTGGAGCGAATCGACGAGAGCAACCGCGAAGCCGCCGCGAGGCTCGAAGTCGCCGAAGAGCACCTGCCCTACGTCGCGCCCGTCGCGGAGATGCTCGAAAGCAGCGACGAATCGATCGAAAATTACGCCGTCCGGGCGAATGGCGAGATCGTGGGGTTCTTCAGGCTGGACTTCGACCGGCACAGGGTTGCGCAGTACGCGGGTGACGGGCACTACTGCGGGTTGAGGGGTTACCTGATCGGGCGCGGCCACCAGGGCAACGGATACGGCCGGGCCGCTATCCCGGCCATCGCGCGCCCGATGCGCGATCAGCACCCCGAGATCGAGCGCCTCGTCCTCACCGTCAACCTCCGCAACGCCGCCGCGATCTCCACCTACCTGAAAGCCGGCTTCCACGACACCGGAGCCGTCTACCACGGCGGCAACAGCGGCCCCCAGCACGTCTTCTCGATGCCGCCCGCGGAGAGACGGCCCGACCCAGGACCCGGCAGCACAGACCACCGCCCGTGCCCGACAAGCGCCGAACCGCCGCGGAGACGAGCCCAACGCTCTTGACAAGAATCCCGACACGGAATATTATAGTACCGTACAGTTCGGTTCTAAAAGAGGTGGACGGTGGCGACGGCATCGGAGCGGTTGACCCCGCGGGCGCGGGCCAAGAGGGATCAGATCCTCGCGGCGGCTCGGGTTCTGTTTCTGGAGCGCGGCTTCTCCGGGACGAGCACGGCCGAGATCTCCTCGGTGGCCGGTGTCTCCAAGGAGACGCTCTACAGGCACTTCTCGAACAAAGAGACGCTCCTAGCCGATTGCCTCAAGAGCCTCGTTTTGGACCTCACCATGGACGACCTCCTCACTACCGACGGTTCCCGCCCCATAGATAGCCGCCACGAACTGCGCGCCGCCCTGCTGGAGCTGGCCGACGGTTTCGTAACCCGGCTCATGCAACCGGACTACCTGGGCCTCATGCGCGTGGTCATCAGCGAGACGCCACGCCTCCCCCGTCTGGGAGACGTCTACCGCTCCGCCGTACCGGAGACCGCGGCCCGGCGCTTTATCAGCATCATCGAGAGGGCCAACGAGGGCAAAGCGGCCAGCGTGGACGACCCGGACGCGGCAGCGCGCATGTTCATAGGGCCCTTCCTGACC
>CAXUFZ010000094.1:0-11773 GCA_964250345.1 uncultured Rubrobacteraceae bacterium
TCACCGTGGAGGTGGACGGGCAGGAGATCACGCTGTCTCCCGACGAGTTGCTGGTGGAGCCCACGGAGCGCGGGGGCTACGCGTTGGCGCGGGAGGGCGGCCTCTCCGTCGCGCTGGATACGCGGCTCGATGAGGAGCTCGAGGACGAGGGGTTGGTGCGCGAGCTCGTGCACAAGGTCCAGAACCTGCGGCGGGAGAAAGGGTTCAGGATCGAGGACTCGGTCTCCGTCGGGCTCTCCGGCAGCCCGCGGGTCTCGGCGTTGCTCGGAGGGGGCTGGGGGGACTACTTCAGGACGGAGGTGCTGGCGCGCGAGTTGGACCTCGACGCGCCCGGCCGGGGTGAGGGTTTCGACGAGGTCGGGGTGGACGGCGAGGCGCTCGCGGTGCGGTTGGAACCGGCGGGGTAGAGGTCTGGCTAAACGGGTATGATGTAGCCTTCGTAGGCATCAGCATGGGAGGTCGCGCGTGTTTGGCAGGAAGAGCCGGGCGGAGAGGTTGAAGGAACAGGCCGAGGACACGTCGTTCATTCCGGTGGCGACGCTCACGGCGGCGTACGCCGGGGTGAAGCCGGTCGCCGAGCGGCTGCTCTACGACGACGACCTTAGGGACAACATCCGCGTCTTCATAGAGTCGGCCAGGAACATCCTCGACGAGCTCAACGGCGAGGACCCGACCGAGATCGTCAGCCGCCTCTGGGACGACGACAAGCTGCGCAGCCAGGTCGAAGCGGCGGCCGGAGCGGCGCAGCAGGGCAGCAAGCGCGTGCGCGGCCAGAGGGTTCGCACCGGCGGGGGCGGCAGGGGCCGCAGGTTCCTGTTCCTTCTCCTCCTCGCGGGCCTCGGCTTCCTGTTCCTCAGCCCGCAGACCGGCCCGCAGGCCCGCAACCTCGCCAAGCAGGCCTACGGGGCCATCAGCTCCGGAGAGTAGGAAAGGGTCGGGCCGTCAGGCGTCCGGGCCCGAAACCTTGAGCCCGAGCGCGGGGTACCGGGCCCCGACTTCCCGGTCGAAGGCGGCGCCCCCTTCGGCCCCTTCGGCCTCCACGAACGAGGCGCGCAGCGCGGCGAGGCCGGCCTCGACCTCCCCCCTCGCCCGCGCGGCGCGGTTGCTCGCCGAGTCGCTCGGCGTCCCGGCCCGTTCCAGGCGGTATGCCTTCTCCGTCAGCCGCTCGGCCCGCTCGAAGAGCGCCGCGTTGCCCTCGGCGTGGCGCCCGACGGCGTCCGCCGCCCGGCGGGACAGGGCGGGGTCGGGCGACGCGTCTTCGTCCTTGCGACGCGGTTTTCCGAACAGCCGGCCCAGCGCGCGGCCCAAAGAGCCCGGGATCGACCGCGAGCCCGAGACCCCGAAAGGCGGTAGACTTCCTTCGCTCATGGCTCACATGATAAACCGTCGGGCGCTGGGTGGTGTGATCCTGATCTCCACCCTCTTCCTCGCGGGCTGCTCGGGCCTCTTCGGCGAGAGCCCCTCCGAGCGGGCCGACGGGGCCATCCTCGACGCCAACGATGCCATCTCCGAACACAACCGCCTCTTCGACGACGCCCGCGGAACCTACGCCGACGTCAAGCAGGGCATAGAGGCCGGCAACGCCTCCGACCAGCAAGACGAGATCTCCCAGGCCCGCGACACCATGCAACAGGCCCGCACCCAACTGCAAGACGCCAGAGACTCCCTCGCAAACGTCGACGACCTCGACGTCGACCCCGACGTGCAACGCTACGCCAACCTCCTCTCCGACGCGATGGAGGCCCAGATCTCCGCCGAGGCCGACGAGATAGAGTTCTACGACACCCTCCAACAAGACCCCGCCCTCGAAAACAACCGCGAACAAGCCCTCGACCTCCTAGACCAGGTGGGCACCGGCTACCAGGAGGCCGAAGACGCCTACGCAGAAGCCCGCCAATTCGCCGACTCCCACCCGCAAGTCATAGAAGCGGGCTAGCGCTCCTCCCTTCGGGCGTCGAGCACGCTCCGGCCTATGGCCTCCGCTCTCGGCAACGCTTCGGGCCTGGCGGCCCTCGCTCTCAGCTAGAACCTTTTCTGGCCTCGCGTTGCGGGCACGCCGCAACCTCTCGATACGCGTCGCGTCGGACGCGCTCGGTTCACGGACCGCGCCTACGGGGGGACGGAACTTCGGACCCGTGAAGGGTACGACCCTATCTTCCGGGCAACACGTTCGCCCCTTCGGGTCGCGTCACTAGGGGGTTAGCTGAAAGCGGAGGCGAAGCCGGAGCGTGCTGACAAGCGTAGCCCGTAGGGCGAAGCGTACTACGCGGGCTGGCAGGTCGGGCACGTATAAGTCCCTCTGCCAGCAACGCGGCTCTTGCCAACGGTGGCGCCGCACCGCGGACAGGGCTCGCCAGCCCGCGTAAAGACCTTGAGCTGGTGCTGGTATTTGCCCGTCTCGCCGAAGGCGTCGTGGTAGGAGTCGAAGGTCGTGCCGCGGAGTTCTATGGCGCGGCGGAGGATGTCGCGGGTGGCGGTGTAAATCGTCTGGATCTCGTTCGGGGTCAGGGTGTCGGCCTTGCGGGTCGGGTGGACGCGGGCGGCGAAGAGAACCTCGTCGACGTAGATGTTGCCGAGGCCGGCGATGACGGACTGGTCGAGGAGCAGACCCTTTATGTTGGCCTTTCTTTTGAAAGCGTTTTGCAGGTACTCGACGGTGAAGTCTTCGGTCAGGGGGTCGGGGCCGAGGCGGGAGATTAGGGGATGGTTCTCTTCTTCGCCGGGCTCGTAGAGGTCGAAGTAGCCGAGCCAGAGGCGGGTGAAGGCGAGCACGAGGCCGCCCTCGAACTCCAGGACGGCGGTGTTCATGCGGTCGGGGTCCTGCCAGGCGGGGAGGCGGAGGACGCGGCCGGAGATGACGAGGTGGACGATGCCCACGACGTCGCCGAAGTCTAGGACGATGATCTTGCCCCGGCGTCCCGTCCCCCGCAACGCCCGGCCGACGAGCCGCCGCGGAAACTCCTCCAACGCCACGTTCGTGACGTCCGGGCGGAAGACTTCGGCGCGCAGGACCTCGCGGCCGGCGGCCAGGGCGGCGACGTCCTGGGAGATGACCGTGGTCTCCGGCAGCTCCGGCATTACGGGGTCCCTCCCAGCAGCTTCTCGACGTAGCGGGCGACGCCGTCCTCGTCCACGCCGGGGACGACCTCGTCGGCGGCCCCGCGGACCTCAGCGGTCATCGGGCCGACGGCGACGCCGCGGCCGGCGAAGCGGAGCATGTCGATGTCGTTGTCCGCGTCGCCGAAGGCGAGGACGCGGGCGGCGTCTATGCCCCAGCGGTCGCAGAGGAAGGAGAGGGCTTGGGACTTCGTGCCTTCGAGGCTGCTGATCTCGACGTAGTGCGGCAGGCTGCGCGTCACGAAGAGCCGGCCCCGGAACGCCTCCCTGGCCTCCTCCAGCCACCCCTCGACGGCGTCGGGGTGGTCCACGATGACGATCTTCGTCGGCTCCTCTCCCCCATACTCCAACCACTCCGACGGCGACTCGACGACGGTGACGTCGGACTCCTCGTAGCGGCGCAGAAACTCGAGCGCCGCCGGGCTGTCCGGCGAGGCGACGATGCGGCCGTCCAGAAGCACGCGGACGTGCAGCTCCCGGTCGGCGGCCCAGTCCAGGGCCTCCAGGCTCCGGTCCTTCGGGAGCGTGCGGTGCAGGAGCGTCCCGCCGCCCACGCGCCGGACCATCGAACCCCCGTAGCACACGACGGGGGCTTCGTCCCCAAAACCGAGCCTGCCGGCGTGTTCGGTCGCCGACTCGTAGCGGCGACCGGTCGCCAAGACGAGGCGGACGCCGCGTTCGCGCAGGCCGTCGAGGGCCGCGACGGTGCGGTCGCTTATCTCCAGGTCCCGGCGCAGCAGGGTCCCGTCCAGGTCGAAGGCGCCGAGGTCGAAGCCCAGCGCGTCGTCTATCTCGGCGGCCAAATGCCTCCCTCTCCACGGTGCCGGGGCCGTCCCCCGGCCCGAAGCGCCCCGATGATACCGCGTCCCGCGCGTGGTGTAATGCGGGCAGGAGAGGCGACGGAGGAGAGCATCCTGGTGAGATTGGCGGCCCGCATGGAGCGTCTGGGGACCGAGACGGCGTTCTCGGTCCTGGCGAGGGCGAAGGCGCTGGAGGCGCGAGGGCGCGAGATCATCCACCTGGAGATAGGCGAGCCGGACTTCGACACCGCCGACCACATCGTCGAGGCGGGCTGCGAGGCCCTCCGCTCCGGCGAGACCCACTACACCCCCACCGCCGGCATCCCCGAGCTCCGAGAGGCCATCGCCGCCGACGTCGCCGAAAGCCGCGGCATCGAGGTCGACCCGGCCCAGGTCGTCGTCACGCCGGGCGGCAAGCCCATAATGTTCTTCGTCATCCTCGCGCTCGTCGAGGAAGGCGACGAGGTCTTGATGCCGAACCCGGCGTTCCCGATCTACGAGTCGATGGTGGACTTCGTCGGCGGCACATCAGTCTTCGTGCCCCTGCGCCAGGAGAACGGCTTCCGCTTCGACCTGGACGAGTTCCGGGCGGGCTTGAGCGAGAAGACGAAGCTCGTCATCCTGAATTCGCCGGCCAACCCGACGGGCGGCGTCTTCACGGCGGAGGACATCGCGGGGATCTCGGAGGTCCTGCGCGATTACCCGGACGCGACGGTGCTCAGCGACGAGATCTACGCCCGCCTCCTCTACGCGGGCGCCTTCGCCAGCATCGCCTCCGAACCGGGCTTCGGCCCCTCAGAACGCACGGTCATCCTCGACGGCTTCTCCAAGACCTACGCGATGACCGGCTGGCGCCTCGGCTACGGCGTGATGCCCGAGCCCCTGGCCGAACAGGTGGCGAAACTCCAGGTCAACTCCAACTCCTGCACGGCCGCCGCCACGCAATTCGCGGGCCTGGCGGCCCTCCGCGGACCGCAAGACGGCGTGGACCGGATGCTGGAGGAGTTCCGCGCCCGCCGAGACCTGATCGTGGCCGGCCTCAACGACCTCCCCGGCGTCGAGTGCAACGCCCCCCAGGGCGCCTTCTACGCCTTCCCCCGTATCACCGAAACCGGCCACGACGCCGACGATCTCGCCGACCTGCTCCTCAACGAGGCCGGCGTCGCCTGCCTCTCGGGCACCGCCTTCGGCCGCCACGGCGAGGGCCACCTCCGCTTCTCCTACGCCAACTCCCAACAGAACATCTCCCGCGCCCTCGGACGCATGGACGGCGTCCTCTCGCAACACAAGCGGTAGGGCCTCCCCGAAACCCTACCGACCCCTCCGACTCGTGTCGGCCTAGACTACAAACTACAGTTTGTAGTAGAGTGCGAGACAAAAGGAGTAAGGCGCCCCGCCGCAGAATCCTCTGCCCCGGACCCGACGGGCCGGGAGCGGCCGGGGCTCTTCCGGGGAGAGGGGTCGTGTTGGGAGCAGGTGTGTGGGGAGTTCGGGTTCTATCTGCGGGGGGATCGGCGGTTCGGTGAGCGGGGAGGAGTTGGCGAGGGTTGGGCCGGCGGCGGTCTCGGTGCTGGCGCTCGTGGTGTCTTTGGCGAACCTTTATCTGCAGAGGAAGGACCGGAGCCCCAGGATCCGTATCCGGGCCCGCTACGAGTACCGGGCGGTCCCTCCAGACGGGGACCCTGTCCCGCTCCGGGTGCACGACGACTCGCAGGCGGGGCTATACATGCGGCTCGGAGACTTTCTCCGGGAGCACGGTCTGGATTATCCGCGGGGGTCCGCGGTCGTGCGCTTCGCCGTCTCCAACGAGGGGGAGAAGATCTCCTACCTCAGCACCGTCCGCCTCGTCTTCCGCGAAAGCAACCCGTTCGGACGGCGGATGGTGCTCGACCCCGTCGGGGACGAGGTGCTTCCCCTGGACCTCGCCCACGAAACCTCCAACGTGGCGGGCTCCAACACCGGTAGGGACCTCCCCGTGGAGCTCATCCCCGGCGACGGTGTCGGCTACCGCTTCTCGCTGACCCGCCTGGCAAACGCCCTCCAGAGGGAAGGTTTTACCGGAAACGTCCGCCTCTCCCTGGAGGTGACCGACAGGCTCGGCAACGCCTACCGCCGCCCCTTCCGCGTCAACACCGACCTATGGGCCTACCCCGACGATGCCGGCTAGAGAGCGACGACGCTCGCGCCCGCCGCCTCCCTGCCTTATCCTGCGGCCGTGAGAGGCTGGCTCGGACGCAGGCTGGGCGGGGAACGGCCCCGGCTCGCCGTGTCCCAGTCCCTCGGGGCCTTCGCCCGCCCCGGGGGGGACATCTCGCCGCTGCACGTCTTCTTCGAGGTGACCAACGACGGGCAAACCGACGTCGAGGTCGCCCGGGTCTACGTCGACGTCGAGGGAGACGAGCATCCGGCGTACGACGGTCCCTTCGAGAGGGATTCGGAGCTTCCCCTCAAGCTGGCGTCTGGGGAATCCTCGCGGTTCTGGACGAGGGCGAAGACGCTGGCCGGCAGCCTGAAGAAGGCCGGACACGGCGGCCGTCCCAGCGTGAGGTTCGTGGTCGAGGGCGCGGGCGGCGTGCGCGGCGAGAAAGCGTTCAGGTTCCGGGTGGACGAGTACCTTCGGCTGAAGGACGAGTAGGTTCCGCCGTCGCGGCGGTCGGACCTCCGACCTGGGCCGCGGCCACCACTTCCGTCTTCGGTCTCAGCCCCCGGTAATCGGGTTCGGGAAGGGGATGCCGTGCTCCTCGGCGAGCGCGGCGAGTTCGGCGCGGGCGGCGTCCGGCAGGGCGATGCCCTGCTCGTTCCTTTCGAGGTACGTCCGGCGGCGGCGTTCGCCGGGGTAGAGGATCTCCCCGACGCCCCTGGCGCGTGGGGACGCCTTTATCTCGCGGAGGAGTTGTTCTATGGCGGCGTCGTAGTCCTTCTCCGGGAGCCAGCGCGAGACGTCCATCAGGATGAAGCAGTGGCCGACGTCGGAGGGCGGGCCGCCTTCGCCGTAGAGGTTGTTGACGTGCGGGCCAAAGGAGGCGCCGGTCAGGACGCCGGACAGGATCTCGACGGCCAAGGCGAGCGCGTACCCCTTGGCGCCGCCGAGGGGTAGACCGGCGCCCCGGAGGGCGGCTGCGGCGTCGGTGGTCGGGAGGCCTTCCTCGTCGGTGGCCCAGCCTTCGGGGATGGGCACGTTTTCCCTGGCGGCGTTGATCATCCTGCCTCGGGCGACCACGCTGGAGGACATGTCCACGATGACCGGGGGGCCGTTCTCGACGGGGAAGCCGAAGGCTATGGGGTTGGTGCCGAGGTAGGCCTTACGGCCGCCCCAGGGGGCGATACCGGGCGGGGAGTTGGTCGTGGCGATCAGGGCGAGCCCCTCGTCGCAGGCGATCTGGCAGTAGTAGGCCGCCGTCCCGAAGTGGTTCGAGTGCCTCACCGCCGCCCCCGCGAGCCCCGTCTCCCGCGCGACGGGGATGGCGGCCTTCAGGGCTTTGTATGAGGCGACCTGCCCGAGGGCGTTGTCCCCGTCCACCCGCAGCACGGAGCCGTGGTGCTCGACCTTTACGTTCGGGCGGGTGGAGATCCTGCCCTCCCCCATCCGCCGGACGTAGACGGGCAGGCGGCTAACGCCGTGGCTGTCCGTCCCCTCCAGGTTGGCCCGCACCAGCGAGTCCGCGACCACCCGGGCGTCCTCCTCCGGCACGCCCCGCCGTTCCAGCACGCGCTCGCAGAAGCGCCGGAGGTCCGGCGCCGGGATCCTCCCGCCCGGCGTCCGGCCGTTCGGTGCGCGGTCGGGCTTTCGGTCCAAGCTCCCTACGCGCTCCGGTAGAGCTTGGTCATGGTGAACTCCCGGTGCCCGAGCGTCTCGGCGGCCGTCAGCCGGCCGTTCGCGGTGCGCGTTAGGTACTCCATCATCAGGTCGCCGGCTTCGGGCAGCGTGATCTCCCGACTCAACAACCCGCTCACGTCCACGTCGATGTGCTCCCCCATCTTCGCGACGGTGTTCGGGTTGCCCGAGACCTTTATGACCGGCACGATGGGGTTCCCCACGACGTTCCCCTGCCCCGTCGGGAACATGTGAAGAACGGCCCCGCCGGCCCCCATGAGCGTCACGTGCTCCGCCGCCGCCGAGGAGCTATCCATGAAGTACAGCCCGGCCCCGTTCCCGGGCATCTCCGCCGGCTCCAGGACGCCCACGACCTCCTTCGTCCCCGTCTTCTCGATGTTGCCTAGCGCCTTCTCCTCTATCGTCGAGAGGCCGCCGGCGATGTTCCCCTGCGTCGGCTGCGAGCCGAGCAGGTCCTCGGACTGCGTCTCGATCAGCTCGACGTAATCGTCGTAGGTCCTCTGGAACCTCTCCTTCAGCTCCGGCGACGCCATTCTCTCCGCGATGAGGTGCTCCCCGCCCGTGAGCTCCGAGGTCTCCCCGAAGAAGACCGTGGCGCCCTCCTCGACGAGCCGGTCCACCGCAGCACCCACCGTCGGGCAGGAGGCCAGACCCGTCGTCGTGTCCGACTCGCCGCATTTGATGCTCACGATCAGGTCGCGCAATTCGACCGGCTCCCGGCGCTGCTCGGAGGCCCACTGGACGAACTCCTGCGCCTTCCACGAGGCCCGCCGGATGGTCTCGAAATCCCCGAAGCCCTCGATGGAGAAGGCGGCGACGGGCTTGCCCGTTTCGGCGATGCCGTCGGCTATCTTCTTCGTCCAGTTCTCTTCTATCCCCACCACGACCACGGCGGCGACGTTCGGGTTGGCGCCGGTCCCGATCATGGTGCGGAAGTGCAGCGCCAAATCCTCCCCGTACTGCAACCGTCCGTAGGAGTGCGGCAGCGCCATCGTCCCTTTCACGTTGTTCGCCACCGCCTCGCACGCCGCGTTCGAGATGTCGTCCACGGGGAGAACGACGACGTGGTTCCGCACCCCGACCCGGCCGTTCTCCCTCCTGTAACCGTGGAGATCCACGCCTACCACCTCGCGCTCTTCAGGTTGTGCGTGTGCACGTAGTCCCCCACCCCGATGTCTTCCGAGGCCTTCCCGATCCTGACGCCGTACTCCGTCACGTCGCCCCCGGCCCGTACGCCCTCAACCGAGATCTTGTGCCCCAGGGGGACGTCCCCCCTCGCCGAGACCTCGACCGTCGAGTCGTCGTCCATGTACACCCCAACGACCTCCTCACCCGCCTCGATATTCGAGGTCGCGACCCCCACGTGGTCGCCCCTTTTGTGGATCAAGAACTTGTGCAAGGCACCCTTCCCTATCTGGTATTACCGACGGGGGTTATGCTAGCCGCACGCCGCGGCGCACTCAAGCGCGTCACCCTTCGCGGATCCGTCGTCCCCATATCACCGATGGGACAGGATCGGTCGCGGACCGGGCCGCCGGCACCGAGTTAGCTTCGTCAAGATCGCCGAAAGCGACTCGGGGAGATGGTCCTCGCGAAAACGTCCGGGGTGGAGCCGAGGGGATTCGAACCCCTGACCTCCGCCGTGCAAAGGCGGCGCTCTCCCAACTGAGCTACGGCCCCGGGCGGAGGATGAGTTTACGTGCGCGAGATGCGTTATTCAACGCGCGGCCTCCCAGCAGGACGCGTCAGACGGTACAATACGTCTCACTGTATGGAAGCCTAAAGAGAGGTAGAGAAGATGGCCCTCTACGAGTACAAGTGCGCCGACTGCGACGGGCGCTTCGACCTCATGCGTTCGATGAGCGCTTCGGACGATCCGGCCGAGTGCCCGGAGTGCGGTTCGGGGTCGTCGCGGCGCGTGATCTCCAACTTCGCCTCCATCACCCCCGGCGCCTCCGCGGTGTCCTCGAACCCCATGATGGACGCCCGCATGGCGAGCGGCGGCGGCGGTGGCGGCTGCTGCGGCGGTTCCTGCTGCGGCTAGGGAGGACCTCCCCGAGCTCGTCTTCAAGGGCATAGAGGAGTTCAACCGGGGCGAGTTCTTCGAGTGCCACGAGTACCTCGAAGAGGCCTGGATGGAGGAGCCGAGGAGGGTCCGATTCCTCTACCAGGGCATCCTCCAGGTAGGCGTCGGCTTCTACCACCAGCAGAACGGCAACTGGCGCGGCGCCACCGGCGTCCTGCGCAGCGGCATCGAACGCCTCCGCGAGTTCGAGCCCGAGACCCTGGGGTTGGACGTCTCGAAGCTCGTTCGAGAGAGCGAGCGTTGCTTACGAGAACTGGAGTCGCTCGGGCGGGATCGGGTCGGAGAGTTCGATGTGACCAGTGTCCCGAAGGTCGAGTTTACAGGCTAGGGTCGCCGGTCCGGCGCTTCGCGTGCCAGGCCCCCGCCTTCCCGGGGTGCGCCGGCCGCGCCCAGGTCGAGAGCTCCCGCTCGCGCGCCTTCTAGTACTCGGGGCGGCGGGTGCCGCCCGTTGTGCCCTGTTTAGCCCGGGCTAGACGACGGCCTTCATGTACATCTCCACGGCCCGCTCGACGCGCTCGTCCCCCGGGGGGAGCCGCGGGCCATCGCCGACCAGCAGCCCGTCGATCATGACGTAGGTGAGCAACGTCCCCCCAAACATGCGCGCGGCCATGTCCAGGTCCGCCTCGGCGACCTCTGCCGCGCCGCCCTCGTTCGCCCGCACCAGCACCTGGGAGACGCCCTCGATGCCACGCGCCGGCACCGCCCGGCGGAACAGCTCCCCCAACTGCGGGAAACGGGGCGTCTCGGCTATGATGATCCTCATCAACGCCAGATTCTCCGGCCGCATGAGGGTCGACACCATCGACCGCGCGACCACGAACAGCGCCTCCCGCAGCTCCTCCTGACCGCCGATCGGCGTCTGACCCGACGGCGGCCAACCCGTGGGCCCCTCGCCGATCAGCTCCTCCAAGACGCCCACGAGCAACTCTTCCTTCCCGGGGTAATGCCCGTAGACGGTGGCCTTCGAGACCCCCGCTTCCTGGGAGATCGCGTCCACCGTCGTGCCCGCGAACCCCCTCTCCAGGAACAGGCGCCGGGCCGCCGTCTGTATCTGATCCCGCTTCGCCCTCGAACGGGGCGTGAGCCTAATGGAACCCAAACCGCAAACCTTCCCAATTAAACTGAACGTTACAGTTCGTTAATACCCCATCCGAACGGACCGGTCAAGGCGCCGCCCGGCGAAGGATGGTCCCCAACCCGGTTGTGTTCCCGGCCCGGCGTCTCTGCGGGGCTCGTCCGGCCCTCGTCCGCGACCCCGCCCGCTTCGGCCGGGTACTCTTTGGGATCTACTCGTTGCCCTTCTTTACGATTCTTGTGCGAAGACCGCCCTACCCGTGCGTGTGGCCGCCAGAGGCCACCCGCGCGGAGAATATGGGGCGTTTGCGCTCTCTACAAGGATTACGATTACGTCCCAACGCTCTCGTCCTCTGGGCTCTGGTCGTTTGGGTGCCCGCCGACGACGAGGACGGTCCTGTTGGCGTGGCGGAGCGCCTCTTCGGAGACGCTCCCGATGAAGGCGTGCTCCAGCCTGGACGCGCCCTCGGCGCCCAGGAACACGGGGTCGGCCCCCACCTCATCGGCGACGGAGAGGATCGTCTGCTCGGGCCGCCCGAAGACGACGAGCTCCTCGCACTCGACCCCCGCCTCCTCGGCCAGCGCCCGCACCTTCCCCGTCGCCTCCCGGCCGTCGTTGGAGAGCATCTCGACGAACTCGCCGTAGTGGATCCCCGAGCGGAAGGTCAGGTCCTCGTCCACGACGTAGAGGACGAAGAGCTTCGCCCCGAGCCCGCCGGCCATCCGCGCGGCGTACCCCCCGGCGCGCAGGGAGACCTCCGAGCCGTCCGTGGCGACGAGCACCGCCGGCCCCTCCCTGGCTTCGGCCTCCGCGCGGCGGGCGCTCGGCGTCCAAACCGAGCTCGTCGGGGTGGTCAGGGG
>CAXUFZ010000095.1:0-11711 GCA_964250345.1 uncultured Rubrobacteraceae bacterium
CCTCCACCCCGTCCGAGCCGAGAAGCTCCTCCCCCAGGCCGGGCTCCTGCCGCGGAGCCTGGGGCGCCGGGGCGTCGTCCCGCGGTTCTCGACCCTCCGTCTCCTGTTGTTCCGACGAGCAGGCCGACGCCATCACCAGCAGGGCCAGCACGCAGGCCAGCCGCACACATCTTCTCGGCGCGTTCATTGGATACAGATCATATTGGTCCTCACCCCGGCCTTCCACCCCGCTAGCGGACGCGATGGCGCACCCTGAGAGCCCGCCGCTGGTAGACGTAGGCCCCTAGGGCCAGAACGGCCAGGCCGACGAGGACCGCCCACACGCCGACGCCGGTAGGCGCGCCGCCGAGGTACACGAACGCGAAAGTGCCCGGCATCATCCCGAGTGCCGTGGCAAACAGGAAGCTTCGGAAGCGGAGGCCGCTAAGGCCCGCCGCGTAGCTGATGGCGTCGAAGGAGACCAGCGGGATCAGGCGCAGCACAAAGACCACGACCGCGCCGTGCTCCTCCACGTACCGATCCAACCGCCGAGCCCGCTCGCTCCCCGCCACGAAGCGGCGACCGAAGACGCGCGAGATTCCGAACGAGATCACGCCTCCCAACAAACTCCCTAGCCACGTCAACAAAAACCCCTCGGCCACCCCAAACGTGTACCCGCCGGCCACCGCCACGGCCGGCGCCGGCAAAGGCGCCACGACCGCCTGCGCCACCAGAAACCCTACGTAGACCACCGGCGCCCACGCGCCGGCCCCGTCGACGACCCGCTGAACGCGCTCCCTCTCGGAGAACAGCTCCCACACAAACGAACCGAGACCCGTCACCCAGAGAACAAGCAGCACCCCAAGTACTGCCGCGAGACCCAGCAGCGCCTTCCGCAAAAGCTCTCTTCCGCGAACCTTCACGGGCTCCCTCGAAGGTTCCGGCGGTCCCTGCACCGTGCTTCCCGTGGCCCCCGTCCCTTCTGATACCGGCTTCATGTCCCGAATCGAGTGTATCCTCTTCGGGCCTCCCCAACGTACCGACCGCCGTAGCCCCTTCTCTCCCGGCAAAACCCGAAAACCTAAAGGCCGCCCACGTAGAAGCGAGTGTCGTACTCGACCGTGACGGTGCCATCCTTTTGGTGCGCCCGGAAGATAGCTTCCAGATCCGCCAGCATCGAGGCGCTCCCAGGTTCGCCTTCCCCGGGCACGTACGACGACGAGAGCACCCGCCCCTTGAGCCCGTCCAGGTCGAATGCCTGCGCGTTGTCGAAAACGAACTCCTCCGCCGGCTCGGGAGAAAAGAACCGGCGGACTTCCTCCGCGCTTCCGCGCCGGCCACGGTTGACCTCGGCGTAATCCGTCCCGTGCGTCTCCAGCAGGTTCTCGTAAGCCTCCAGAAACCCCGTTCTCTCCTTCCGGCGCGCGTTCCAGACCAGAACCACGCGACCCTCAGACCGGAGGATGCGCGCGAACTCGTCCCTCGCGCGGTCCGGATCAAACCAGTGAAAAGCCTGCCCGGCGGCCACGAAGTCCACGCTCCCGTCCGCCAGCGATGTGTCTTCCGCCGTCGCGTCAACGCTCGCGAACCTCTCGTACCCATCGAGCAGCCGCTCGCCGGCCAGGCGCATCTCCGCGTTGGGCTCCACGCCGACCACCCGGTTGCCGTTCTCCAGGAACAGCCGCGACAACATCCCGGTCCCCGATCCCACGTCGGCTACCACGGCCTCTATCGTCAACCCGAACCTCTCGCGCAAAACCTCCAGAACCTGATGCGGATAACCCGGCCTGTAGCGGACATAATTCTTTACCCGCGAAGAAAACCGTTGTGTTGGATCCATGTCGTTTCCTCACTATCGACAGAATGGAGAACGGTTGGGTTGTACTGATGTCTTCTTGAGATCCGGCGCCCGGGGTCCAAGCTCCAAAAACGTACCGCAGACACAACCTCGTTCGCCGTTGGCGATGGACGCAGTGTACCCCTGTATTCCGCGCATCGTCGAGTAGAATGTAAGTGGTTGCAATCCTATGAGGCGCTGGGGATCATGACTGACCCGACTAACCCACCAGGTTCAAACGTAAGAGACACAGCCGAAGTGGTTCGAGGTATCGTCGAAGCTGTTCCTGTCTACGAAGACGCTGTTCAACCCGCCGCCAAAGAACTCGGTAAGGGACTGGAAACGGTGGCAAAGACGATTAACGTCTGCCTTGCGCCTTTGAGGGGTTTGGTATGGGGCTGGGACCGGATAGAGGGTTTCTTGCACGGAACCGTGGCAGAGAAACTGAGCGAAACGCCCACGAAGGAGATTATCGAGCCCAAACCCCATGTTGCCGGACCCGCGATAGAGGCTCTACGCTTCACCGGCTACGAGGAGTCGTTGAGAGACCTATACGCCAACTTGCTGGCGGCTTCGATGGATGCCAGAACCGCGTTCATGGCACATCCGAGTTTTGTCGAGATCATCAAGCAGCTTACGCCAGACGAGGCGCGGCTGCTTGAGTATTTTTCCACGGTGGATTCCCTGCCCGTGATAGATATAAACTCCGGATACGAAGACGGCTCGATGGGATTCAACGTGGTCGCGGTTAACATGTCGCTGTTCGGCAGAGACGCGAATTGCGAGCACGCTCACCTGACCCCTTCGTATATTGACAATTTATCCCGTTTAGGGCTTGTCATAATTCCTCCAGATCGATCTTATGCAGGAGACGACGCCTACGAAGAACTTGAGAACTATCCATCTGTCATAGAGATAAAAAGGCAGATTGATAGTGAAGAAGGCCGCGTGTCCAAAATCGAGCGCAACTTTGTCCGGATCACCGAACTTGGAGAGCAATTCATCAATGCGTGCGTAGTCGATCACCGCGAACTCCAGCAGCCTGAAAGCCGAGCCCTTCCTTCATCAGAATAGTGGCAGCGAAGCCCCCTTAACCCGGCGGGTGAGACGGGTAAGGGAACTCCGTACATAAGGTGGGAGCAACCACCTACCTATGACCGCCTTAAATCCAAGGTTTCCTTGACGCCGCGCTGACCCTATTAAATAGTTGTAAACGTAGATAAAGGAGGAGCCTGCCCCCGGCAGTTCAGGAACGGGCCGTGGTGTCGCCTTTAGTGCTGTATGACTACTTCAGATCTTCGTCCATAGTAACCGCCATGACCTCGTCCGAGATGTCGAAGTTGGCGTAAACCTCCTGGACGTCGTCGTTCTCTTCGAGGGCGTCGATCAGGCGCAGCGTCTGTTTCGCGGTGCCGGCGTCGAGGTCGATGCTGTTCTGGGCCTCCATCGTGATCTCGGCGTTCTCGTAGGCGACCCCGGCCTCGTCGAGCGCCCGGCGCACCGCCGCGAACTCCTCCGGCGCCGTGACGACCCGGTAGTCGCTCTCCTGCTCCTCGACATCCTCCGCGCCGGCCTCCAACGCGGCGAGCATGACCTCGTCCTCGTCGGCGCCGTCCTTCGGCACCAGGATGACGCCCTTACGCTCGAACAGGTAGGCCACGGAGCCGTTCGTCCCGAGCTTGCCGCCGTTCTTGGAGAACGCGTACCGGACGTCTGAGGCGGTCCGGTTACGGTTGTCGGTCAGGACGTCGATCAGGACCGCGACACCGCCCGGCGCGTACCCCTCGTAGGTGATACGCTCGATGGCCGCCGCGTCGGCGCCCGAGCCGGTGCCCTTGTCTATAGCCCGCTGGATATTCTCGTTGGGCATATTGGCGTCCTTGGCCTTCTGGACGGTCAGGCCCAGCGCGGCGTTCATCTCCACGTCGCCGCCGCCCTCGCGGGCGGCCACCGTGATCGCCTTGGACAGCTTCCCGAACAGCGCACCGCGCTTCGCGTCCGCCGCGCCCTTCTTCCTCTTGATCGTCGACCACTTGCTATGACCGCTCAATGCCGCAAACCTCCTCCAAAAAGTACTCGTGAAACCTCGCATCGTCCCCCAACTCCGGCCGGAACGCCGTCACCAGGATGTTCTCCCCCCGCGCCGCGACGATCCCGCCGCCTATCGCCGCTAACACCTCCACCCCGGGCCCGACGTCCTCGAAGAACGGCGCCCGGATAAAGACCCCCGTGAAAGGTTCGTCGAACCCTTCCACGTCGAGGTCTTCCTCAAAGGAGTTTACCCGCCCTCCAAATCCGTCGCGCACCACGAACGCGTTCATGACGCCCAGGAGCGGCTGGCGCTTCCCCGTCGCCGCCGACGCCGCGAGCACCATGCCGGCTCCCAAACCCCACAAGGGCCCGCCCTTGTAGTAGTAGCTCCTGAGGCCGTCCAGAAGCCCGGAGGAGACCATCATCTCTCCCAAAACCTCGGGTTCTTCGCCGGGCAGGATCACCCCATCCAAACCCTCGAGGTCTTCGACCTCCACCACCTCGACCGCGTTCACCCCGAGTTCTCGCAGAACGTCCGCGTGCCCCCGCCCGCCGCCGCGCACGGCCACGACGCCGACCCTGGGCGTCTCGCCGTTACCAGCCGCGCGCCGCGAACCGCTCTCCGACAAAGGTTATTGCTCCCGTGGATGCTTGCTAGGACTTGTAGACTACATTCTACTACCGGCGCCTTATCGAACCAAACGCGCGCGGGACGCGCCTACCGCTTCTTCTTGCGCTCTTTGGCGTATTCCTCGGAGAACTTCTTCAGAAACGCCTGCAGGCTGTGGCTCGCCGCCCGTTTCGCCGCCGGGAGGGCCACACCGGCCTCCTTCCGCGCGAACTCGGCCGCCTTTCGCAGCATTCTGACCCTGACGGGACCCTCGGGCGTCGCGCCGTTCCCGGTGTGCGGCCGTTCGCTCACTCGACCTCGATGCGCTCCCGCCGCGTCTCCGGGGCCCCTTCGGGCGGCGTCCCCGGTCGCGCCAGCGCGGCGACGCCCTTCAGCGCCTCGAACCCGGCCCGGCGGAAATGTCCGGCCGCCTTGAGACGGCGCTCGCCCGGCACCAGCACGTAGGCCGCCACTCCGAGAAGATTTCCCTTCCGGTTGGGATCATCCGTCATCCGCGAGCCTCACCTTCAGCCTCCCGTCCTCGACCTTCGCTCCGGCGGCGGAGAGCCTGGCGAGCGAGTCCGGCAGCAGGATGTTGCGCCGGTAGCTCCCGACCTTCACGAACAGCTCCGCGCCGCGCTTCGAGAGGTCCACCTCCTTCTTCTCCGCCAGCGGCAGGTTGAAAACCACCTCGTAGCCGTCGCCCGTCTTCACGACGTCGTGGGCCGCGCCGCGGAACATCATCCCGAGCGGCTCCGTCCCGTCGAAGACGTCGTCGGCCAGGGCGTCCAGCGCGTCCTTGCCGAACATCTCGCGGTCGAAGAGGCGGGCCGTGAGGATCGGGATCGGCGAGAACGACGCCTCGATGGTCCCCATGTGCCGGGCCTGCGCCTCGCGCCAGCGGGCGAAATGGGGGTCCGTCACCGAGTCCGGCAGCAACCGGTTCACGACGACCGCGTCCACGCCGTAGTCGTAGAGGTTCAGGTACGTGTAGGCGCGTCGGGCCTCAGCGACGACCATCTTTTCGGCGTTCATCACGAGGCGCACGGAGGCGTTCTCCCTGTCGGTCAGGATCTCCTCAACCCCCGCTATGGCCTCGTAGAACCTCTGCCCGGCGGCGAAAACGCTGTCTTCGGGGAGCGGAGGAAGCGACCTGGCCCGGTTGGCGAAGGGCCGGACCAGCTTCGCTGCGCGGCGCTGGATCGGCAGTATCTTCTCCACGTACCAGTTCATCTGATCCGGCAGGCTGAGAAGCTTGAGGGTCTCCCCGGTCGGCGCCGCGTCCACGATCAGCGCATCATACTCATTCTCCTGGTGGTGCCGCCGGACCATAAGAAGGCCGAACAGCTCGTCCATGCCGGGCAGCATCGCGAGCTCTTCAGCGGCGAGGGTGTTCGCGCCCTGCCACTCGAAGACCGTCGAGACGTAGGTCTGGATCTCGGCCCAATTCTCCTCGATCATGGACGTGTGATCCATCTCCTGCGCCCAAACGCCCGTAGCCATCTCCTTGGGGTCGGGTCCTATCGGCGCGTCGAAAGCGTCGGAGAGCGAATGAGCCGGGTCGGTGCTCATCACCAGCACCCGCTTTCCGCTCCGTGCGGCTTTCAGAGCCGTCGCCGCCGCGACGCTCGTCTTGCCGACGCCCCCCTTCCCGGTGTAGAGGATCGTCCTCAAGACTGCAGGGCCGTCGGGTCGGGGACGAACGTGGTCGCCATCCCGAGCGCCAGAAGAGCGAGGAGCCCGAAGTACACCAGCCCGACCACGACCCGCTGAGACGGCTCCATCTCGTAGTATTGCCGTCCCTCGGGCGTGTTTCGTGTCCGCCAGCGGCGCCACAGTTCGCCGGCGCCGAGTAGGACGATAATGATCAAGATGGGGTTCGGGTAGACGAAGAGCAGCGCCACCACCCCGGTCAACCCCACGATCCAGAACACCGGCGAGAGCGCGGCCACCGCCCGTCCGCCGTCGAGCGGCAGCATGGGCAAGAGGTTGAAGAGGTTCAGAAAGAACCCAATGTAAGCCAGTCCGAGAAACAGCGGCGCCCCCGTGACCTCGTAGACGCCCCACGACCCAAGAGCACCGAGCGACCCGAGCACCGGCCCCGCGAGACCCACCCGCGCCTCGGCCAACGCGTTCTTCGGCATCTGCTTCATCGCCACGAACGCGCCGAGGAACGGTATGAACCAGGGCGCGGAGGCGGGGATGCCCTCGCGCTTGAGCTGCAGCACGTGTCCCATCTCGTGGACCCAGATAAGGACCACGAACCCGACCGCGAACCACACCGGGAAGATTAGGGCGTATGCCCCGGCGCTGACGACCATCGTGATCGCCGTCCCGAGGAACTTCGTCTTGAGCGCCAACAAGGCGATCCACTTGAACTTACTCAGGATCAACCCGAACACGGCCAGCGGAGCCAGAAGCTTCTTGACGAAGTTCCACAACCCACCTTCGGGCTGGGCGGGTCGATGATCCGACCCGGTAGCCGGTCGTCCCTCTACGTCGCTTCGGAAGACGGGACCACCGGGCTCTTGCGCGCTGGCGACACCGAACGAGCCCTCCTCGTAGCGCCGACGTTGGATAGAACCGTCGGCCCCCCCGGGTGCCGAATACCCGGGCTGGCGGCGGCTTATAGTTTTGTCGGAGCGGGAGATATGTTCCTCGGCGTGCTCTTCCGGGCGGGGGTATCGGTCCATACCGGGATTATATCCCCCGACCGACGCCTACAGCGGCGGACGCCGCTCCTTCTCGTACTCCTGCTGCTCGTCGATCGTGCGGGTCGCCTCCGGCGCCGCCTCCAACCGTCCTTGAGGAATAGGATCACCGCTCTCGTCGGAGAGGCCGTATGTCCCCTCCTCTATCTTCGCCAGCGCCCGCTCCACGTCCTCCAGACGCCGACCGGCCTGATCCCCGATAGTCGCGTCCATCTCGCGGTCGAAGATGTCCCCGGCCATATCCCCGGAGTCGAACTGCGTGTCCCCCTGCTCCTCGCCCCGGTTCTCCTGATCCCCCTGCATCCCCTGCCGTATACGCACCAGCTCATCCCGCAACTGCTCCAACTTCTCCTTCTGCTGCGCCACAAACTTCTCATCGAGCTCCGCATTAGCCATAACGCTCCTCCCTCTCTATACAACGAACCAACCACAATACCCTACCACCCGCGACTATCACCAAAAAGCTGAAAGCGGCCGAAGGCCGCGTGCTGAGAGTGGAGGCGAAGCCGGAACGTGCTGACAAGCGTAGGCGGAGCCGAAGCGTGCTGAAAGGCCCCAAAGGGACCGTGCTGTGCCTCCTAAAAGGAGGCAGAAAAAATGGGCGACGACCTACTCTCCCACAAAGTCTCCCTTGCAGTACCATCGGCGCTGGCGGGCTTAACTTCTCTGTTCGGAATGGGAAGAGGTGATCCCCGCCGCTATCGTCACCCATATATAAAATGGGACTTCTATTCGATTGTAAAGCCCGACGCCGGTCAGCGCCTGATCTATAAAAACTGCATAGCTTGCGATCCAAGTATTGGTCCATTAAGCCCTCGACCTATTAGTACCACTCGGCTACATACATCGCTGCACTTACACCTGTGGCCTATCAACCTGGTGGTCTACCAGGAGTCTTACCCTCTCGAAGAGGTGGGAGATCTTATCTCGAGGCGAGCTTCCCGCTTAGATGCTTTCAGCGGTTATCCCTTCCGTACATAGCTACCCGGCGGTGCCCTTGGCAGGACAACCGGTACACTAGGGGTACGTCCACTCCGGTCCTCTCGTACTAGGAGTCGCTCCTCTCAAATCTCCAACGCCCACGGAAGATAGGGACCGAACTGTCTCACGACGTTCTGAACCCAGCTCGCGTGCCGCTTTAATGGGCGAACAGCCCAACCCTTGGGAGCAGCTCCACCCCCAGGATGCGACGAGCCGACATCGAGGTGCCAAACAGCCGCGTCGCTGTGAACGCTTGGCGGCTATAAGCCTGTTATCCCCGGAGTACCTTTTATCCGTTGAGCGACGGCACTTCCACTCGTTACCGCCGGATCACTAACCCCGACTTTCGTCCCTGCTCGAGATGTCTCTCTCGCAGTCAAGCTCCCTTGTGCGTTTACACTCTGCGCACGATTTCCGACCGTGCTGAGGGAACCTTTGGGCACCTCCGTTACATTTTGGGAGGTGACCGCCCCAGTCAAACTACCCGCCTGACACTGTTTCCCGCCCGGATCACGGTACGGGGTTAGAACACCAACACGGCAAGGGAGGTATCTCAACGGCGGCTCCACCGAGACTAGCGTCCCGGCTTCCAAGCCTCCCTCCTATGCTGCACAAGCCGTGCCGATATCCAATGCCAGGGTATAGTAAAGGTTCACGGGGTCTTTCCGTCTTTCCGCGGGTACTCGGCATCTTCACCGAGACTACAATTTCACCGAGCCTATGGTCGAGACAGCGCCCAGATCGTTACGCCTTTCGTGCAGGTCGGAACTTACCCGACAAGGAATTTCGCTACCTTAGGACCGTTATAGTTACGGCCGCCATTGACCAGCGCTTCAGTCGCCAGCTTCGCCCGAAGGCTAACCGGCTTCCTTAACGTTCTGGCATTGGGCAGGCGTCAGCCCCTATACATCGTCTTTTCGACTTAGCAGAGACCTGTGTTTTTGGTAAACAGTCGCCTGGGCCTATTCTCTGCGGCTCCGAACAGCTTTGTAGGGCGAACCTACTGACCGTCCAGAGCTCCCCTTCTCCCGAAGTTACGGGGACAATTTGCCGAGTTCCTTAACCATAGTTCGCTCGATCGCCTTAGTGTTCTCCACTCGCCCACCTGTGTCGGTTTTGGTACGGGTACGTGCGCAACTCGCTTAGAAGCTTTTCCTGGAAGCATGGGTTCAACCACTTCGCCCTGAACGGGCTCGGCCCAACCCTCAGCCTTCGTGGGGCCCGGATTTTCCTGGTCCCCGGCCTACGGCAAGGCCCACGGTCTACCAGCGCCGTGGTTGGCCTACCCTTCTCCGTCCCTCCATCGCTCAAACGCTACGCGCGCAGTGCAGGAATATCGACCTGCTGTCCATCGCCTACGACTTTCGTCCTCGGCTTAGGTCCCGACTGACCCTGGGAAGATTAGCTTTACCCAGGAACCCTTGGGCTTTCGGCGGACAGGTTTCTCGCCTGTCTCTCGTTACTCATGCCAGCATTCTCTCTCCTGATACGTCCACGGCCGGCTTACGCCGCCGCTTCGATCGCTACAGGATGCTCCTCTACCACTCCAGCTAGGCTGAAGTCCGTGGCTTCGGTAAACGACTCAAGGCCCGAGAATTTTCGGCGCAACACCACTTGACCAGTGAGCTATTACGCACTCTTTAAATGATGGCTGCTTCTAAGCCAACATCCTGGTTGTCTGTGCAGCGCCACATCCTTTAAACCACTTAGCCGTTATTTAGGGACCTTAGCCGACGGTCTGGGTTGTTTCCCTCTCGGAACACAAGTTTATCCCCGCGTCCCTGACTCCGGCGCTCTTACGTCTACGGTCTTCGGAGTTTGTCTGAAGTTGGTAACCTTGTGGGGCCCCGCGTCCAAACAGTGCTCTACACCCGCGACGAAACGCGCCAGGCTATACCTAAATATATTTCGAGGAGAACCAGATATCGCCGGGTTTGATTAGCCTTTCACTCCTATCCACAGCTCATCCGCTCGGTTTTCAACCCAAGTCGGTTCGGCCCTTCACGAGGTCTTACCCCCGCTTCAGCCTGGCCATGGATAGCTCACCCGGTTTCGGGTCTGCGGCACTTGACTGGCATCGCCCTATTCAGACTCGCTTTCGCTTCGGCTCGCTCTACGCTAAACCTCGCCAAGCACCAGCAACTCGCTGGCCCGTTATGCAAAAAGTACGCCGTCACAAATCTCGAAAGATCTGCTCCGACCGCTTGTAGGCGTATGGTTTCAGGTACTATTTCACTCCCCTTGCGGGGTACTTTTCACCTTTCCCTCACGGTACTGGTTCGCTATCGGTCACCGTTAGTTTTTAGCCTTACGGGGTGGTCCCCGTGGATTCAATCCGGGTTTCACGTGTCCGGATTTACTCAGGTGCCAACGGGGGAGTCGCTCGAATGTCGCCTACGGGGCTCTAACCCTCTACGGACAGACTTTCCAGACTGTTCGGCTACCCGCGCGTTTTGTAACTCCCCGGCCGCCCTGTGGGACGACCATGTTGGTCCTACAACCCCGAATACGCAACGCCCACAGGCTTTCACGCATCCGGTTTGGGCTGCTCCTCTTTCGCTCGCCACTACTCAAGGAATCGATACTTTCTTTCTTTTCCTCCGGGTACTCAGATGTGTCATTTCCCCGGGTTCCCTCCACCCGCCCTATGTGTTCAGACGGGGGTAATCAGGCATGACCCTGACTGGGTTTCCCCATTCGGAGATCCGCGCTTCATAGCCCGCTTGCGGCTCCACACGGCTTATCGCAGCTTGCCACGTCCTTCATCGGCTTTCGGTGCCAAGGCATCCACCATACGCCCTTACTATCTTAATGGTAATTGGATCGCGCTATGCAGTTTTCAAAGACCAGACGCCCACTCTCGCGGGCGCATCGCCAGATCGAAACCTAGCGGCCTGCTCCAGAACCCGAAGGCCCTGAAAACTGAACAGCAGCTACTCGAAACGAATGAAAAGGAACCCAACGCCGAGATCGGTCGAAATATCCTAGAGCGGTACACCAGCACGGCGAGCATTAGCTCAAGCCGCTATATAGCCGATGTCCGATCGGTCGGCTGTTACCAGCCTAACCTGCTCCCTAGAAAGGAGGTGATCCAGCCGCACCTTCAGGTACGGCTACCTTGTTACGACTTCACCCCAATCGCTAGCCCTACCTTCGCAGACCGCGTCCCACAAGGGGTTCGCTGCGCCTGCTTCGGGTATTGCCAACTTTCGTGGTGTGACGGGCGGTGTGTACAAGGCCCGGGAACGTATTCACCGCGGCGTTCTGATCCGCGATTACTAGCAACTCCGCCTTCACGCAGTCGAGTTGCAGACTGCGATCCGAACTTAGACTGACTTTGATGAGATTCGCTCCACCTCGCGGTCTTGCAACCCTTTGTATCAGCCATTGTAGCACGTTTCTAGCCCTGGACGTAAGAGCCATGATGACTTGACATCATCCCCACCTTCCTCCGGTTTGTCACCGGCAGTCTGGTGTGAGTCCCCAACTTAATGCTGGCAACACACCACAGGGGTTGCGCTCGTTGCGGGACTTAACCCAACATCTCACGACACGAGCTGAC
>CAXUFZ010000096.1:0-11675 GCA_964250345.1 uncultured Rubrobacteraceae bacterium
GGCCCAGGGCGAACACGCGCCCCAGGCTGTAGAGATCCGCGACGCGCCCGTAGAGCGGGACGCCCACCGCGAAGACGAGAAGGTAGCCCGTGATGACCCACCCCGCCTGCCCCTGCGTCGCCCCGAAGTCGTCGCGGATGTCGGGCACCACCACGTTCGTGAAGGTCTGGTTGATCATGACGACGACGATGGCCGAGACCACGATCGTCAGCAGCAACCTCGTCCCCGCCCTACGCCCCCGGATTCCCACAACTTGCACGGCCCGCGTCATCATAACGCGGCCCCGGCGGGCGCCGGGGCCACGCACCGGTACGGGAGAGAGCTCGGCCGCGGGGCCGCCGAGGCTGGTCGAGCCCGCGAAGTCCCGCCGGTTCCAACCAACCTCGAGAGTTCGTCGCTCACGTGGTCGAGCGCCCGTGCGCTTCGAAGGACGCGCGCCGCGTGGACCCCATGCGGGCCGGCGGGCGGTCACTCGCCGGCAGTTCGGTGCCGGTGAGCCCGGCGAGGACGGCGAGCAGGTCGTCCTGAAAAGCCTCGTCCTGCACCGCGGGGTGGAGCGCCCGGGCCCCTCCGCCGCCGGACTGGAGGATCGGCTCCTGGTGGTAGTACATCGCCCCGCTGCGCAGCGCCGCCTCGTCGTCGGAGACGGCCAGCCACGCCTGGGTCGCCGAGGCGGCGTCGAGGTCGTCCGGGGCGCCGGCGCCGCCCATCTTCGTCTCGACCCACCCGGGCGAGACGGACGTGGAGACGACCTCGGGCCACCGGCGCGCGACCGCCGCCGCGAGGGTCGCGTCGAACAGCTTGGAGTCCGAGTACGCCCGCACCCCGTTCCAAGACCGGCGCGTCCAGTCCAGATCGGACAGGTCCGCGCTGCCGCCCTTCTGCATCCCGCTCGTCATGTAGACGATGCGCCCGGGCCGGTGCATCCCCGCGGTCAGCAGGTAGGGGGCGAGCACGTTGATCGCGAGCACGTGCGCGTGCCCGTCCTCGGTCTCGACCCGCCGGGGTTCGCGGAACCCGACGCCGGCGTTCAGGATGACCGCGTCGAACGTGCCGAAGGCGTTGGCGTCGTCGGCCAGCCGGCGCACCTGCTCCGCGCTCGACAGGTCGGCGACGAGCGCGTCGGCGAGGCCGGGAAGCTCCTGCCGCAGCCGGTCGGCCTTCTCGCGGCTACGCGCGTGGCCGACCACCGCGTGGCCGTCGTCCACAAGCCGGCGGGCGGCGTCGCGGCCGAGGCCGTCGTTGGATCCCGTGATAAAGATGGTCGCCATCGTCTTTCCTCCTCTTTCGGTGGTGTTCAGCGGTCGATGATCGGCAGGACCAGCCGGCTCGGGTGCCCGGCGCCGTGCAGCACCCGGTTGGAAGCCACGACGGCCTCCTCCGGGGACTCCTCGGCGATGGTGCCGCCGGTGTTGGTGTTCCGGTCGTAGCGGGGAAAGTTGCTGCCGGAGACCTCCAACCTGATGCGGTGTCCGGGCAGGAACACGTTGGAGGTCACCGACAGGTCGAGCGTGACCTCGTAGACCTTCTCGGGCTCGAGCGGTTCGGGCTCGGCCAGCGAGTCGCGGTACCGGGCGCGCAGGATGCCGTCGGTCAGGTAGATCGCCCGCCCGTCAGGGAAGACGTCGACGAGCTTCCCGGTGAAGTCGGTGTCGAGCGCCGAGGAGGCCACGTGGAGCTCCAGCGACACGTGCCCGGTGACCTCGACCGGCCCCTCGAGCACCGGGGTGGTGAAGCACAGGACGTCGTCGCGGGCCTCGACCTCGCGCTGGTCGACCGGCCCGACGGCGTTGAGCGAGCTGGGCAGGACCATGCGACCGCCCACGCTGGGCACCGGGTCCGCCGGGTCGTAGGTGAAGGTGTCGGTGGCCTCGGGTCCGGGCGTCTCGGTCAGCACGCCGTCGCCGTTCGCGGTGTTGGCCCGGCCCGAACCGCCGAGGAAGTAGTCGGTGTACCGGGTGTCGGGCAGGGGCCAGTCCTCTTCGTCGCGCCACTGGTCCAGGCCCATCACGAAGATCCTGACCGGGGCGGAGCCGTCGAGGGCGTCGGTCCGGCCGCGCAGCCAGCGGTCGAAGAACGCGATGTGCGCGCCGGTCAGGTCGGCGGCGAGCACGTCGGCCATCAGCCCGAACTGCCGGTCGTGGTAGGCGCCGGTGTACGAAAGGTGGTCCCAGGGGCCCATGATCAGGCGTTGTCCCTCCCGGGCCTCGGCGCTGCCCGCCTCCTCGCGCATCCGGGCGAACGTGCGGGCCGTGCTGCCGGCGAAGATGTCGAACCAGCCCCCGACGTTCAGCGCCGGCACCGTCACCCGGTCGAGGTGGTCGACGACCGACAGGTCTTGCCAGAACTCGTCCCGGTCGGCGTGGCGGACCCACTCCGGGTACCACGACCCGGCGAGCGCCGGCTGGTCGCCCGTCGGCATCGCGGCGAGGCGCGGCTCCAGGTCCCCGAGCATGCCGGCCAGCTCCATCATCGCGTCGACCCCGCCGGTTCCTGCCGCCAGCGAGCGCTGCGCTCCGAAGAACGACATGAGCGTGGACCACCACAACGACATGTGGAGGGAGAAGGCGCCCCCTTCCGAGTACCAGGGCGCCGTGTAGTAGTCGCTGGTCGTCACCGTCGGGGCCATCGCCCCCAGCCCGGCCGGGGCCCCGGGCGCCATCGCCCACTGCACCCAGCCGAGGTAGGACGCCCCGAAGCTGCCGACGTTCCCGTCGCACCACGGCTGCCGGCCGATCCAGGCCACCGTGTCGGCGCCGTCGTCGGGCTCGTGCACCAGCGGGGTGAACTCGCCGCCCGAGCGGTACGTGCCCCGGCAGTCCTGGAACACCACCGCGTACCCGGCCTCGAGCAGCGCCTGGACGTTGAGGGAGTTGCCCAGCAGGTTCGGGACGTCCTGGCGGGAGGGGGGGCGGACCAGCCGCGGTGGGGCGGGCCCGCCCCCGTCGGGTATCGACAGGTCCGTGGCCAGGGTCTGCCCGTCGCGCATCGGCACCATGACGTCCTTCTCGACCCGGTAGCTCGTGCTAACTCCTACCTGTTGGCTCACGGCTGATTCCTCCTTAACGTTTCTTTTGCTTGGAGCGTTGCTTAGAGCGTCTGGGCGGTCGGGCGGAGGACGATCTCGCTCGTGTCGACCTCCCTCGGCTGCTCGATGGCGTAGGCTATGGCGCGAGCCACGGCGTCGCCTTCTATGGCTATCTCGTTGAACGCCCTGGCTACCTGCGCGGTCTCCTCGTGGCTGATCGAGTTGTCGAGCTCAGTCTGCATCGCCCCGGGGGTGATGGTGGTGGTCCGGATCTCGTCCCCGGCCTCCTTGCGAAGTCCCTCGGAGATCGCCCACACGGCGTACTTGGTCCCGGAGTAGACGGCGGAGGTCTCGAAGACGACGTGCCCGGCTAGGGAGCAGAGGTTGATGATCTGGCCGTCGCGCTGCTCGCGCATGCGGGGCAGCGCCGCCGCGATGCCGTGCAGCACACCCTTGATGTTGACGTCCACCATCCGGTCCCACTCGTCCACCCTGAGCGCGTCGAGCGGCGAGAGCGGGGCGACGCCGGCGTTGTTGACGAGCACGTCCACGCGGCCGAACTCCTCGACCGCGCCGGCCACCAGGCCCTCGACCTGGTCCCGGCTCGTCACGTCCGCGACCCTGTAGGCGGCCTCGCCGCCGCTATCCCTGATGTCAGAGACGATGCTCTCCAGGTTCTCCTCGCGACGCGCGCCGAGCATCACCTTGGCCCCACGCTCGGCCAGAAGCCTCGCCGTGGCCTCCCCGAGACCACTGCTGCCGCCCGTTATGACCACTACCTTGCCTTCTATGCCGGACATCCTCACGAACCTTCCTGTATGGGGCAACGCCAGCTACTGCCTGTCAGTAACTGACGTAACCTTAACAACCTCGTCGCCGATGTCAAGGACTGTCGTCGGCGGTAAACGTCGGTCCTCGGGACATCGGGGGCTGGACGCATGCCGCAGGACGCGGCTGTTGCGCTCTTCGGTGGCGGGGAAATGCGCGATCTTTTGCTGTCGCGTGCCGGCCGCGGGTAGGTGCGGGGGCGCCGCGGCGATCTCGTGGGCGCCATCCGCGAATTTGACGCGTGCCGCCTCGTTCTCGAGCGGTAGCCGCTTGACGGGGCGTCCCGGGGCTCCTCGAAGACGGACGGGTTTTTGCCCCTACCCTGGCGCCCGCCACGCCGACCATGCTGTCGCCGGGGGTCCTAGGCAGGAAACGCGGTCTTCCGGGCAGACCTGGCCGATAAATGCCCGGCGCATGACTGGAGCTTATCTGGCGGAGAAAGCGGCCAGGAGAGTTCGCGAACCGAAGCTGGCCCGGAGTCTCGGCTCCTGGCATCGTTCCTCATCCACGAAACCCGAGAGTTTTGGGCTTTCGGAATCTCTCGGACGTGAGATAGGTGGTCGCGGCGCCTGTCCGGGGAAGCTTGCCCGACACAGGGCTGGCGGGAGGGAGCTCGGCGTCGCCTCACGGGGAGGGGCGAAGCATGACCGGAAGACGGCGCCAACGGGTCGAGCACACCGAAGACTGGGAGCAGCTCAGGCTGCTGGTAAAGAGGCCCGAGCTGCAGCGCTACGAGGAGATCCGACCCCTTGTCCTGTTCGGGGACCCGGTCCTTGGGCGGGCCGAAGAGATCCGGACCTCCGAGAGGACCCTGTACCGCAGGGTGGAGAGTCTCGACCGCGACGGCCCGGAGGGTCTGTTCGCCCCGGAGCGGGCCAGGCGCAAGGTTCTGCCACCCGTGGCGCCACCCGCTGGGAGACGACGAGCCGTTCGGCGTTCATGCGGCCTGCCCGGCGCGGATGAGGTCCGCGGCACGCTCGGCTATGGCTATGGTAGGGGCTTGCACGAGCCCGCGGGTAATGTTCGGCATGACCGACGCGTCCGCGACGTGCAGGCCTTCGACGCCGCGCACGGCCATGGTGGCGGGATCGACCACGGCGGTCTCGTCCGTGCCCATCCGGCACGTGCCGACCGGATGGTAGTAGGTGGCCAGCGTCTCGTCGATGAAGGCGTCGATTTCGGCGTCGGTCTCGAGGCGGCCGCCGGCGGGCCGGTCGCCCGTGACGGCACGGAGCGCGGGGCGGTCGAAAAGTTCCAGCGCGGTACGGACGCCGTCCCGGAGCCGGGCGCGATCTTCCGGCGCTTCGAGGTAGCGTGGGTCGACCAGCGGCACCGTGGCCGGGTCGGCGTCGGAGAGGAGGACCTCGCCGCGGCTGTGCGGCGCGACGAGCGCCAGCAGGCAGAAGACCGACGCCACAGGGAGGGGAGGCAGTCCCGCGTCTGCACCGGCCGGTCCAACGCCGACGTGGAGTTCCGGCGGCGCATTGGGATCGGTGGCGCGGGGTCCAGAGGCGATTGCGGCGACGCCTTGGCCGAAGGCGGCCAGGGGTCCACGGTGCAGCAGGCGGTAGGCCCGCTCCGGGTCGTCGTAGAGGGCGTCGCGGAGTTTTTCCGGGTCTACGATCTCCCAGGAAAGCGCGACCGCCGGGTGGTCCTGGAGGTTCCGTCCGACGCCGGGCAGGTCGGCGGTGACCGGGATGCCCAGCTCGTCGAGGTGGGCGGCGGGTCCGATGCCGGACAGCATCAGCAGTTGCGGGGTGCGGATCGCGCCGGCGGCCACGATCACGCCCCGCCGCGCGGCCAGCGTCCGCTCGGTTGCGTCCCCGTCGTCGGGTGACTCTTGGCGGTACCGCACGCCGGTGGCTCGAGCGCCGTCGAGGACGATCCCGGTTACGGGGGCTCGAAGGCGGACGGCGAGGTTCGGACGGCTGAGCGCCGGGCGGAGGTAGCCGTCGACCACGCTGCGGCGCGCGCCGTCGCGGATGTTGTTGGGCGCGAGCGAGACGCCGGTGCGCTGCGCGCCGTTGAGGTCGTTGCTCAGCGGCCAGCCCATCTCGCGCCCAGCCTCGAGGAACGCCATCGCCACCGGGTGCACGTGCCGCGGCGACGAGATCGTCATGGGTCCGGCAGCGCCGTGGAACCCGCTCGCTCCCAACTCGTGGTCCTCGATGCGCAGGAAGTAGGGCTGCACGTCCGCCCACGACCAGCCCGTGGCCCCTGCCGCGGCCCAGCCGTCGTAGTCGCCGGGCTGGCCCTGGAACCAACCCATCGCGTTTATGCTGCTGCCGCCGCCCAGCCCACGGCCCGTGACCAGGGGCACGACCCGGCCTCCGGCGGCGCGCTGCGGGACGGTGGCGGTCGGCCAGACGGTGTCGCCTTCGAGGAGGGCGAGATGCTTACCCGGCGTAGCGATCTCGGCGGAGTCGTTCGGCCCGCCCGCCTCGAGGAGCACGACGTTCACGTCCGGATCCTCGCTCAGGCGGGCGGCGAGCACGCACCCTGCCGCGCCGGCGCCGATGATCACGTAGTCCGCATCCCGTCCTTCGACATCTGAACCGAGACGGTCGATGGTCATAGAGAACTCCCTTTCGCTTGTCTTTGGACCGCGAGTAGTACCCGGACAAGATCGTCCGTCAGAGGAGCGTATAGGCTGGGCTCCGAAACCGCGTCCATACTCGTCGATCTCTGCTTTGACGAGGTCTGTTCTGGGTCGGGATCTTGAACGAGCCGCATGATTCTCCCGGGAGGATCACGCGATGGCCCCCGCGCCGAAACCCTCGGGCACCCGCTCAGGCCTGGTCCCAGCAGGTCACCGCGCCGCCCACGTCCGCGACGAACCGGACGTTGCCGTCCTGGGAGACCACGACCAGCAGGGCGTCCGGCACGGCCGCCGCCAGGCGGTAGGCCGAGCGGTGGCGGGTGCCGACGGCCTCGGCGCCCTCCGGCGCGGTGGTCTCCCCCTCGGGGTCGAGGGCCCTCTCGACGGAGTGGACGGGTGCGAGCTCGCCGGGGATCTCGCCCCCGAAGCCGAGCAGCTCGCCCCGATCGGTGATGACGACCCCGCCGTCCCCCGCCCCGAGGCCGGCGCCGAGGTGGGCGAACTCGAAGATCGCCTCGTCGAGCTCGGCAAGCTCCTGGTCCCCGCTCCGGGCGTACTCTTCCCACCCGATGGTTCTCTGGCAGAGAGTCTTCTCGCCGGCTTCGCCACCGTGGGCCCGGGCCAGACGGTTCATGGTGTCCACGATCAGGTCCCTCAAGCGCCGCCGGTGCCCGCCGTCCGCGAAGGAGTGCCTGAGGGAGACGTGTCCGCCCAGCACCTCTTCTGCCCTCTCTGGCGGGAAGGTGACGATGGTGGCGCCGTGGCGGGCCTCGCTCAGCGTGGAGAAGAGCCGCCGGTACATCCGGCGGGCGATCATGCGGGGGAGCTCGGGGTCGAGCGGGGCCCACGCCTCCCCGCGCGCCTCGGCCTCCTGCCGCGACTTCTCGTGCAGCTCCGCGAGCCCGTCCCGCACGGGGGCGAAAAAGCCCCCCATCCACCGGCTGGACATGGCGTCCATGCGGGAGCCGGAGATCCTGCCTCCGGAAAGCTCCGCGACGAACTCGGGGCCCCGGCTCACCGTCAGGCGCCCGGGCGCCTCGACCCTGACCACCGGCGCGGGCGGCAGCGGGGCGGAGCTCTCCCGACCGCCGCGCGTGGCCCGCATCCAGCGCGCCCCGGAGTGCACGAGGCCCCAGATCTCGAGCTCACCGTCCTCGCCGCGGCGGACGCCTATGAGCGCCTGCTCGAGGTCGGCCGCCGGGGAGAGGCGCCTGAGCTCCCGCTCGTCGAAGGGCCTGGGCTCGCCGAACTCGAGGCGGTGTAGCCCCCCGGGCGGGCCGCCCCCCCCCCCCCCCCCCCCCGGGGCGGCGAGGGCCGCGCCGCACGACACCCGCCGCGCCTCCTCGCGCAGCAAACTCGCCGGGGAGCAGGGCCACAACCGCCTCACCAGACCCGGCGCCGCCGGCGCCCCGGTCGGTTCGGGGTACGAACTATCGAAATCTCGTGCGTGGTCCTCCCAGGACTCCCACACGAAGCGCGCGAGATCGTCCGGGTAAGCGTAGACGTCTTGCGAGTCTTCTACCCCGGACCCGGACGTCGTCCTTACCGTTAGCATCTAGTGCCTCCCCACAAGCTCGGAACCGGTCGCGCAACGGAGCGATCCCCACGGCGCGAGAGCTCGGCGGCCGGCGCCGTCCGCGCCCGGGACGGTCATACCCGCGCCTCCTGGGAGTAGCGGCCCCGCTCGAGGTCTTCGACGAGCCCCGGGTGCGCCGGCTCCCACCCCACCAGCCCGCGGGTCAGCGCGCTCGAGGCCGGGACGTCTGACTCGAGCAAGCCGGCCAGGAAGCCGAAGTGCTCGCCGGCCTCCCCCCGCGGGACGGAGACCACGGGCACGTCGATGCCCCGGCCGATCGCCTCGGCGATGCCGCAGACCGGCACCCCCTCCTCGGCGACCGCGTGCAGCCTCGACCCCGCGGGCGCCCGCTGGAGCGCCAGCCTGTAGGGGCGGGCGGCCTCCAACCGGTGCACGGCCGGCCAGCGGTTGACCCCGTCTCCGACGTGGTCCGAGACGCACTTGTCGCGGGCGACGCCGATCGGGATCGGTACGGAGCCGCGATCTCCTTCGCCCTGGACCGACGGGGCCGGTCGCACGACCGAAGATCTCACCCCGCGCCCGGCCGGCGCGACCGCCGCGTTCTCCGCGGCGACCCGGGTCCCGACCTCCGGCGGGTCCTCCTCCCTTCCGACGTGACCCGGTGAGATCAGGGACGTCCCCGAGGTGACCACGAGCGGCTTGCCCGAGCCCTCAAGCGCAGCGCCGGGCGCCTCGAAGGTGCGCAGATCGGGGTCCGAAGCACCCTCCCAATCCCCCGAGAGAGCGGCGCCGTGCTTGAACGCGCAGTGGATCACGCCGTCCGACGCACCCGCGGCATCGCGCAGCACGTCGAGGTCGTCGAGGGACCCGCGGTGAGCCGCGGCCCCGGCGGCCTCGTGGCCCGCGCCGATGAGCTCGCTGACGACGGCGGAGCCAATGAACCCGGTCGCCCCTGTGACGAACACGCGCATCACGTTGTCCTTTCATTGGGTTCACGTCAGTCGCCAACTGTCAGCGACTGACACACGCTAACATCCCCGCCGCTGATGTCAAGGACTGCCATCGGTGGTAAGCTCTCGCCCATGGGACGATGGAGACCGGACGCGCGGGGCAGGATGCGGGAGGCGGCTTTGGAGTTGTTCGGCGAGCGCGGGTACGCGCGGGTTACGGCGGCGGAGGTGGCCGAGGCTCGGTGTCCCGGCTCGCTGGGTCGGCTGCTGACGCATCCCGTGCGGGGACTCGGGGGCTACGAGGAGATGATCCGGCTCCTGACCGGGGAGAAGGGCGCCATCAAGATGTTCGTCGAGGTAAAGAGTGATTCCTGATCCGGAGGTCCGGATGGGCCTGAATCCAGGGAGGGCGTAGTGCCGGGGATCTCGCTCACGGGAATGCTCATCGTGGCCGCGGTCGCGTTCCTGGTGCCGCTCGGGCTCGGGCTCTTTCCCTCGGCGCGGGTGCCTTCCGTGGTCGTCGAGATCCTGGCCGGCGTCTTGATCGGCCCCGCCGTGTTTGGGCTCGCGGAGGTGGGCCCGCCGCTTGAGGTTCTGGCCTTTATAGGCCTGGCGTTCCTGCTCTTTCTATCCGGCTCCGAGATAGAACTCGAACGGCTGCGGGGCGGGAGGCTCCGGGGCGCTGCCACGGGGTTCGTCGTCTCCCTGGTGCTCGCCCTGGGTACGGCGTTCGCGCTTTGGACTACGGGCCTGATCGAGGCGCCGCTCTTCGTGGCGATCATGCTCTCTGCCACGGCGCTTGGCATCGTGGTACCCGTGCTCGCCGACGCCGGGGAGCTGGAGTCCACGCTGGGCCAGCAGGTCATCGCCGCCGTCTCCATCGCGGACTTCGCCACCGTGATCCTGCTCTCGCTGTTCTTCTCCGGCGGGGCCGGGAGCGTCGGGTCCACGCTGCTGTTGCTCGGCGGTTTCCTCTTGCTGGTGGCCGCCATCGGGGCGGCGCTGGCCGGTATCGGCCGGTTGGATCCGCTGCAGTCCGCCTTGCGGAGGCTGCAGGACTCCAGCGCCCAGATCCGGGTCCGGGGCGCCTTCTTCCTGCTCGTCGGCTTCGCCGTGCTGGCGCAGGTTCTCGGGCTGGAGGTCATCCTCGGCGCCTTCATCGCCGGTGCCGTCCTGCGCCTGATCGACCGGAACGGGGTGATGATCCACTCCCAATTTCGGACGAAGCTGGAGGCGGTTGGCTTCGGGATCTTTATCCCGTTCTTCTTCGTGACGAGCGGGATGGAGTTGGAACTGGGCGCCGTGTTCGGCGGCGGGGCGGCCTCTTTAGCGCCCGTGCCCGTGTTCCTGCTCGCCCTGCTGCTCGTGCGCGGGCTGCCCGCGGTGCTCTACCGGTCCTCGGTCGGCGCGCGGGCCGCGGCGGCGGCCGGGCTCCTGCAGGCGACCTCGCTGCCGTTCCTCGTCGCCGCCGCGGACATCGGCGTGGAACTGGGTGAGCTTCGCCCCGCGACCGGCGCCGCTTTGGTGCTGGCCGGGCTGCTGTCGGTGCTCCTCTTCCCTTTCCTCGCCCTGACGCTCCTGCGACGCGCCAGGAACCCGGCCGAACCCGAATAACCATCCGGCCCATCCTGGAAGCGCTCCGCGCTCCGTGGGCGGGCTCGCCTCTCGCGGATAGATGCCGTTCGAACGTTTCCCCGCGGCCTGTTCAGTGTTCCGTAAGGAGTCGGCAAGAGGCCGTAAGGTGTCCAGCATAAGCTCTATTTGAACGATTGGTTCAGGAGTGTAGAGGCGAAGGAGAGGAGCATGTAAGAGAAGCGGGCCGGCCGGTCATCAGTGGGACTGTTCAAAGACAAAGTCCGGTCGCGGAGGCGATGGCCGGGGTGCGGGTCGCGGACCTGGCGCGCATCGTCCTCACCCACCAGGACCTCGACCACGTGGGGTCTCTCCGCGCGCTGGCGCGGCGAAGCGGCGCGCGGGTCGCGGCGCACCCGGCGGAGGCGCCCCACGTAGACGGCAGGCGGCGGCCGATAAAGCCCTTCCCCGAAGAGCTGGAAGGGAGCCCGCGAATGCGCGATGCCAGTTTCGTTGGGCGCCGCACGTGGCGGCGCTCAACCGCTAGAGACGCGATCCCGAACGCGAAGGTACGTCGCCCGGACAGCGAAAGAAAATCCAAGAAGGAGCCCGTGCGATGGCCGAAGCGCTATATCGCCCGCAGGACTTACCGCGCCATCTTCCCGGACGCCGGAGCCCCGCACCATCCGCTTGACGCAGATACAAGCGTAGAGGTCTGCAAGCAGACCTCTGGGAGAACGGCTCGACCCCCGCGCGGTGTTTGGTTCACGACGCGGGGCGCGCCCCTACCGGCACTCCGGTGGGCAATGAGCCTAGCGAGCGGTGAGGAGATCCCGCGGCCCCGGCGCGGTGTGGCCGAGGAAGTCCCCCAACTCAGCGAAGGCTTCGCGGATGATCGCGGCAAGCTCTCGCTCGGTCCCTTCGTCGAGCCAGCGCCGGTACGCGACGCGGAAGACCGCCACGGAGACCTCGGCCAGCAGCTTCGCATCGGGCCCCGACAGGCCCCGCCCGACCAGCGCGCCCTCGAGCGCCTCCGACCAGGACGCCAGCTACTTGAGCTCGCGCTCCTGGAGCTGGGGGTGCGCCGCGACTACCCGCGCCCGCCGCGCCACCGCCTCGCGGCGGTCCTGAAGCTCGGCGGCCACGGCCTCGAGGCCCATG
>CAXUFZ010000097.1:0-11581 GCA_964250345.1 uncultured Rubrobacteraceae bacterium
ATATCCAGTCCCATCCCGGCCCCCGACCCCACAGGCTTGGTCGTGAAGAAAGGCTCGAAGACGCGGTTCCTCACCTCCCGCGGTATCCCCGGCCCGTCGTCCGCCACCTCCACGACCACCGCCCCTCGGTCGCGGGACGCCCGAATCTCCACGTTCCCCCGGCCCTCGACGGCGTCGGCGGCGTTCTCCAGGAGGTTCGTCCACGCCTGGTTCAGCTCCCCGGCGTTGCCCGACACCCTCGGCAGGTCGTTCTCGTAGTCCCGCGCCACCTCGACCCCGTTCAGCCGGTGACCGAGGACGGCGAGCGTGTTTTCCAGGCCCTCGGTCACGTCGAGCTCCGCAGCCCCGGCGCGGTCCATCGCTGTGTACTCCTTCATTGCCCCGACGAGCTCCGAGATGCGCCCGACGCTCGTCGAGACCTCCCGAGCCAGCCCGGTCAGCTCCAGCGTCGCCGCGATCCACCGGACGGCCCCCGACAGCCCCGCTTCGCCGAAGGTGTGAGATAAGTTCTCCAGGTTCCCCTCCTCTACGCCCGCCGCCGCCAGGGTCGGCGCGAGGTCCCAGGCGTCCCCGACGCCCCGGTCTTCGAGCCAGGCCGCGAGCGCGTCCTCCGCGTCGCCGAGGGCGAGCGGATCTAGCGCCGCGGCGGGACGGTCTGTTAGCTCCTCCCGCAGCGCGGCGAGGCCGGCGCGGGCCTCCGACGAGAAGCGTTCGTCGTGGCGCAGCGCGAGGAGCTGGGCGTCGAGGGCGGCAACGCCGAGATCCTCCGAGGCCCGGCGAGCCGCGGCGGCCGGGTTGTTGAGCTCGTGGGCCAGGCCGGCGGAAAGCTTGCCGAGGGCGGCGAGCTTCTCCTGCTGGCGGAAGACCCGCTGGGAGGCCCTCATGCGCCGCGCCAAGCCTCCGATAAAAACGTCCGCGATCTCCGGCTGCTCGGCGGCCACGCGCCGGAAGGTCCCCGAGTCGATCTCCAACACCCGGCTCGGAACGACCGCCCGGGCGCGGTGGACGGAGGTCCTGCCCGTAAGCACCGCGAGGCCTCCGGTGAACTCCCCGGCGCGGTGGACGAGGAACGGCGCCTCCCCGTCGTCGCCGAGGCGCGAGATGCTGACCCCCCCGTCGAGCACGACGTAGAAGCTGTCCACCGGGGCCCGCTCGTCGAACAGGAAGTCGCCTTCTTCGAGACGCAGCTCCCGCCCGTAGGCGGCGAGGACCCGGACCTGCTCGTCCGTCAGGCGCTGCTCGTCCTGCGCGGCCCGTGTCTCGTCCGGGGAGCGCGTCACCGGCCCGCCTCCAACGACCACTCGACGTCTATGGCCTCGCCGCCCTCCGCGGGCCCGCTCACCGGCAGCCGAACCTCGAAGCGCGTGGCACCCGGCTCCGAGACGACGTGGATGTCCCCGCCGTGGCGGCCGACCACCACGCGGTAGCTCACGTCCAGGCCGAGCCCCGTGCCTTCACCGACGTCCTTGGTGGTGAAGAACGGCTCGAAGATGCGGCCCAGGTTCTCCTCGGGGATGCCGGGCCCGTCGTCGGAGACCTCGACGAGCACCAGGTCCTTCTCGCAGGTCGTTCGGAGCCCGACGCGCCCGCCGTCCGCCGAGACGGCGTCTATGGCGTTGTCTATCAGGGCCGTCCAGACCTGGTTCAGCTCGCCACCGTGGGCCGTCACGCGCGGGAGCTCGGGGTCCAGGTCGCGCTCGACCGGGATGCCCCCCAGCTTGTGGCCGAGGACCGCGAGCGTGTCCTCCAGGCTCCGGTTCACGTCGACGTCCTGCACGGGGGCGCGGTCCATGTAGGAGTAGCCCTCCATGGTGCCCACGATCTCCGACACCCTTCCGGCGCTGCTCTCGACCTCGTCCAGCAGCCCGGAGACCCCGATCACGGCCTCCAGGTAGCGCAACGCCGCGGGCCGGGCGACCGGGGGCACCGCCTCCGAGACGGCCGCGAGGTCCTCCACCGCGAACCCGGCCTCCACGAACGTCGGCGCGAGGTCCCACGCGTCTTCGGAGAGGCCCTGGTCCTCGAGCCAGAGCGCCATCGCTTCCTCCATCTCGCTCTCTTCGAGGGTCCCCCGCGGCGTGGACGGCGTCTCGCCGGAGGCCGCCCGATCTATGAACTCTTCGAGCGTCTGCAGAGCCCGGGGTTCCAGCTTGCCGTTCGCGGCGGCGCGGGCCAGCTTCCAGCCGAAGGAGCGGACCTGGGCGAAGTTCTCGCGCAGGTCCCCGGCCGCGCGCCGGGTGGCGGCTGCGGGGTTGTTGAGTTCGTGGGCCAGGCCGGCGGCGAGGGTTCCGAGGGAGTTCAGGTGTTCGCGCTGGCCGGCGACGGATTGGAGGATCTGGACGCGTTCGGCCATCGTTTTGAGGATCGCGGTGCCGAACGAGTCGTTGCCCGAGAGCAGGCGGCGGAAGAGGCCGTTCGGGATCAGGAGCAGGCGGCAGTCGGTGAGCGCCCGCCCCGACGCCATGAAGGGCGAGCCCGCGAGCAGGGGCACCTCGGCGAAGAAGGTCCCCGGCGTGTAGACGTTGAGGACGACCTCGCCGCCGTCGGAGGTCTTTTTGGTGATCCTGAGGTCGCCCTCCAGGATCACGTACAAATGCTCGACCGGCTCCCCCTCGCGCCCGTTGACCTCGCCCGCCGGCACGACCCTCTCGGGGCTCTCCTCCAGCACGCGTACCAACTGCTCCTCGGTGAGCCCTTCGAGAAGCGGCACGCCCCTGAGCTCGTCGAGCGTCGTCAAGATGCCTCCCCTTCCGCGGGCCGTATCGGCAGCCGCACCTGGAAGCGCGTCTCCCCCGGCCTCGAGTCGACCCGGATGTCTCCCTTGTGGTCCTCGACCACCACGCGGCGGCTGATGTCCAAGCCCAGCCCCGTCCCCTTGCCGACGTCCTTCGTCGTGTAGAACGGCTCGAACATGCGGTCTTGCACGTCCTCCGGGATGCCGGGGCCGTCGTCGGAAACCTCGACGAGCACCCGCCCGTCCTCCCGGCCCGTGCGTATGCCTACCCTGCCGCGCCCTTCGACCGCGTCTATGGCGTTGTCTATCAGGTTCGTCCAGACCTGATTCAGCTCCCCGGCGTGGCCGCAGACCTTCGGGAGTCCGGCCGCGTAGTCGCGGACGATCTGGACGTCGCCCTTCTTGAGCTTGTGGCCGAGCATGACGAGGGTGCTGTCGAGGCCGGCGTGGACGTCCACCTCTTTGGAGGCCGCCTTGTCCATGTGGGTGTGGGACTTTATCGCCTTGACCAGCCCCGATACGCGCGCCGAGCCCTCCTCGATCTCCCGCAGCAGATCATCCCCCGCCACCTGCGCCGCGAGCCACTCGAGCACGCCGCCGAGCACCTCTTCTGGAACGCGATCCGCCAACCCATCCAACCACCCCACGTCCAACCCAACCCCGACCAGGGTGGGGGAGACGTCCCAGGCGTCCTCGACCCCCCGGTGCTCCAGCCACAGCGCCACCTCGTCCTCGAGGTCGCCGCGGTCCACCGCGTCGAGCGTCGTCTGAGGAAGTTCCGCCACCTCGCCCGGGAGGCCGGCGACGGCGGCGCGTTGCCCCGGGGTCATAGGTAGCCCGCCCAGCTTCGCGGCCTTTTCGGACGAGGTGCGGAAGGCTTCGCGGGCCTCGGCGGCGCTGCGGTTTATGGCGGCTGCGGGGTTGTTCAGTTCGTGGGCGAGGCCGGCGGCCATGGTGCCCAGGGAGATCAGCTTCGCGTGCTTCTGGCTGACCGACTCGTGCAGCTCGGCGCGCTCGACGGAGGTGGCGAGGATGCCTCGCAGGACCTCCGGGCAGATCCGGAGCATCTCCCAGAACTCGCCCGCGTCCAGCTTGAGCAGCTTCGTGTCGGCGGTGGCGCGGCCCGTCGTCGGGTAAGGGGCGTCGAGCACCATGATGAGCTCGGCGAAGATGGAACCCTCCCCGAGGGCGACGACGAAGATCTCCTCCTGGCCGACCTTTCGCGTCCACTCCGTCCCGCCCTCCATGACGACGTAGAAGCCGTCCGGCGGGTCGCCCTGCCGAGCAATGACGTCGCCGGCCTCCAGCTCGACCTTCTCGCCGTGATCGGCGATCCAGGCCAGCTTCTCTTCCGGCAGGTGCTGGAAGAGCGGCACGGTCCGCAGGCAATCTATGGCGCGGGCTTCCTCCGTCCGGCCCACGTCAGACCTCCGTCAGGTACTGGTGGACGAACTGGACGGCGATGGAGCCCTCGCCGACGGCCGAGGCGCAGCGCTTGATCGAGCCGTGCCGCACGTCCCCGGCCACGAACACGCCGGGCACGCTCGTCTCCAGCAGGAACGGGTCCCGGTCGGGCCGCCACCCCTTCGGCCGCTTGCCGTCCGGCATCAGGTCGGGGCCGGACAGGATGAACCCGCGTCCGTCCCGGGCCACCGTGCCGTCCAGCCAGCCCGTCTTCGGGGCCGCCCCGATGAAGATGAACAGCGAGTTTGCCGGCACGGTCTCTGTCTCGTTCGAGGCGGAGTCTTTTATCGAGATCCCCTCCAGATGCCCGTCGCCCTCGACGGAGGAGACGCCGCTGTTGAGGCGTACCTCGATCTTGTCGTTGTCTTCGATCTGCTTGACCAGGTACTCGGACATGCTCTTTCTGAGGTCGTCCGAGCGGCAGAGCAGCGAGACCTTACTGGCCTGCCCGGAGAAGAACATCGCCGCCTGCCCGGCGGAGTTCGCCCCGCCGACGATGTACACGTCCTCGTCCTTGCAGGAGAACGCCTCCGTCTGGGCCGCGCCGTAGTAGACCCCGCGGCCGATCAGCCCCTCCTCGCCGGGGACGTCCAGCCTTCGGTACGAGACGCCCGTGGTGACGATGAGGGCGTAGCAGGAGATCTCCGTCCCGTCCGCGAGCGTCACGATGCGGTACGGGTCCTCGACCCTCACGCCGCTCACTTCCTGGGGCGTCAGGATCTCGACCTCGAACCTGCGGGCCTGGTCCACGGCCCGCCGCGCGAGGTCCGCCCCCGAGAGCCCCTTCGGAAACCCGAGGTAGTTCTCTATGCGACTGCTCGTCCCCGCCTGCCCGCCGGGCGCCTCGCGCTCGACGAGCACCGTGTTCAGCCCCTCGGAAGCCCCGTACACCGCCGCCGCAAGGCCGGAAGGCCCGCCGCCCACGATCACGAGGTCGTAGAACTGCTGCTCGGCGCGGGTCTGAAGCCCGATCCTGTCCGCTATCTCCCGGTTCTCCGGCGCCTCCGCGTAAGACCCGTCCTCATAGACCACCAGCGGCAACTTCGGCGCCCCATGATCCGCGCTGGCGACGACCTCCCGCGCCTCCTCGGACCCCTCCACGTCCAACCACCTGTAAGGCACCCGGTTCCGCGCCAGAAAATTTCGCGTCCGGTGCGACTCCGGCGACCACCGATCCCCGACGACCCGTATGCCCTCGAACGGCGGCCTGTAATCCGCCCGCCAGTCCGCCAAGAGCTCGTCCAAACTCGGATACAGGTTCTCGTCTGGCGGGTCCCAAGGCTTCTGCAGGTAATAATCCAGCCCGACCTCGTTAATGGCCCGAATGGCCGCCTCTGTGTCCGAGTAAGCCGTGAGCAGCGCCCGCTTCGCGTCCGGGAACCGACCTATCGCCTCCTCCAGAAACTCCACGCCCGTCATCTTCGGCATCCGCTGGTCCACCAGAAATAGCGCCACCGGGTCCCCGCGCAGCTTCAGCTTCCCCAAAGTGTCCAGCGCCGACTCCCCCGAGTCCGCCCGCAGCACCCGGTACTCCCGCGCGTACCGCCGCCTGAGGTCCCGCTCGACGGCCCGCAGGACCTGGGGGTCGTCGTCCACCGCCAGTATCACCGGCTTGCCCATGCTGTCCCCGCCCTTCGAAATGCGATCGTTAAATGCTTGTTCCCGCCCCAAATACACGCCCCAACCGACGCTAGAAAAAATTGTAGCACCGCCGACAACTAGCCATTTGGGTAGGACAGGGTGCTCTGTCGCCGCGCCGACGCTACAGCCGGCACGGGAATATTGGCTATGGGTTGCCGGTGTCGGTTGACGACAGCAACGCATCCGGTCCGAAGAGGTCTCCCTGCACGAAGTGTCGATCCGGAACGTAGTTCGTGATAAGTAGCTCGGTGATTCCTCTGTTTTTCGAGTTGAGATTGATCTCTCGGCGGTTATCCACGACGGTCAGCGTGTAACCATCGTAGAGCTTCCGGATAAGGCCGGTGTCGCTGTTGCTCACGGCCCATCGTACCCCGCGTAGGTCCAACTCCCGGCATAACGCGGCCAGCCTGAAATGATCTTGCTCTCTGAATTGATCTTTGGTGTAGCGGTTGAAGTCCGAGAATCCGCCTAGCTTGTGGTAGGGGGGATCCAGGTAAACGAAGTCTCTATCGATGACGTCGTGCAGGCAACTCTCGAAGTCGCCGTGCCGGATCTCGACGTCTTTCAGTGCCCGGGCAACCGCCTTCAGGTTCTCAGGATCGTAGTACCGTCGATCGTACTGCCCGTAGGGAACGTTGAATTGTCCCCGCCCGTTCACCCGGAACAGACCCCGAAAGCACGTTTTGTTGAGGTAAACGAGATGGGCGGCACGATGGAATAGAGGTAGCTCGTGGGGCGGGATTGCCCTCACCCGGAGGAACTCTTCCTTCGTATTCGCCAACTTGTCCAGGATCCCGGCCACCTGTCCGGCATCTTTGCGAATAGCCTCGTAGGTGTCCGTCAACCATTCGTTGGCGTCGCAGATGACGGCGCTCTCCGGACGCAACGTAAACAGGACGCTACCGCCGCCTACAAACGGTTCGAAGTAACGGTCGAAATCTTTGGGAAACAGATCCACCAACCGTCTGGCGATGGCCTGCTTGCCACCAGCCCATTTCAAGATCGGGTTTACTCTCACCCTAGACATGTCGGATTATGATACTCATATTCTGTAGACTCTCAAGTATCATTCCTTATCGTTGCCACGATGAATCCCAAGAGTGAAGAGCGCATCGCGTTCGGACAACTCGTACGCGTCTACCGGAGTGGCAGAGGCTATTCGCAAGAAGAGTTGGCTGATATAGCGGGCATTCATCGTACCTATATTGGTGGGATTGAGCGTGGCGAGCGCAATCCCACACTCACTATGATCCATCGACTAGCCAGGGCTCTGAACGTTCGACCATCACAGTTGTTGAGCGAACCTCCAAAGACCGTAGGCGGGGCGACCAATGAATGTTAACGAAAAGTGGCGGCGTTTGGGGTGGCGGCATCCGTTGTGGGACTACGTGCGCTTCTACTCCGTGGTCCAGAAGCAGAAGGCAGTGGAGCGTCGGGCCTGGAGAACAAAATTAGAAAGCAACAAGATGGAGATCGACGCCAGTGACGATCTGCCTGTGCCCGAGGAGCACGTGCAACTCTTTTTCGAGTACCTGGATCGCCGCGAGCACGACGTCGAGGCGGCGGCTGAGATGCTCAGGATCGAGAAAGAAGCACTCACGTACTGCGACAGCATCGGGGCCCAGGTAACAAAAGTTAGGACGCAGAGCCAGGACCACCATCAGTCGTCGGCAGCAATGGTGGCTGCGGTGTCGTTCATCGCTGGTGAATATTGTTTAGCTAAAGGTATGACCTTCGTCAAGAACCCGCAGCGTCGCTGCGTGTGGCTCGTAAACGATCAGCTTCACGTGACGGCACGAAACCTCGATGGTGCCATACCGTCGCTGCATACTCCCGACATGATGTGGGAGATCAAAGAATACTGGGGCAAGACCAAGGGCGGTAGCAAGATGAGCGACGCAGTGTACGAATGTGCGCTAGTCGGTAGAGAGTTGCGTGACTTTGAGGAACGTTCTGGTGCTCAGCCCGTTCCCCATGTCGTGTTCCTCGACGGAAAAGACCAATGGTCACATCGACGCGCGGATCTCAGGCGTTTCGTGGATCTCTTCCACCAAGGATTGATCGACCACTTGATCGTCGGCCGCGAGGTCGAGAGCGAATGGGAAGGATTGCTGAAGTCTACGTTCCCGTAGGTGCCTTCTCGCGCCAAGTTGAGCCCGGTACGTCGAAGAGGTGCTGCGTCGAAAGCCTTTGAGACCTTCCGATCACCTGATATCTCGGGTTTTTACAAGCGCAATGACGCGTAGCTCAACGCCTCACGGACATCTTCCAGCTCTAGGTAAGGGTAGGTTTTCAGGATCTCGTCTTCGGTCCGCCCGCCAAGAGACCAGGGACCGTCCCGACAGTAACCCTCATCCCGCGTATGCAGGCCTTGCCACCCATCACGTCCGGCTCGAGGTCGGTCCAGATTCCTCGAAATACCGGAGAACTGGGATACCCATGCGCCGACAAAGTCATCGTTTGGCGCAGTTCGGACTGCACGTAGCACGTATACACTGCAGTAGTGCGCATAAAAGCTGCCGAGGAGCTCGTTCGATGAAGAACATTACGTTGAGTGCTGATGAGAGGTTGATCGAGGCAGCCCGAGAGAGGGCGCGGGCGGAGCATACGACTTTAGACGAGCAGTTCCGTCGCTGGTTGAACGGTTATGCGCGGGGTAAGCAGCAAGCGGAAGAGGCGATGGCGGTGGTTCGAGAGCTTCAGGGGCGGGTTCGCACCGGGGGGCGCCGGCTTACGCGCGAAGAGATGAATGAGCGATGATTTTATCGACTCCAACGTTATCGCCGAAGGTATGCAGGACGGACAGGAGATAGAAGGTTTGACCATCGAGAACCTGTTCAAGGAGCGGTTCTAGCGATCGTACCTCCGCGTAGACGCGAACGCCGACCTAGCTACCCAGCTTCGTTACAACACGGGAGAGCCACTCCCTCGCCTCTTCGAGCTCTTCGTAGGTTAGGGGGTGGCCCGTGTTCTTCCAGCGCAGGTCGAGGTCCGCGTTAGCTTTCTCGAGGATGGCGGCGAGACGTTCGGTGTTGTCCGGCGGGATCATGGTGTCCCGGCGGCCCGCGGCGAGGAAGACGGGCATGCTGGAGAGGTCCGGCGTCTGCTCGGGCTCGAAGGGGACCATCGCGCGGAAGAGGACGGCGGCGTGGAGCAGGCCCGGGTGGAGGAGCGCGAGGCTCGCGGCTATGTTGGCGCCGTTGGAGTAGCCGACGGCGACCAGTTTGGAGCGGTCGAAGCCATAATTATCTGTTGCTCTACCAACAAAATCCGCTAACTCGTGCGTGCGGAACACGAGGTCTTCTTGGTCGAAGACGCCTTCGGCGAGGCGGCGGAAGAAGCGGGGGGCGCCGTGTTCGGAGACTTTTCCTCGGGGGCTGAGGATGGCGGCGTCGGGGAGGAGTTGTTGTCCCAAAGGGATCAGGTCGTCCTCGTTCCCGCCGGTCCCGTGCAGGAGGAGCAGGGTGACGCCGGAGCCTTCACGTTCGCCCGGCAGGAAGTTGTGGGCGAAGCCGGCGAGTTCGAGGCTCACGCACGCTCCTCGTTGGGGAGATGGACGGGTGGCAGCACGTCTTCGAGCTCCCCGCGGCGGCCTTCGAGCGCGGGCGGGAGCTTGAGGCTCTCGCCGAGGTGTTCGGGGTCCTCGTCGGCGGCGAAGCCTGGCGGGTCGGTGGCTACCTCGAAGAGGACGCCGCCGGGCTCGCGGAAGTAGATGGAGCGGAAGTAGAAGCGGTCGAGGACGTCCGTCACGTTGTGGCCGAGGCCGGAGATCTCCTCCCGGACGGCCAGATGGGTCTCGTCGTCCGGGACGCGGAAGGCGAGGTGGTGGACGGTCCCGACGCCCGTGCCACCGCGCGGGAAGCCGCTGGCGTCGATCAGGTCTACCAGGTTGCCCGGGCCGCCGTCGCCCGCGGCGAGACGCACCCTGTTCTCCTCTTCGTCTGTTTGTCTGAAGCCGAGGTGGTCCGTCATCAACTTCGCGGTGCGGTCGGCGTCGCGGACGGCGAGGGCTACGTGGTGGAAGCCCCTGATGGCGTGCTCGGCCGGGAGCGGGCCGTCGGGGTAGCCTTCGCGGCCGTCGTCGGCGGTCACCAACTCGAGGCGGAGGCCGTCGGGGTCTTCGAAAGCTAGGACGGTGTCGCCGAAGCGGTCGCGGGGCTTCTCGAAGCGGACACCCCGCTCGACGAGGCGTTCGGTCCAGTAGCCGAGGGAGGTCGCGGGGATGGAGTAGGAGGTGGCGATCAGCTGACCGGAGCCGATGCGGCCCCGGGGGGCGTCGGACCAGGGGAAGAAGGTCATGATGGTGCCCGGCGTTCCCGCCCCGTCGCCGTAGTAGAGGTGGTACGTCTCGGGGTCGTCGAAGTTGACGGTCTTTTTGACCAGGCGGGTGCCGAGCGTTCCGGCGTAGAAGTCCACGTTGCGTTGGGGGTCGCCGCCTATGGCGGTTACGTGGTGGATGCCCCGGGTTCCTGTGCCCATCTCTGCGCCGCCTCTCCGCTTTTCTACGCGTGGTCTCGTCTCGCGGGCGGCATGTTAACATCCGCGTTCCGGGGGTCGCGGGGCTCCCGTTCACGCGTTGGCAAGACGGAGGGGGATCGTTCTTTGGTCGTGCTGGAGTTCGCCGGGGCATTGGCCGCCATTTTGATCGCGGCCTACCTGTTCACCAACGCCGTCGAGATGCTGGGCGGGAGGCTGGAGCTGGGGCAGGGGGCGGTCGGGAGCGTGCTCGCGGCGGTCGGGACGGCGCTGCCGGAGACCATGATCCCCGTCGTCGCCATCCTCGGGGCCGTGATCGCCGGCGGGGACACGGACACGGCGGGCGAGATCGGCATAGGCGCCATCCTCGGCGCCCCGTTCCTGCTGGCGACGCTGGCGATGTTCGTGGTTGGCGCCTCGGCCTACGGCTTCAGGAAACGCCGGGCGCACGACATCGAGATTCGGTGCGAGGAGGACAGGGGCGACTTCCCCTGGTGCAAGGCCTCGTCCAAAGACGTGCTGGTGGACCGCCAGACGATAGCCCAGGACGTCGGCTTCTTCCTGGTCTTCTTCGCCGTCGCCGCGGCGGCCGGCATCGTCCAGTTGCCCCTCTTCGCCAAGGTCGTCGTGGCGCTCGTGCTGGTCGCCGCCTACGCGTACTACGTCAGGCGGGCCATCCACTCCGGGGGCGCGTTGGAGGAGGTCCCGGAGCGCCTGATCCTGTGGCGCCTCCGCTCCCGACCGCCAACCTGGGCCGTCGCCGGCCAACTCGTGTTCGCCCTCGTCCTGATCGTCGGCGGGGCGCAGATCTTCGTGGACGCGGTCGAACTCACCTCCGAGGCGGTAGGGTTACCGGCCGGCCTTATAGCCCTGGTGCTCGCGCCGCTAGCGACGGAGCTGCCGGAGAAGCTCAACTCCGTCATCTGGGTCAGGGACGCCAAAGACACCCTCGCCCTCGGTAACGTGACGGGCGCCATGGTCTTTCAGAGCACCATCCCGGTCACTTTGGGCGTCCTCTTTACCCCGTGGGTCCTCGAGCCCCTCAACCTGTTCTCGGTCGTCCTCGCCCTCGTCTCGGGCGCCCTGATCTACCTCGCGCTGCGCCGCGGCGGCCCGCTCCACGCCTGGTACCTGCTGCCCGGGGGACTCTTCTACGTGGCTTTCCTTGTGGGGGCCTTCCTCGTCACGTTTTAGTGTTACCCGACGGGGGTGTGGGCGGACGCCGGCGTCGTGGCGCGTTTCGTCGGGCGCGGGCGGGTTTGAAAC
>CAXUFZ010000098.1:0-11524 GCA_964250345.1 uncultured Rubrobacteraceae bacterium
CCCCGGCGGGCCGACAGGCCCTACACCGAATGCAACCGCCGGTTCGCCACGACCACCCCATCCTCGTCGCAGTAGACCCACCGCCCCGGGACGAACCGCGCGCCGCCGAAGGCCACGGGCACGTCCGACGCGCCCGCGCCGGCCTTGGCGCTCTTGCGGGGCACGCTCCCGAGCGCCTTCAGCCCGATTCCAACGTCTCGCAAGGTGGCAACGTCCCTGACCGCCCCGTTCAGCAGCACACCGGCCCACCCGTTCTCCAGCGCCAACCCCGCGATAATGTCCCCGACCAGCGCCGCCCGCAACGACCCGCCGCCGTCCACCACGAGCACCTTGCCGGTCCCGCCTTCCGAAAGAGCCCGGCGCACGAGCACGTTGTCCTCGAAGCATCTCACGGTCGCCATCTCCCCGTGGAACGCCGGTACGGCGCCGCACTGCCGGAACTGCGTCTCGCAGACCTCCAACTCTTCCGCGTGCTCGTCGTAGAGATCGGCCGTGGCTACCGGCATGGTCCTCCCTTTCGTCGGGCGCGCTATTCGGTGGCGGCGAGAGACGCCCGGTGCGCCGCCGCGCGTTCGACGTACTCGCGGGCGCCGCGCTTGATGTCCTCCGCCTGCTCGTCCGTGACGTCGCCGGCGCGCTTCGCGGGGACGCCGACGATCAGGCTGCGGGGCGGGAACTCGCGGTTCTCCGGGACAACGGCGCCGGCGGCGACGATGGAACCTTCGCCTATCTTCGCGCCGTTCAGGATCGTGGCCCCCATGCCGACGAGGCAGCCGTCCCCGACCTCGCACCCGTGGACCACGGCGTTGTGCCCGACCACGCACCCTTCCCCGACGACCGCCGGAAATCCGGGATCGGCGTGGAGCACGCAGCCATCCTGGACGTTCGTGCGCGCCCCCACCCTGATCGGCTCCGTGTCGCCGCGCAGCACGGCCCCGTACCAGACGCTGCACCCGTCGCCGAGCTCTACGACCCCGATCACGAACGCCCCCGGCGCGATCCAGGCGGAAGGAGCCACGTTCGGCAAGACGCCGTTGTTCGGGAGTAGCGCACCGCCCGCACCGTTCAGATCCATCGCCGCACCCGTTCTTTGTACCTGAGGTATTCCGCCCCGAACTTGCCCTCCAGGTAGCGTTCTTCGCGCTCGATCACGCCCCGCCGCATCACCGCGAGGACGGCGGGGAGCAACAAGACGGCCGGGAGCGCGTTGGTCAGGGAGGCGACTCCGGCGTAGATCAGGGTCATGCTCAGGTAGAGGGGGTTGCGGGTGAAGCGGTAGGGTCCATCGGTAACGATCGCGGTCGAGGGCTCCCTCGGGTCCACGTTCCTCCCGGCCCGGCGCAACTCGCGGAAGCCGGATAGCCCGATCGAGAGCCAGCCCACCACCGTCGCCAGCCCCGCCACCCTTCCCAACCGCCGGGGCAGGAACCCGGTCGGGCGGAGCCGGTTCGCCAGCAACCCGAGCGCCAAGGCCCCCGCGAAGATCAGGGGCGGCGGGGCGATCACGCCCGGATTGTCTCGTTCCTCATCGTTCATCCCGATTCCTCTCCGAGCCCATACTCGACCGCACTACCGGGTTTCTTGCTTTGCCGGAGATTCCCTCTCCCGTCATTCCCGCCTGCGCGGGAATCCACGTCCTTTTCGCCCAAGATGGTCGGCCAGAGATCCCGCCACTCAGGATTGGTTTCCTCGATCAACTCTATCTTCCAGGCCCTGTTCCATTTCTTCATGCGTTTCTCTCGCTAAACTGCTTCCGCCATGCCGTCGTGAACCTCGAAGTACACGAGGCGATGGACCCCATATCGCCTGGTAAACCCCTCGACGAGGCCGTTTCGGTGCTCCGGGATCGCCTGACGGGGTCGCCCGTCACGCCGGCATACAAGGTGCCGTTGCGCCGGCTGGCTAGTACGTAGACGGTTGGCTGTTTAGCCAACAGAGTGTCCTCCGTGGATTCCCGCGTTCGCGGGAATGACCGTGTTTGGAACCGTGCGAACGTCGGAAACGGCGAAGGCCATGTTACGCCTCTACCAGCACCGCATCACCCTGCCCGCCGCCGGAGCAGATCGCCGCGAGCCCCCTGCCGCCGCCGCGGCGCCGCAGCTCGTACAACAAGGTCGCCAGGATACGCGCCCCCGAGGCCCCGACGGGATGCCCGAGCGCCAGCGCCCCGCCGTTGACGTTTACTATCCCCGGGTCCACGCCCAGGATGCACGTCGAGTGGATCGCCACGCCCGCGAACGCCTCGTTTATCTCCACGAGGTCGAGGTCACCGGCGCTCCATCCGGCCTTCTCCAGCGCGATCTTACCGGCGTTGCCCGGCACGGTGAGCAGGTTCGGCGGCTCCTCGGCGACCTTGGCGTGCGCGACGATGGTCCCGAGCGGTTCGAGACCCCGGCGCTCCGCGAACGACTCGGCCGCCAGGACGAGCGCCCCGGCCCCGTCCGTGACGCCGGGCGCGTTGCCGGCGGTAACGGTGCCGCCCTCGTCGATGGGCTTCAGCGAGGACAGCTTCTCCAGGGTCGTGTCGCGCCGGATCGGCTCGTCGTGCTCGACGAAGGTCGTCTGCCCCTTCTTCCCGGGCACCTTGACGCCCACGATCTCCTCCGCAAGCCGACCATCGTCTGTTGCCGCCGCCGCCCGCTGGTGGCTCCGCAGCGCCCATTGGTCCTGGTCCTCGCGGGAGATGCCGAACCTCTTCGCGCCGTCGGTGCCGAAGCGGACCATGTTGACGTGCTCGAAGGCGTCGAGCAGGCCGTCGTGCATCATCGAGTCCAGGGCCGGCGTGTCGCCCATGCGGGCGCCCCAGCGGGCCTTCGGGAGCAGGTACGGGGCGTTGGACATGCTCTCCATGCCGCCGGCGAGGACCACCTCGTAGTCGCCGGCCCGGATCATGGTCTCCGCCAACGTCGCGCTCCTCAACCCCGAGGCGCAGACCTGGTTCAAGGTCTCGGTCGTAAGCGTGAAGGGCAACCCGGCGTGAAAGTTGGCCTGGCGAGAAGGTATCTGGCCGACCCCCGCCTGCACCACGACGCCGAAGACGGAGTGCTCGATCTCGGAATCTTCCACCCCGGACCGCCCGACGGCCTCCCGGATCGCCGCCCCTCCGAGCTTCGTCGCCGAAATCGGGGCCAACGCCCCGCCGAACCTCCCGAACGGCGTCCGCGCCGCCCCGAGTACCACGACCCTCTCTGCCATCTCGCCTCCGATGCTCTGGGCCTGCGGGGACCAGTCTATACGAAGAGCCGGAACCGGGGTTCTTGTAGAATGCGGCACGAGGAAAGCTGCCTTTGGGGAAAGGGAGAAGCCGTGACCGACGCAGACGACCGCGGGACCACGCAAGCGGGCTTCGACTGGAAGACGCCCGAGAAGTTCAACTTCGGCCGCGACGTGGTGGACCGCTGGGCCGCCCTCGACCGCCCGGCGATGGTCTGGCTCGGTACAGGCGGAGCCCGCGAGGAGCGCCGCCTGGACTTCGCCCGCTTCTCCACCCTCTCGAACGCGTTCGCGAACGCGGCGAAGGACCTGGGCATCCGGCGCGGCGACCGGGTGATGGTCCTGCTCGGCAAGGTCCCCGAGTGGCAGGTCGTCCTCACGGCCCTCCTCAAGCTCGGCGCCGTCGCCATCCCCTGCGCCCCGCAACTCCGCGCCGCGGACCTGGCGTTCCGGGCGGAGCACTCGGGCTCCGTAGCCATGATCTCCGGCCCCGAAGGCTCCGCCGAGGTCGAGAAGATGCGCGACGAAGCGCCGTCCCTCCAACACTTCGTCTCCATCGGAGAAGACAGAAGTGGCTGGGAATCCTACGAAACGCTGATGGAAGGCGCGTCGGAGGACTTCGTCGCGGAAGACACGGCGGCGGATGACGGGGCTTTCATCCTGTACACCTCCGGGACGACAAAGCATCCGAAGGGCGCGTTGCACACGCACGGGTACACGCACGCCACGTGGATGCAGGCCAGGTACTGGCTGGATCTCCGGGAAGACGACCGGCTCTGGTGCACGTCCGGGACGGGGTGGGCCAAGAGCATCTGGAACGTGTTCTTAGGTCCGTGGAGCCAGGGGACGGAGATCTTCTTCCACGAGGGCGCCTTCGACCCGGCCGAACGCCTCGACCTGATCTCCCGCTACAACATCACCGTCCTCTGCCAGGCCCCCACCGAATACCGCCTCCTAGCCAAGACCCCCGAGCTCGAAAGCGCCGACCTCTCTTCCATCCGCCACGCCGTCTCGGCCGGCGAGCCGCTGAACCCGCCCGTCATCGAGCGCTGGAAAGACCTCCACAACCTCACCATCTACGACGGCTACGGCCAGACGGAGAACACCCTCCTCGTCGGCAACTTCCCCGACCTGAAAGTGCGCCCCGGCTCGATGGGCAAGCCCTCCCCCGGCTGCGAGATAAAGGTCGTCGACCCCGAAGGCAGCGAATGCCCGCCAGACGAGCCCGGCGACCTGGCCCTTGCCAACCGTCCGCCCGTCCTCTTCAAGGAATATTGGGAGCAGCCCGACGAGACCGAAGCCGTCTACAGAGACGGCCACTACCTCACGGGCGACCGGGCGTACCGCGATTCCGACGGCTACCTGTGGTTCGTCGGCCGGTCCGACGACGTCATACTCTCGGCCGGCTACCGCATCGGGCCGTTCGAGATAGAGAGCGTCCTCCTGGAGCACCCCGCCGTCGTCGAGAGCGCCGTCGTCCCCGCCCCCGACGAGGACCGCGGCAGCGTCGTCAAGGCGTTCGTGGTCGTCGGCGAGGGCCACGAGCCGTCGGAGGAGCTGAAGAAGGGGATCCAGGACCACTGCAAGGCCAACACCGCCCCGTACAAGTACCCGCGCCAGATAGAGTTCATAGCAGAGCTGCCGAAGACGACGAGCGGCAAGATCCGGCGCGTCGAACTCCGCCAACGCGAGACGGCGGAAGCCTGAGTTGCCCCGGTTCCCCGACGCCCTGGCGCAGGAAGAGTTCTGCTACCTGACGACCGCGGGCAGGGTGACGGGCCGCCCGCACGAGATCGAGATCTGGTTCGGTTTAGAGGGCGGGACCCTCTACATGCTCGCCGGCAACCCCAACTCCGACTGGGTGAAGAACCTGCGCCGCGAACCCGGCGTGACGGTCCGAATAGCGGACGAGAGCTTTAAAGGAAACGCCCGCGTGGTCGATAACCCCGAAGAAGACGAGCTTGCCCGGCGGCTCCTGGTCGAGAAGTACGAGCGGAGCCCCGGCCGACTCTCGAACTGGCGCCGGACGGCCCTTCCGGTGGCGGTGGACCCGGCATAGTCCTGGCGTCGCTCCGGCGTGGCTCCGGCGTGGCCCGCGACTGGTCCGGTTGGTAGGATGGGCCGGTCTTTACCGCAACCGCGTGGGAGCGCATGATCGCTAGGTTCGCAATCCTCGCCTTCATCTCCGTCCTCTGCCTGGGCGCGCTCTTCTTCGCGTTGCGCCCGGACGGGCCCGAGGCGGCCCCCGGAGAACGCTCGTTCGACGTGCGAATAACGGGGAGCGGGATGTCCCCGGAAGAGGTCTCCGTGCGGGAGGGCGACCGGGTGAACCTGAACATCGCCGCCGGCCGGCCGGCCGAGGTCCACGTCCACGGCTACGACCTCGAAGAGGAGGTCGAGCCGGGCTCCGAGACGACGCTCTCCTTCGAGGCCGACGACACCGGACGCTTCCCCGTAGAGGACCACGACTCGGGGGCCGAGCTGGGCATCCTCGTCGTGGAGCCGCGCTAGAGCACGGATGCGCCGCGCCGCGGCAGCCTCTGCGCTCGTGTGGCCCGTAAGCGTCCTGGCCTGGGCCCGTCCGGCCCTCGCGCACGGCTTCGGGCAGCGGTACGACCTCCCGGTCCCGCTCTGGCTCTACCTCTACGGGGCGGCGAGCGCCGTGCTGTTGTCTTTCGTCGTGTTCGGCCTCTTCGTCGGCGAGCGGAGGGCGGCGCGCGACTATCCTCGGCTGAACCTGCTGCGATTCCGGATCTTCAGGGCTACGCTGGCGAGTCGGGTTTTCGTCTCCGGGTTACGGGTCTTCTCGGTAACGGTGTTCGCGCTGGTCGTTCTGACGGGGCTGTTTGGCGACCAGACGCCGGTCCTCAATTTGGCGCCGACGGTGGTGTGGGTGATCTGGTGGGTAGGCTTCAGCCTCTTCACCGCGCTGGTCGGGAACCTGTGGGCGCTCGCGAACCCCCTGAAGGTCGTCTTCGAATGGGCCGACGGGCTCGCCCGGCGCCTCGGGGTGGACGAGGGCCTGGAGGGCGACGCCGCCTACCCGGCACGCTGGGACGTCTGGCCGGCCCTGGCGCTCTTCTTCATCTTCGTGTGGGTCGAGCTCGTGCTCCCCGGCTCGGCGACGCCGCGCAACATAGCCTTCCTGATGCTCCTGTACTCCAGCGTCACCTGGGCCGGGATGTCCGTCTTCGGCAAGGAGACCTGGCTCCGAAAGGGCGAGGCGTTCTCCGTGTTCTTCGACATCCTGGCGAGGTTCGCCCCAACCGAGACGCGAGTCTCCGGCGACGGCGTCAACCGCTACGGGCGCTTCGCCCGCGCGGCGCCGGGGGAGCGGGAGCTGAACCTGCGGCCCCCAGCGGTGGGCCTGCTCCTCCCCGGCGGGGCCTCGGCGGGGATGGTGGCGTTCGTGGTCTTCATGCTCGCCAGCGTGACCTTCGACGGCCTGCTGGCGACGCCTTTGTGGGTGGGCGGCCTGTTCTTCTTTCAGTCCACGATCGGCTCGGTCGGGGCCCTGGCGAGCCTGTTCTACGGGACGCTGGGGTTGGTGCTGGTGCCGCTCGCGTTCTTCGGGCTCTACGCGGGCTTCGTGAAGCTGTGCCAGGCGTTGGGCGGCGGCGCGGGCTTCTGGAGGCTCGCCGGGGCGTTCGCGTACTCGCTGGTGCCCATCGCGCTCGCCTACCAGGCGGCGCACTACCTTACGCTGCTCTTTACGGAGGGGCAGAACCTCGTCACCCTGGTCTCCGACCCGTTCGGGTGGGGCTGGGACCTGTTCGGAACGGCCGACTACCCGGTGGACGTGAGCGTGGTCGGGGCGGCGTCCGTCTGGTACTCGCAGGTCGCCCTGATCGTGGCGGGCCACGTCGTCGCGGTCTACCTGGCCCACGCCGCAGCGCTTCGAACGTCCGGCCCCAAAAAGGCCGCGCTGCGCGGCCAGCTCCCGATGGTGGCGCTCATGATCCTCTACACCGTCGCGAGCCTCTGGATCCTCTCCCAACCCATCGTCGAATAAGGTCCCGCACCGGCTCGTGACGCTTGTTCCGTTCCCCTTAGCGTGCTACCTTGTACCCCGTCGTAGGGAAAGCTTGGGGTAGACGCGTGACGCGGCGGACGACGCCGCAAGCTCCAAGGGCGACACCTGTCCGTAATTAGAGAACCTCACCCGGGACGACGAGGGGAGATAGAAGATGAAGCGCAAGGTCGCGGTGTCGTTGCTCGTTCTCTTGCCAGCGCTCGCGGCGGTCGTCGGTTTCGCGGCCGATTCGGGGTTGTTGAGCTTCAACCAGCCGCGGGGCGCCATGCCGCGGGCGGAGAGTTCGGAGCCGAGCACCGGTGGGTTCTCTTCCAAGAACGTCGAGTACGAAGGGTTTATCGAGTTCGAGGCGGGCGGCGGTCTGCCCATAGCGACCAACCCCGCCGTGCCGGCCAACCCGGAGATACTAACCGCCACGGGGGCCAACATCCGCGGCGACTACCTGTACCTGACCAGTTGGAAGAACATCTCCATCTACGACATCTCCGATCCCCTCAACCCGAAACTCACCGCCGTCGAGCCCATCGGGTTCATGTTCGAGAACGAGAACGTGGCGACGAACGGCGAGATCCTGCTCTTCTCCGAGTCGCTTCCGGGCGACGCGCTCCACGTCTACGACGTCTCGGACAAGACGGACATAAAGGAGATCTCCACCGTCGAGGGCGCGGGCGACCACACGACGACGTGCGTCCTCGGCTGCGAGTGGGCCTACGGTTCGGACGGGAGCATCACCGACCTGCGCGACCCGAGCAACCCGAAGCTCATGAAGCGGGACTGGCACAAGGTCACCGGCCTCAACGAGGACGGCGCCCACGACGTCACCGAGTACAGGGACGGCTTCCTCGTCACCTCCCCGATCTCGGGCGCCTTCCAGATCCTCGACGTTCGCAACCCCCTCTTCCCCAAGGTCCTCGGCCGCGGCGCGCACCCGCAGCCCGACGATTTCCTGTTCCACTCCGGCGTGTGGCCGCGCCACGGCTACGACGAGTTCGTGGTGATGCAGGGCGAGATGAACTTCAAGCCCCGCTGTGACAGGGGCCAGGGCCCGGTCATGACCTACCGGGCGACGAACGTGCCCGACTCCAACAAGTACCGCTTCGAGATGGTCGACCGCTACCGGGTCAAGAACGGCACCTACGCCGACGGGGCGCCCGCCGTCAACGCCCTCGGCTGCTCCGCCCACTGGTTCGAGGTGCACCCCACCTGGAAGGACGGCGGGATGCTCGCCGCCGGCTACTACGAGCACGGCACTCACTTCCTCAACGTCGCGGGCGACGGCCAGATCACACGCCGGGGCTACTTCCTGCCCGCCGCGGGCTCGACCTCGGCGGCGTACTGGATCAACCGCAACGTCGTCTACGCCGTCGACTACACCCGCGGCATAGACATCCTCCGCTACACCGGCGCCGGCACCGACGGCCCCCTGACCGGCGCCAACAACCGCGGCGCCGGACGAGGATAGAGCCGGGGCGCCGGTCAGCACGCTCCGACCTTCGGCCTGCGCTTTCAGCACGTTCCGGCTGACGCCTCCACTTTCAGCCCGGCGCCTGACGGCGCCTTTCAGCACGCTTCGGCTCCGCCTACGCTTTCAGCTAACCCCGCCGAGCCGAAGCCCGGCGCGGCAGACGGACCGCACGGGGCAGCGGCAGTCCCCAGCCCACGCCTCGTAGAGACGGTTCGCGGATCGCGTCGAACGCTACGCCTCCCGAAAGGTCCCGGCATACCCTCCTGGCCACCCCGCATGGTTCTGGCTGAAAGCGACCGAAGGGAGCGTGCGGCTGGGGAAGGGTCTTTAGCCGTTCCCCAGCCCCGCTTCGCGGGCGCGGGCGATGGCGGCGGCGCGGTCGGCGACGCGGAGTTTGAGGAAGACGTTGGAGACGTGGTTGCGGACGGTCTTGTCGCTCAGGTGGAGGCGGCGCGCGATCTCGGGGTTCCCGAGGCCCCGGGCCATGAGGTCGAGGACCTCCCGCTCGCGCCCGGTCAGCTCGGGGAAGGCCCTCTCGGGCGCCGGATTGGGGGCGGAGAAGAAGCCCATGAGGCGGCTGGCTATGTCGGGCCCGAAGTGGGCCTCCCCACCGGCCACGGCCCCGACCACCTTTATGACCTCGGCGGCGTCGGCGCCTTTTAGCACGTAGCCGCGGGCTCCGGCCCGCATCGCGGCGAAGACAGAGTCGTTCTCCTCGAACATCGTAACGACCACGACGCCGATTTCGGGGTTCTTCTCGACGATACGGCGGGTGGCCTCTATGCCGTTGATGCCGGGCATCTGGATGTCCATGAGGACCACGTCGGGCGAGAGTTCGGAGGAGAGGGCCACGGCCTCCTCCCCGGTGGCCGCCTCGCCCGCCACCTCGAAGCCGTCCTCGGAGGCCAGCATCGCCCGCACCCCGTAGCGGAACAGCGCGTGGTCGTCGGCGACGAGGACCCGGATCTTCGATCTCTCAGACATCGGACCCCAAACCGCCCCCTCCGCTTCTTCGCCGAAGCGCGACCTCAATTATCCACGGCCTCGTCCTCCGCCGCGGGGAGCGGGAGGCGGACAGAGACGAGCGCGCCGCCCTCCGGGCTCCGGGCCAGAGACAGGACGCCGCCGAGCTCGTCGGTGCGCTCGCGCATGGAGGAGAGGCCGACCCCGGCGTGGCGCGCGTCCGACTCCGGCCCCGCCCCCGGCAGGCCGACGCCGTCGTCGGAGATCTCCAGGGAGAGTTCTTTCCTTTCCCGGTCCACCGAGATGCGGACGTCGCAGGCGGTGGCCCTGGCGTGGCGGGCGACGTTGGTTATGGCCTCCTGGGCGATTCGGTAGCACGCGACCTCGACGGCCGCCGGCAGGGGCGGCAGGCTCTCGGGCGCCTCCACGGCGAAGGTCAGGCCGATCCCCGCGCGGCCGTCGGCGGAGTCGCGCAGGCGCCCGTGGGCCGCCGCCTGCTCCCTGATGGCCGCGACCAGTCCCAGGTCGTCGAGGGCCGGGGGTCGCAGGCCGTAGACCAGGCGCCGGATGTCCACCACGGCGTCCTTCGTCTGCTCCTTGAGCCGCGAGAGCATAAGCTCCGCCTCCCGCGGCTCCTTGCGCAGGAGCTTCAGGGAGACGTCCAGGCCGAGGGTCAGGCTGGCGAGCGTCGGCCCGAGCCCGTCGTGGAGGTCCCGGCGCAAGCGCCGGCGCTCCTCCTCGCGGGCCGAGACCAGCCGCCCACGGGAGCTGCGGAGATCCGCCGTGAGCCGGACGGCGTAGACGGCCACCTCCGCGTTGCGGGCGAGGTCGTCCAGCAGGCGCCGGTCGGCCGGGGAGAAGGCCTCGCCCGGGGCCCTCGGCGCGAGCAGGAGCCGGCCCACGGTCTCGCCGCCGTAGGAGAGCGGCAGCGCCGTCTCCTCCCCGGTCGGGGTTCCCCGCGCGGCGGCGACCTCGAAATCCTCGCCCCGCTTTACGGCGATGGCCGCGTAGGGCAGTTTCAAAGCCTCGACGACCGTCTCGACGATGGTCGAGAGCACGGCGTTTGGTTCGAACGTCGCGCCGAGGCGGCGGCCCAGGCGGGAGAGGACCGCGTAGGGGTCGTCTCGTTCGCCGTACATCAGGCGGTTCGCGCCGCGCTGCAGCCTCTCACGCAGGGGGGCGAAGACGACGGCGACGAGGCCCGCGCCTACGAGCGAGATCAGGAGGTTCCCCGGCGCGTGCAGGAGCGTCCCGAGCCCGCCGACGACGAGCGCGTAGATCCCGACGACGCAGGCCGTCAGCGTCCCGTACACCAGGGTCCGGTTGATGACGACGTCTATGTCCCACAGCCGGTAGCGCAGGATCGCGACGCCGAGGGAGAGCGGGATCAGGAGCAAGAAGAGGCTGACCGCGGTCACCTCCGACAGCAGGTAGACGACCCCGGGGACGCCGGATCTTTCGAGCGCCGGGTAGATCACGGGCGGTATCTGGACCGCCACGGCCCCGGCAAGCGCCGCCGCCAGGCCGAAGACCACCCATTTCGTCTGCTGGCGCTCGACCGATCCCGAGACCCGCGAGTAGCGGTAGATCTGGGCGAGCGGCGCCGTCCCGAGCAGGCCCAGCGCCAACACGAAGACGAGCGGCGGCGGCCACGAGGCCGGGTTTAACGGGGAGTACGGGGGCGTGAAGAGGAGCGCGGCGGCGTACAGCCCGCCCGCGGCCAGGGCCCACCGGGTCCAACGCGGCACGAAACGCCCGTCGGGGAAGACGTAGAACGCCGCCAAAAACGACGTCCAGGCGCAGAAACCGACGAGCACGCCGAGCGCCCCCGGGACCGCCCCCTCCGAGAC
>CAXUFZ010000099.1:0-11406 GCA_964250345.1 uncultured Rubrobacteraceae bacterium
GGCGCGGCCGGGGGAGCGGCGAGTTCCGCGCCGGCGGTCTACGAGGAGGAGTACGTCTCGGGGACGGGCGCGAACAAGGTCGTCGCGATCCCCGTCGAGGGCGCCATCGCCGCCGCGGACAGCTCCCTGGGCGGCGTCCAGCCGACGGTGACCCCCGAGGGCCTCGCGGACGCCCTCGGGCAGGCGGCCGACGATCCGAGCGTCCGGGCCGTCGTGCTGGAGGTCAACTCGCCCGGCGGCGGCGTCACGGCCAGCGACGAGATGCACCAGAGCATCGTGGACTTCAAGGAGAACACGGACAAGCCCGTCGTCGTCGCGATGGGCGACACGGCGGCCTCCGGCGGCTACTACATCTCGACCGCCGCCGACAGCATCGTCGCCAACGAGACCACCCTGACGGGCTCCCTCGGCGTCATCTTCCAGCTCAACAACTTCGAGGAGTTGGCGGACAAGTACGGCTACGAGCAGGTCGTCATAAAGAGCGGCGAGTTCAAGGACATAGGCAACGCCTTCCGCCAGATAACGCCCGAGGAGCGCGAGATCTTCCAGAACCTCGTCGACGAGTCCTACTCGGAGTTCGTCGACGTCATCTCCCGGGGCCGGGACATCCCCGAGGACCGCGTCCGCGAGATCGCCGACGGCCGCGTCTACTCCGGCGAGCAGGCCCGCGAGCTAGGCCTCGTGGACTCCTTCGGCGGCCTCGACGAGGCCTCCGCCGAAGCCCGCGACATCGCCGGGACCGGCCGCACCACCGTCGTCCGCTACGTCCAGCCCCCCACCTTCACCGACACCCTGCTCTCGGGCCTGGGTCCCCGGCCCACGGAGGCCGAACGCCTCGCCGAAGAAGCCGGCCTGACCCTGGAGCCCAAGCCCTACTACCTCTATCTCCCCGGCGCGTAGTCCCGGACGGGACCGGGCGGAGGGTTCGCCGCTCTCACTCTTTCGGGAGTCGGGAGGCGCTCGCCGCGGCTTCGCCTCCGCCCGCTTCGGAAGTCGGGAGTCGTAAAACCCGGGCCCGACGCGGAAGCGGGCGCCCGCGTTCGGTATCGCAGCGGCCCTCCCGGACCGCGGACGCCCCGACCGCCCGGAGAGGCTTCGGCGGGGTCGGCGACGCCCAACCGGGCGATCAAACATCAGACTCAGGACGTCGGCAACGACCCCGAAATCCCGGAACCTCAAGTTTTCAGAACTTCAAAGCCTGAAGGACTCGTGCCATTGAGCGTCTCGACCCCGCGGACGACCACCACACCGGACGAGCGTCTCGAAGTTGAGGAAGCCGCTCCGTTCAGGCCCGCTCCCCGTTCAACGGCTGCCTGTTCCGCGCCGGGTCTTCGTCCGTGCGCAGCAACCCGCGGACCCAATCGGCGTTCATGGACTCCGCCGGGGTGTGCGCGGAGAGGCGTCCGTCGCGCATGATCCCGACGCGGCTGGCGAAGCGGGCGGCGAACTCTATGGAGTGCGTGGAGAGCAGGACGGCCCTGTCGCCCGCGGCCCGCTCGCGCAGCAGGCGCTCCATCTTGTCCGCGGAGTCCGGGTCCAGCCCGTTCAGCGGCTCGTCGAGGACCAGGAGGTCGGGCTCGTGGGCGAGGGCCAGCGTCAGGGCGAGCTTCTTCTGCATCCCGTAGGAGAACGTCTCCACCCGCCCGTCCAGGGCGTCTCCCATCTCCAGCGCGTCGAGCAAGGCGACGCCCCGGGCCGCGACCTCGCCCGGGGGCAGCTCGTAGAGGGCCGCGTGAAGCCGGAGATGCTCCCGCGCGGTGAGCTTGTCGTAGAGGTATGGCTTGTCCGAGAGGTAGCCCAGGTGCCGGCGGGAGAGGGGCTCCGAGACGGGGTCCCGGCCGAGGAGTGAGACGGTCCCCTCCGTCGGACGGGCCATGCCCACGATCAGGCGCATCAGCGTCGTCTTGCCGGCGCCGTTGGGACCGAGCAGGCACAGGCGCTCACCGGGGAGCAGGTCGAGGTCGACCGCGTCCACGGCCGTCTTCTCTCCGAACCGCTTCGTCGCTCCGGCCAGCGAGAGCACTAGGCGAACGACCCGACCGCGACGTTGACCGCGAGCATCAGGAACGCGAGAATGCCCGCCGCCCAGACCCCGTAGCCCAGGTACCGCCTCACGCCCAGATAGACGAGCGCCACCGTGACCCCGTTGAGGACGTCCACCTTCACCGATTCCAAACCGGCCAGTCGCGAGAGGTTCGTGAACGGCAGGGTCGGCGCCGCGCCGGTGACGAGGATTTCGGCGCCGACGACGCCCAATTGCAGGACGGTCGTGGCGCCCAGCGCCAGGGCGACGACGGCCAGGGTCTGTACGAAGCCCGCGCGAACGGACTGGAGGGCCTTACCGTAGATCCAGATCAAGACGGAGTACAGAAGCACCGCGAAGAAGGCGCCGAAAGCGCCGACCACGCCGGAGATCACGAGCAACGCCGTGCCGGACAGGTTCAACCCGCCGGGCACTTGCCCGAACGTGGCCTGCAGGCAGGCCAGCACCGCCGAGCACCCGACGGCGGCGAGCAGGCCCGGTGCCAGCAGGCCGGCCGGGTTCTTTTCGGGGGAGAGCGTTGCGTTCATTACCTTCCTCCTGTCGTCAGGTTGATTACGTGCGGCGTCACCCAGGCTTCGATCATGACCGCGGGCAGCATGAAGAGCGTCGCCGTTACCAGCAGCATCAGCGCGTCCTTGAACTCTGTTTTCGCGTACACCGTTCGCCCCACCGCCAGCCGGCAAACCACCGACAGCGGCACGAAACCCGCAGCGCCGGCCAGCAGGATCGCCACGAGCTCGAGGGGCGCGTGGGGGAAGAGGGCGGAGATACTTTCGTGCAACTGACCTTCGGCGTGGGCATCCGAGAGCAAGCTCCCTACCAGCATGCCGTTGAACAGCAGCAAGATTAGGGTCAGAAAACCGCCGGTTATGGCCCCGACGGCGATTACGACGAGCAACGGCAGGTTGCGCGCGAGCAAGTCGGCAACGTTGGCGGTTTCCTCCGACGAGACGTGTTGGAGGCTTCGCGCCGCGAACCTGGACTCCAGCGTGGCGCCGGCGACCAAGCCGCCGGCGTAGATCAAGACGGCGGCCAGCACTCCGGGTATCTGCCTGACGATCACCGCTCTCATGCCGGAAACTCCATGCGATCGGTGATTTTGGCGGCTTGACGGCCGAAGTGATGGAGCGCCACCCAGGCAACAGCGCCGGTGAGCACCATGATGGCCGAGGCTACCCAGGCGAAGTAACCCGGTGGGATCCAACCTTTCAAAAACAACGCCAGCATCACGAGTTGAACGAGCAGGATCGCCCCGGGGATCCTGCCCATTCCGCTGGAGAACTTGCGCTGCTCAAAGTAGGCTCCCAGTTCGTCTGGATGGTCCCATCCAAAGTGCGGGCTCATGAGGCTCGGCAAGAGCTCGACGTAAGGCCCCACCACCCACGACGCGAGGGCCGAGGTTGCGAGGAGAACCCAGGCCGAGAAAGGGAGGCCGGCCAGGGTACCGACCAACAGCAAGGTCGCCAAGATCGGCAGGCCCGCGACGATGTTTCCGGCACGCAACTTCGCCCGGTACAGGGCGCGCACGCCAACCCCCGCTGCCCGGTACATACCGGCCTGCCTTCCTTCGGCGTCCACAACCAGAGACTCCATAAAGTTCACGAACGGAGCCCTCGAAGCCTCGGAGGAGATCCATCCTCCGACCACGAGGGCGAAGACGGCGGCGGCGGATCCTACCAGGGTCGGCGCGGCCCCGACGGCCAGTCCGACCCACATCCAGTTGAACGATCCGCCAAAAAGATCGAACGCGCCCGCCCCGACCCACTCGCGGCGGCGGCAGAGGTTGCGGATCTGCACCGTCAAGAGTTGGTCGCCGGGGTAGAACACCCGCGCTGTTGCAAGGAACAATCCCTCGGCCTGATCGAACAGATCCCCCTTCGACCAGGCGTGCCAGCCGCTGCGCCACTCCTCCCTGTACCAACTGCCGCTGTTGATCCAGAGCCACGCCACGACGGATACCAGAGGCACTACCCACAGGCCGACGACGAAAGATTGGCCCATCTCCCCCATCGTCATCCGGGCAACGGCCCCGGGCGGGAGCGCGGGATGCGTCACGATTCCGACCAAAGGCTCGACGCCTTCGGACACGTATCCTGGGAGGGACAGCAACCAGCGTCCGCTATCGTTGGGCAGGTATAGCTCGTCGGGCGCCAAGATTCGCGTCCACGGCGCGCTGGAGAACCAGGGCATCGTCACCCTGGCGATCAACGATCCCACGACGAACGCGATCGCCGAGAACAGCGCGTAGACGATCAGCGATCCTCCCCTGACGCCGCGTCGTACCCTCCTGACCCACAGGATGCCAACGATCCTATCGATGAGGAGGGCCGCGACGAGACCGGATGGGACCGCGCACAACAAGACGCCCCACAACACCGGCCACGACACGACGGATCCGAGAACGGTCGATACGGCTATGCCGGCTACCAGGGGCAATAGGAGCAGGTTGTCGACGAAGCCCAGGGCGGCGCCACCGATCCAGACAAGCGTGTAGGCCCTTCGGTCTGGTATCGGGGCCAGCAGGAGACGCTCTTGGTCGGGCGGGGTAACCGTGCGCCGGACGGTTCTGTAGCCCTCCACGAATCCGGCCGCGATCAGCACCAAAAACGTCAGGCTCAGAGCGGTAAGTGACTCGGTGATCTGGAGCAACCCAAAGAGCGCCGCGCCGAAGGCCACGGTCTCCGCCACCAGCAGAATCAACCTTCCAGAAGCGAAGAGCAGCAACGGACTTGCCTGCAGACGTCCCGGCAGGAAGCGCCCGAGGATCTTCAGTACCCACTCGGACTCCCGCTCCAGGCGCCCGCGACCGATCAGGTACGTGTACGTCGCCGTTTGGAACAACAAACGTACGCCGCCTCCGGACGCATATTGGGTGATCCTCTCGCTCAATAGATTTTCCTATCTGCCGACCCGATCCAAACTCCGGTCCGTGGGGCCCTGCCGGAGGCCCCACGAACCGTCCACGTGCTTACAGAGAAGCGGCTTTCTTGATTCCTTTGTTCTTGATGTACCGCTTCAGGTACCAGAACCCGATGGCGCGAATTGCCATGGCAAGCGGACCTCCGACGATGGCGATGAGACCCGCGATGGACGAAACCTGGACTATGGCGTTGATGATCCAGTACGCCCGCGCGTAACTGACTCCCATGTAGAAGACCAGGTCCAGCGTGGGCGCACCGGCGTAAGCCGCTACCCACACGACCGCCAGGAGCGCGAGCACCCCCACCAACGCAACGTGGACTTTCCTGATCTGCAGGTCGTTTACCAACATCTCCGCCTCCTCTCTTGTCTCCGTTCTTTGTCGTCGCTCTCTGTCCAACCCTTTAACCGTCCCCCGTCGCACCTCCTTTCCTTGTCAGATCCGTCTTCGTCTCGAACACGTCTGCCGCTACTCACACGGCCGAGGACTTTGAGAGCGGTACGACCCGGAACACGTCGAGCAGCGGAGGTCCGAGGTCTTTGGGGACTCGCAGCACTCTGGTGCCGTAGACGGTCACCCGTTCTCCGACGTGGCGGTGCAGGAGAGCCGGGTACCCGCTGCTCACGAGCGCGTAGTGCCGGCCGGTGCGCGTGTCGTAGATGCGGTAGTTGACGTACGGAAGGACGTTTATGCCCTGCCGTATGACGCCGGTCGCCTTGACGACCGATATGGGTTGGGAGGGTTCGAGACGCGTCCCGGTGGAGCCCGGCGCGTTGTTTGCTTCCCTGGCGGCGGCGGGCGTCGCGGCCACGAGGGCTAGAAGCGTGAGCGTTGTCAGGATCGTCGCGGTCTTTTTCATCGGGGGCGTCTCCTTCTCCTGTTGTCCCTGCGGACAGTTTCCCGCGAGAAGAAGAGGGACGCGTCGTCAGGATTGACACTCTTTTTGGTGTCAAGATTGACACCCTTCTGGAGCTCTCAGCCGTCGAGCAGGCCGAGGTTGCGGGCTTTGAAGAGGGCCTCGCGTTGGGAGTGGGCGCCGAAGGCTTTGAGGAGATCGCGGATGTGTTTGCGGACGGTGGTCTCGGCGACGACGAGCCTGGCCCCTATCTCTCTGGCGGGCAGGCCCGCTTCGAGGAGATCTAGCACCTCCCGCTGGCGGCGGGTGAGCGAGGGCGGGGCCTCGGCGGGAACGGAGGAGACGAGGCCGCCGGCGTGCCGCGCCAGGAGATCCAACCCCCGGCGTCCGAGGTCCGGGGCGAGGCTTTCGAGGGCGCCGCGGACGACGAGGGCGGCGCAGCGGGAGAGGCCCTCGGCCAGCGCGAGGTCCTCTTCGCCGTAGCGGCGGCCCGGGGCCGTCGAGACGAGGCCTAAAGCCCCGATGAGGCGCCGCCCCACCTGCAAGGGCACGCACATGTACGAGACGGGACCGAGCCGCCGCACGACCCGCAAATGCTCCTCATCGCGGGCGATGGACTCGAGGACCTCCCGTCCCACGACGGGCAGTATCTCGGGCCTCCCCGTCCTGAGCACCTTGGGCGTGCCGTGCGGGTCGCCGGGATTCATCGGATAGTGCCGGCGGCCCAGATCCTCGGCGAGATGCCGCCGGTCGGGGCTCTCTAGGGTGCCGGCGACGGCGAGGCGCCGGATCTCGGCGGGCGGCTCCCCGTCCTCGCGCACCACGTCGACGAAACACCAGTCGGCCAACGCCGGCACCGCCAGCCGCGCCGTCGCCGCGAGCGCCGAGGGCGGGTCCGGGGCGGCGGTCAGCACGGTGGTCGCCTCGGAGAGGAAGGCGAACCTCTCCTCCGCGGCGCGCACCCTCCTGTCCTGCTCCTCGAGCTCGCGCCGGCTCTCCGCCTCGGCGAGGCCGCGCTCGACGGTCATGCCGAGCACCTCGGCGGCGTTCTTTACGAAGCGCACCTCTTCCTCGCAGAAAGTTCTGGGACGCGTGGAACAGACGCCGAGCACGCCGAAGTCGCCGGCCCACGTGGGAATCCTGACCGCCACCCCGCCCACGAGCTCCGGATCTGACCCCGGCAACATCCCCGGGAAACGGCCCTCCGGGTCCACATCCTCCAGAACCACCGGCCCCTCGCAGACCAGTGCGCGCCCTACCCACGACCCCAGTCCGACGTCGACAGGAGCCCTCGCCCGACCGGTCCCGGCCAGGAGCGAGAGCCGGTCCCCCTCGACGAGCTCGAAGACCCAGCACGCCTGTGCGCCCAACACCCCGGCGACCCGCTCGACGACCCCCCGCGCGAACGCCGGGTACGGGCCGCTCCGCAGGGCCTCGGAGGCCAGGTCCATCAGCGCCTCCTGACGCCGCACGGCCTCCTCGACGAGCCCCGAAGCCAGGCCTGTCGTAACGGGCGGGACCGGCGACGCCATCTCACCACCTCTGGCCAACGTGCTCCTCCCGCGTCTATCGATCCCCGGGCTCATGCGTCCGGGGCCCCGCGACCGTGTCCAGGACCGGCGCGCTAAGGCTCGACTCTTTGGGGGGTTATCGGACCCGCCGGGGTCCGGCTTTACCGTCAGCCGCGAGCGTCGGGCTCGACCATCATCCTTACGTGGGATCACACACGCTGCATCCAGGCAATGCCACACCTGGACATAAACTATGCGCGGCTGGGCGAAGCAGTGGCCCCGGACATTTGTCCGTTACAGCCTCCGTACCCGCCTCTGCCGGCGGATCTCGCGGGGCGCCCGGAGGAACGCCCCGCGGAGAAAAGATGGTCTGTCGGTCAGGCGCCGGATTCGGTGGGACGGCGGACGGACGGGCCGGAGCCGGGCTCGGAGAGGAAGCGCGAGATCTCGACCTTGTTCTCGGTGAAGAAGCGGACGCCGTCCTTGCCGGTGGCGTGCAGGTCGCCGTAGAAAGAGTTTTTGATGCCGTTAAACGGGAAGAAGGCCATCGGGGCTGCGACGCCGATGTTCACGCCGAGCATTCCGGCCTCGACGTTCTCGCGCCAGTGCCGGATCGCCGCGCCGTTCTCCGTGTAGATCGAGCAGGCGTTGCCGAAGGAGGAGCCGTTGGTGAACTCTATGGCCTCGTCGAGGGAGTTCACCCGGACGACGGAGAGTACGGGGCCGAAGATCTCCTCCTGGGAGACCCGCATGTCCGGCGTCACGTCGTCGAGGATGGTCGGGCCGAAGAAGAAGCCCTCCGAAAGCGGCGGCTCGCGGCCGTCGAGGACGACGCTCGCGCCCTCCTCTTCGCCGAGATCCACGTAGGAGCGGACCTTGTCGCGGTGGGAGTCCCGGATCACGGGCGTCAGCTCGGAGCCCTCCTCGTAGCCGGGCCCGACCTTCATGGCCGAGGCCGCCTCCCTGACCTTCTCGACCACCTCGTCGGCCACCTCCCCCACCGCGACGAGGACGCTGCCGGCCAGGCACCGCTCTCCCGCGTTGCCGTAGGCGCTGGAGACGATGTTCGGGACGGCGGTGTCCAGGACGGCGTCGGGCATGACGATCATGGAGTTCTTGGCCCCGGCCAGCGCTTGCACCCGCTTACCGTGGGCGGCGCCGTGGGTGTAGACGTGCTCGGCGACGGGTTGGGAGCCGACAAAGGAGACGGCCTCGATGCCGGGGTGCTCCAGGATCGCGTCGACCGCCTCGCGGGCGCCGTTTACTATGGAGAAGACGCCCTCGGGCAGGCCGGCCTCCGTCAACAACTCGCCGAGCCTTATGGCGGAGAGCGGCGTTCTTTCGGACGGCTTTAGGATGTAGGCGTTGCCCGCGGCTATCGCCACGGGGAGCGTCCACAGCGGCACCATGCACGGGAAGTTGAAGGGCGTGATCGCCGCGACCACCCCGAGCGGGTAGCGGTACGACACGTTGTCTATGCCCCGGGCGACGTCGCGCGACGCCTCTCCCATAAGTAGCGTCGGCATCCCGCAGGCGAACTCCACGACCTCGATGCCGCGCCGCACCTCCCCGGCGGCGTCTCTGGCGTCCTTGCCGTTCTCCAGGGTGACGAGATCCCGCAGCTCCTCGAAGTGCTCTTCGAGCAGCATCTTGAAGCGGAAGAGGAGGCGGGCCCTCTCGGGAACGGGGGTCGCGGCCCAGCCGGGGAAGGCGGTACGGGCGGCCTTTACGGCCCGGTCGACGTCTTCCGTGGTGGAGAGCGGGGTCTCGCCTATGGTTCGGCCGGTGGCCGGGTCGTAGACGGGCTCGGTCTCGCGGCCGTTGCCCGGTTCCCAGGAACCCCCGATCAGGTTCCTTATCTCGTAGCTCTTCTCTGCCTGCACAACGCCTCTCTTCCTGAACGCGCGTCCGCGGTGCCTTCTCTGGTGCCTACTCGCCCTTCCTAAACATCTCCAGGTTCTTCTGGTAGAGGGCGAACGGGGCGTTCATCAGGTCCGTGTAGCTCTGTGTGGCCTCGCCGAGCATCTTCTGGAAGGCCTCCATCTGCTGTTGGGAGCCTTCGACCATGCCGCGGGCTATGTCCTGGCTGCTCTGGACCTGCGACTCGAGCTCGCCCGTGACCCGCTCGAAGAAGCCCTGCGTGAGCTCCGTGTTCTTCTCCTGGAGGTCGGAGACCCTCTCCACGACCTCTTTGTACGATTCCATGCTCTCGGCCAGCGCCCTGTTGGTGCGCGCCTGGGCCTCGAGGCTCTCGTCCACGACCTTGACGTAGGACTCCATCGCGCGGGTCAGCGCCCGGTTCGTCTCGACCTGGCTCTCCAGCAGCCCGGTCAGGCTCTGGACCCAGCCCTGGGCGAGCCCGACGTTGCGCTGCTGGGCGTCCACGGCGCTCTGCACCACCGTCTGGTACGACTCCCCGAAGGCCCGCGCGAGGTCCGCCTCCGGCCTCCCTCTCTCGGACATGCCTTCCTCCTCTCCAGTTTTCCCCGGCATTCTAACCGCTCGTTGCCAGAGCGGGGGGAGGCGACTAACATCATCGTCATGGATACAGAGCAAGCGGTACTCAAGGACACGCTCGCCCATCAACTGGAGGAGGCCAGGACCAGGACAAGGTTCTTGCTAGCACCCGTCTCCGAGGAGGATCTGTCGCGGCAGCACGACAGGATCATGAGCCCCCTCATCTGGGACTACGGCCACATCGGCAACTACGAGGAGCTCTGGCTGCTGGAGAGGGCCTTCGGCCGGGGCCTCTCCGACCGGGAACTCTACGACATGTACGACGCCTCGCTCACCCCCCGTGAGGAGCGCCCCTCCCTCGACCTCCTCGACCGCTGCGACGCCGACGTCTACCTCGACGCCGTCCGCCGGGCCGTCCTCCAGGCCCTGGAAGACGCCGACCTCGAAAGCGGGAACCCGCTGCTCGGAGGCGGGTTCGTCTACCGCATGATCCTCCAGCACGAATACCAGCACAACGAGACCATGCTCCAGACCCTCCAACTCATGGACGGCGGAGGCTACAGGCCGTCATCTGAACAGGATCTCCCCCCCGGCGACCCGACGGCCGCCGAAGAGATGGTCCACGTCCCCGGCGGCCCGTTCGTCATGGGCACCGAAGACCGGACGCAAGCCCTGGACTGCGAGCGCGGCGCCCACGAGGTGGACGTCCCCGCCTTCGACCTGGACAGGACGCCCGTCACCAACCGGGCCTTTCTGGAGTTCGTCGAGAGCGGCGGCTACGGAGAGAGAAAGTACTGGGATGAGGAAGGCTGGGAGCACATCCAGCGGGAGCGCATCACGGCGCCCAAGCACTGGTACCAGCCCGAGCCGCATTCCTGGTGGACGGAGCGCTTCGGCTTCGACGAGCCGCTCGAGCTCGACGCCCCCGTCGTGCACGTCTCCTGGTACGAGGCCGACGCGTACGCCGGGTGGGCCGGCAAGCGCCTCCCGACGGAGGCGGAGTGGGAGAAGGCGGCCTCCTGGGACCCCGAGACGGGGACCAAGAGGCTTTTTCCGTGGGGCGACGAGGCGCCGACGCAGGAGAGGGCGAACCTCGACCAGTTCGCCTTCCGCGCGGCCCCCGTCGGGGCGTACCCGATGGGCGCCGGCGCCTACGGGGCTCTGGGCATGATCGGGGACGTCTGGGAGTGGACCTCCGGCGAGCTCACCGCCTACCCCGGCTTCAAAGCTTTCCCCTACCGCGAATACACCGAGGTCTTCCTCGACGCCGGCTACAAGATACTCCGCGGCGGCTCCTGGGCCACCCGCCCCGGCGCCGCCCGCAACACCTTCCGCAACTGGGACCTGCCCGTCAGGCGCCAACTCTTCGTCGGCTTCCGCTGTGCGCGCTAGCGGAGCTAGCTCCGCTACGGCGGGCCGCTCCGAGGCCCGCTGATGTGCCGCATGGTCGCCTACCTCGGCGGGCCCGAGGTCACGCTGTCTTCGGTCGTGCTGGAGCGGGAACACTCTTTGCTGGTGCAGAGCTACGCGCCGCGGGAGATGATGAGCGGGGTGGTGAACGCCGACGGGTTCGGGGTGGGGTGGTACGCGCCGTGGTCGGGGGAAGAGCCGGCCGTCT